>PMBS01000356.1 GCA_003153015.1 Myxococcales bacterium
GCGGCGTTTCATCGAACTGGCCAGGCAGTCCGCGGCAGCGCCGCCGATCGGCAGGGAGGATGCGGACGAACATGCAGTGAAGCTACGTGAAAGCGTGGCGAAAACTGGGGTCTCTGGCGTGCACCTCGCGCTGTTGGCCAAGCCATCTCTGCCATCGTAGGGAGCAACCCGCATCGCCGCCGGGCCCGCTTCGGCGTATGCCCATTTTGCGGATGCGACTTGGTGAAGGAAAAGTGGCGCTTGAAATGACTATGCCCCTGTCACGTCGCAGCCGCGAAGCGGATCACAAAGGTCGTGCCCTTGCCCACCTCGCTCGCCACCTCGATGGTCCCCTTGTGGTCCTCCACGATGCGTGCCGTGATGGCAAGCCCCAGGCCGGTGCCGTCCACTCGACGCGAGAAGAACGGCTCGAAAATGTGTTCGAGATCCTCGGGGGGAATCCCGATGCCGGTGTCGCTCACCGACAGAACCGCCTCGGGGTTGCCATTGCTTCGATCGCGACGCGAAACCGAGAGCCCCACGCGACCGCCCCCTGGCATGGCGGCAACGGCGTTGCGCAGGAGGTTCCACAACACCTGGCGCAACTGTCCGGACGCGCCCTCGATGGCTACCCCCGGCTCCGCGTCCACGACGATGCGGACCTCGGCAGATCGGCGCTCCTGCTCGAACACCTTGGCGATCTCAGTTATCATCTCGCCCAGATCCAAGCGCTGGCGGTCCTCGGTGCGCGGGCGGGCGTAGTCGAGCAGCCCCGAGATGAGGCCGTTGACCCGGTCCACCTCGCGCACGGCAATGTCGATGAGCTGTCGGGCCTCGGCGTCGGTGCCGGGCTGTTTGCGCAAGACTTCGACCGAACCGGAAATGCTGGCCAGGGGATTGCGAATTTCGTGCGCAATATTGGCCGCCAGCCGGCCGATGCCGGCCAAGCGCTCGGACCGTCGCACCGCTCCCTCCATGCTGCGCAGCTCGGTCAGATCCTGGAAATGAATCACGCGGCCCACGGTCTGGCCTGTGTGATCGGACAGCGGGGTAGCGGAAACCCCCAGACATCGGGGCGACCCATTTGCGTGCACGGCTTCCACCTCCTGCCGAATCACCCGTCCAAGCGAGAGCTCCTCGGCCATGACCGCGGCCATGCCCGGGATCAATGCATCAAGCCGCTGCCCCAAAGGCGCGGGCGGCTTGATGCCGAGAATCTCGCAGGCCGCGTCGTTCATCGAGGTGATGGATCCGTCCAGGGTGGTGGTGGTGAGGCCCGAAGACAGGCAGCGAATGGTGTTCTGGTGCAGCGAGGCCAGATCGCCGGCGATCCGCTCGTGCCGGGCCAGACGCTCACGCGCCTCGCGGGTCTTGGCGTGCAGGCTCATGCCGAGAGCCGCCACCGAGACCACTGCCGCCAGATAGACGACCAAACGGAATACCAGCTCTTCCAGGGTCAGGTCCCAGGGGAAAACCGTTTGCCCGGTGATGGGCGGCAGGATGCGCAGGTAGCCGAGCAGCGAGATCCCGACGAAAAGCAAGGCACTCGCGGCGGCCACGTTGCCCGGCGAAAAGCGCTTGGGCAGAAGGCTCACTGCTACGACATCGACGAGGTAGAGAAAGGTATATCCGCTCTGGGCGCCGCCAGTGGCGTGGACCAGCAGAGTGACCAACACCAGATCAACGCCGATTTGGACATCGGCGAAGCGGACCGGATCCTGGATACGGCTAAGCCCGAGAGCGTAGGCCAGGGTGGCCACGTAGGTCGTTGCCAGCAGGGCGAACACGAACCGCCCGAAGGGACCTGAGAGGGTATCCGGGCTTCCCAGGGTGAGGGCCAAAATGACCACCGACAACATGAGCACGGTCGCCAGCGCCGTGCGCACGAGCATCAGGTAGGTGACAGTTCGCAGCGCCTCGGGTCGGCCTTGCGCACCCGGCGCGGCCGCGGCCTTGCCCCACGCGGCCGCGGTGCCCAAGGACATGGTCTCGGGCGCGGCGCGGTCTTCGGTCTCACCCATACGGCGCTCTAGCCGCTCTTGATGTTGCCGGCCATCTCGAAGATCGGCAGGTACATGGCGATGACCAAGCCGCCGATGACCGCGCCCAGGAAGACCATGAGCAAGGGCTCGAGCATGCGGGTCATGGAGGCCACGGCCACGTCCACTTCATCCTCATAGAAATCCGCGATCTTGGACAGCATGGCATCCAGCGCGCCGGTCTGCTCGCCGACGCTCATCATCTGCACCACCATGGGAGGCATGAGCCCGGTTTCCATGAGCGGCGTGGCCAGATCCTTGCCTTCCGAGACGCGCGCGCGCACGAACATGATGCCATCGTGCACGACCACGTTTCCGGCGGTCTTGGCCACGATCTCCATGGAATCAAGAATGGGAACGCCGGAGGCCAGCAGGGTTCCCATTGTCCGGGCGAAGCGCGCCACCACGGTCTTGCGCAGCACCGCACCGAAGATGGGCAACTTGAGCAACATGCTATCGAAGGCCAGGCGCCCCTTGCGCGTGCGGAGAATGAGTCGGAGCCCAATGAAAAACGCAATGGCACCGCCGATGATGTAGGGCAGATAGTTGCGCAGGGTATACGAGAGATCGATCACGAACTGCGTGGGCGCTGGCAGCTTGCCGCCACCGAAGTCCTTGAACATCTTCTCGAAGGTGGGGATGACCTTGGTGAGAAGGACGGTCACCACCAGGG
>PMBS01000079.1 GCA_003153015.1 Myxococcales bacterium
GTCCTTCGCCAAGTTGTCACGGTGTCTACTCTTCGGTCGTGAACACCAGGTAGGAATGCGGAGGAACGGCGATCTTGAAGTTGGTCCTGGTCGGGCCCATAGGTTGGTCGCGGAAGAAGCGGTTTTTCTCCTTCGGCTCGGACACGGGGACCAGCTCGCGTAGCACCTCCCCGGTCAGCGCATTTTTCAGCTTCACATGATCGCCCTTCACCGAAACCGTCACCTCCGAATCGTCGTGGCGGAAAGACTCGACCACGAACGCCCCGTTGTCGTAAACGAAAAGGGCCACCTGGGCCGGCGAGTCCATGCGTACCGGGAAGTCCTGCTGCAGGTGGGCCTTGATGGCGCTGGTCACGCCGCGGGGGAGATTGTACAGGTCCGAGATGTTCTCCGGTATGGTGAGGACATAGAAGATCCCCTTCGCGTAGTGGTTCATCAGCAAAATGGGGAAGCCCCTGGCGGCCGCCACCCCGCGCACGACCGCCCACATGTCGTTGGTGAAGAACCGGATCTCCGGGACGAGCACAGCCGGGTTGTCATGCTTGGGGTCGTTGAGGCTGGCGCCCTTGCCCGCCCCGAAGCCGCCGATGAAGTCGCGGATGGACACCGTCCGGCCCGTGGCCTCTGCCTCGGCGATGTCCTTGATTCCCTTGTCCTGCAGGGCCCTGAGTAGCCCCGAGGTCACCATGACGTTCTTGCCTGAGGCGAGGTGCTTCTTCATCTTGGCCACGATGTCGCGGTCGAACTTGGCGCTCTCGCTGAGCAGAACAATGTCGGCGTCGCTGGGGAACTTCGGCGTCAGTTCGATGGGAATGCCGATGTTGCCCAGGTAGTTGTGGATGAAGTCCTCGCCGGTGGACTGGAAGGGCTTGTAGCTCTTCACGCCGATGGGGTTGCCCAGCTTGCCCAGGCACCGGTCAACCTGTTCCAGCGACCAGCCCGCCACGCGTCCCCAGTTGGGGGCCGCGCTCTCACCCTTGGGCGGCTTGTACGAATTCACCATGTCGTCCCAGTTGAAGCTGGTGGGCTTCTTCTTCCACGCGTCCCTATCTCCGGGGTCGATGGTTTCCAAAGCCGCCATCGGGTGCCAGCTAAACAGAGTGATCTCGGGTGCCTTGGCAAAGAGGGTGTCCCACAGTTGCTCGGGGTAGCGATCTGCGTATTGGAGGCTGAAGGTGTCTATCCATCCACCCCGATTGCCGCCGTCGGAACGGACGTTGTTGAAGTAGCGCAGGATTTCGTAGCTCTCGTACTGCTGAAGTAACTGGTCGGTCACGTAGGGGTCGCGAGTCTCGGTGCCGGTGTAGATGCCGTCGAACCACTGGGCCTGTTCTTCCAGGTCGTACCCCAGGCCCTGAAAGTGCTCGTACCAATTGGGGTACTTGATGATTATCTTGATCTTGGGGTTGATGGCTCTGGCCGGCTTAAGCACCAACTCGGTCGACACTTTGCGCATGGTCTCCAATCGGTACTGGGTCCACGACCGTTTGCCCTTGGCCGCGATGTCGGCGTCGGACTTGCTGGTGTAGAAGAAGAAGTCGTCCAAGATGACCGTGTCGAAGTGCCGGGCCGCGATCTGGACGGCCTTCTTGCATTCAGCCCGGTCCTCGGGCTTCTCGAAATCGAAGGTGCCGAATTGCCCTCCCCTGCCTCCCGCCGCGAGGGTCAATCCGCCCTCCACGATCACGCCACGGTCGGTGAAGAACCTCTTGATCTTGTCCAAGCTCGCCTCGTCGGCGAAGTGCCTGTTGCGGTACACCTCGAAATACACCTTGTCGAACTTGACCCGGGCCATGACCCGGTCGAACTCCGCTTGTAGAACCTTCTCGTCGGCGAACCGCTGGGCGGCGTCCACTACGCAGTACACGGCCACGCGGAAGTTCCTGTATCCGCCGGCCAGGGCTGGAGGGGCCGACGATACGGCCAGGAAGCAGGTGAAGAAGAATGAAAAGAGAGCCAACCGGAAGGTGTGTTGCATTGAAATCCTCTGGGCCTTGGAACAATTTTCGCATGGGAACCCTCAAAGGATTTCCGTGCCCTCCCGCGATGGTGCGCCGGCAAAGCCGGCGGACTCCCCACGCGACAATACTAGCGGCCGTGGTACCACGGCTTGCCTGAGGATCCAACAGTTGCTGAGCGAGATCTCCCGACATTCCCCTGGGGCAAGCGCCGAGGCGACTGGGGCAGGATTCAGCAGCGCGGGCGCCGCCGGGTTGCCCGCTCGATTTTGCACGATGTCCCTGCCGCGGCCACGTCCGTTGCAACGGCTGAGCCAGCCTTGCGCCACAGCTCGATATGTGTAAACTTCTACACATGGCAACCAACCTTGCTATCGATGAACGGCTGCTGAACGAGGCCCTCCGGGTGGGAGGCCAGCGGACAAAGAAGAGCACCGTGACACAGGCTCTCCAGGAGTACGTCCAGCGCAGGAAACAGGCTAGGATTCTGGATTTGTTTGGCAAGATCGACTTTGATCCGAAGTACGACTACAAGCAGCAGCGCCGACGCTCATGAACATCGTCATCGACACTTCGGTTTGGTCGCTGGCCCTTCGTAGACAACGGTCGTCGACAGCCGTAGCGGCGCTTGAACTCGCCGAGCTAGTTCGGGAAGGCCGGGCCGCGATGATGGGACCGGTCAGGCAAGAGCTGCTGTCCGGCGTGCAGAAGGAGCAGCAGTACGAAACGCTGCGCGGATACCTTCGCGCGTTCCCGGACATCGCGTTGGAGACGGAGGACTACGAGGAAGCTGCTTCGTTTTTCAACCGATGCAGAGCAAGAGGCGTTCAGGGCTCAAACACGGACTTTCTAATCTGCGCGGCAGCGGCACGACGACGATTCGGGATTCTGACGACCGACACAGATTTCCAGCATTTCGCCAAACTGCTCCCGATCGTGCTTCATTCTCCTCGCGCTTCGCTGTCTGGCTAGCGGGCTTCGCGCGTCGGCCCCGATGGGGCCGATGGGGAGAGGCTCGGATCTGGTGGCAATTCCACCGGCGACGCGAGTCCAGAAAGCGCAGTGGCTCTCACCGCGGCCGTCGTCCATACTTCTCCAGCAAGGATGAGAGCCGTGACACCATTGGATAGCGGCATCCGAATCGCGTCGTTTGCTCTCTGGACATCGCTCACCCTGGCCGGATGTCTTCGCCCAGGCCTGAGCAGGTCGGTTGAGGCGACTGTCGCCGCGCAGCCGGCTACCGACGAGCAACCCCTTGTCATTTGGGACGGCGCCCGAATTCGCCCTCGGAATGTGGGTACCGGCCGCTACGGGCGCATTGACTTTTGGGACGGTGGCAAGAGCTGGGCAAGTTGCGACTCGAAGCCGAAGTGCCAGGCGACGCTTGTCGCCAAATTGGGCGTCGGGGTCGACGGAATCAACGACGACGCAGCCAAGGGCCTTGAGTTCCATGCGGCAGGGTCTGGCTGGGCCGGGGCGAGCTGGAACTGGTTCGCTTGGTGGCCCCCGACGGCCGGGACGAACCTCAGGTCGTACCGGAGCCTGACCTTCCAGATTCGCGTCGAACCGAAGTCTGCGGACGCCGCTCCGGACCCACGGACCGTCGAAGTCCGTTTGGCATGCAGCAACGGGAACAAGACCACTGCCCGTGCGATGGTTCAGAAGTACGACGGGAGGTTCGACGACGGCAAGTGGCACAAGATAACCATCCCCATTGCCGACCTCAGCCGCAGTGAAGGTGCGCAGTTCGATTGGGAGAGAGTTTGGGAGTTCCGGCTGTCCACATGGAGCACCACGCCGCGGGATTTCAACATCTACCTCGACCAGATTGCAGCGGAGAAATAGGGCAGTGTGAGAATCGCCATCGATCACTTCGGCGCGGGCAAAGATCCCCCCGCTTCCTTGTAGCAGGCCTCGATGTCTTTCAGGCTGGTGGCGGGCTCGAATTCGCGCGTCTTGTTGCCACCAAGGTCGCCCTCGTAACCCTTGATCGTGAGAGAGCTAGTCCGCGCCTTCATCACGCCGGTGCTAACTTCAATCCGATACTGATGGCCCGCCCGCATCGGCAAGGCGAAGGTCCATCGCCCCGTGGTCGCGTAGACGACGGCAGTGCCCCCGGGCGACTGTTCGCCCCAGTGCGATGGCGTGCCGATGATGTGGCAACCGGGTAAGAGCTCGAAGTACCCGCCGAGCGACAAGACGTCCTTGTCGTCCACGAATTGAACGTAGCCAGTGAGGGTGGAAACCTGCTCCGGACCGAGAGGCTGCGGCGTGGGTGGATAGAGCCGGTCGGGGCGCGGTCCGCCGCCCGAGACGCAAGCTGCGGCCGATAGGGCAAAGGTCACCATGAGGACCACACCGTGCTTTTGCATGGTGCGATTATGCCCGGGCAAGCCGACTATGGACACACCATTTTGTTCGAGGCTGTCCTATGATAGCGCGTTTCTTGAGGTGAACCCATGACCCTTCGTGCGACCTCGATCCTTCTGTTTTCCTGCCTGCTGCAAACCATGGTCTGGGGACGGGCCGAGCCCGTCCGGAACGGCGCGGTGGTCAAGCTGCCGGGCCTGAACGTCCAGGTTCAGTTCTACGGCGAGAACACCCTGCGGGTGCGCAAGTGGCTGCCCCAAGGTTCTCCGGCGAAGAAGAGTCTGGTGGTGATCCAGAACGAGCCACCGGAGTTGAAGCTCGAATCCGAAGAGACGTCTTCGGCGCTCTCGCTCGGTTCGAAGGCCATGAAAGTCCGGATCTCGAAGCAGGACGGCAGCGTCGTTTTCCTCCGCGCTTCCGGCGACATCCTACTCAAGGAGAGTGGGAAGGCTGTCCTCGCTCCCGTGGAATTCAGCGGCGACAAGGGCTTCAGCCTCCGGCAACGATTCACGCTCACCGCCGCAGAAGGCATCTACGGCCTTGGACAACATCAGGATGGGTACATGAACTACCGGGGTCGCTCAGTGACCCTGGTGCAAGCCAACACGCAGGCCTGCACACCCTTTCTGGTTTCCACCCAGGGCTACGGACTTCTGTGGGACAACACCTCCAAGACCATCTTCAAGGACGGGCCCGATGGGCTGACCATCACCTCCGACATCGGTGACAACCTAGACTACTACGTGATCCAAGGCGACAACATCGATGGCGCCATTGCGGGTTACCGCACTCTCACCGGTGCCGCCCCCATGTACGGCAAGTGGGCCTACGGATACTGGCAGAGCAAGGAGCACTACCATACCCAGAACGAGGTCCTGGCAGTGGCGAAGGAATACCGCAGGCGCGGGATTCCCATCGACAACATCATCCAGGACTGGAACTACTGGGGCACCGTGCGGAATTGGAGCGGCATGATCTGGGATTCCGTGCGCTACCCCAAGCCGGCCGAAATGATGAAGACGCTCCACAGTCTCCATTTCCATCTCGCGATCTCCATCTGGGGAGGACTGGGGCCCGACAGCAAGCTCTACAAGGAGATGGACAAGAACGGTTTTCTGTTCAAGCCCACGGGCTGGGCTGGGTTCAAGTTCTACGATGCCTTCAATCCGCAAGCCAACGACCTCTATTGGAAGTATCTGAAGAGGGGGCTCTACTCCAAGGGCATCGATGGCTGGTGGCTGGATTCCACGGAGCCGGACATCATCAATGCCCTGAGCAAGGAATCCTCCGAGTACGAGATGAAACGGGTGGAGAACAACCACCTGGGCTCCTGGGCGCGCTATCTCAACGCCTACCCATTGATGATCACCGGCGCATTGTATGACCATCTTCGCAAAGAGAACGATCGCCAGCGGGCCTACATCCTGACCCGATCCACCTTTGCGGGCCAGCAGCGCAACGGCGCCACCACTTGGTCCGGGGATATCGGCGCGAGTTGGGAAATCTACCGCAAACAGATTTCCGCGGGAATCAATCACTCCATGGCCGGGATCCCCTACTGGACCTTCGATATTGGCGCCTTTGTCCTGGGCAGCTACAACGGCGTCTTCGATCGCGGCATCAAGGAACCCGCCTACCAAGAACTCTACACGCGCATGTTTCAGCTCGGTGCCTTCAGTCCGATCTTCCGGGCCCACGGCTCCGAAGGCCCGCGTGAGATTTGGGAATTCGGTGAGTTTTCCGATGCGCTGGTGAAGGCCGACCAGTGGCGCTACCGTTTCTTGCCGTACATCTACTCCCAGGCCTGGAAGGTCACCAGCCAAGGGCAATCGATCATGCGTGGCCTGCCCATGGACTTTCCGAAGGATGCGAAGACCTTCGCCATCGATGACCAGTTCCTGTTCGGCCCTTCGATCATGGTTTGCCCAGTGACGGAGTACATGGTGCACCGTCCGCCAGAACCCACAGTGCTGGTTCCCACGGCCAACTTGCGCACCAAGGATGGCCAGCCGGGCGTCACGGTCACCTACTCCAAGGATGTGGACCACAAAGTTCCTTCGCTTGTGCGCGTGGAGCCGCAGATCGATCTCATGTGGTACACGGGCCGTCCCGACTACGCCACTGAGAGCACTTTCTCGATCCGCTGGGAAGGCAAGCTGGTGCCCAGCCAATCCGGTCCGCACCAGCTCCACGTCAAAAGCTTCGGAGCCCGGCGCCTGTTCCTGGATGGCACCCCCCTGCCCTTCCTTTCCGATTCCACCCTGGAGCGCTACACGCGGCCTCTCGAACTGCAGGCGGGCCGGTCCTACGATCTGGTCATGGAGATCGAGAACCCCACGCCGGGGGCGGTCAAGGCCCAGCTCTATTGGAGAACGCCGGATCTGTATGCCAAGGAGAAGGTGGTGGAAGCGCGGCCCAAGACCCGCAAGGTCTACCTTCCCGCGGGTTCCTCGTGGGTCGATTTCTGGACTGGCAAGACCATGCTCGGCGGCACCAGCATCACGGCCGATGCGCCCATCGACAAGATTCCGCTGTTGGTAAGGGCCGGTTCCATCCTGCCGCTTGGGCCGACCATTCAATACACCGCCGAGAAGCCCGCAGATCCCATCGAGCTGCGCATCTACCCCGGAGCCGATGGCCAGTTCACCCTCTACGAGGATGAGGGAGACAACTACGACTACGAAAAGGGCGTGTACGCAACCATCGCTTTCCAGTGGGACAACCGCAAGCGGCAGCTCTTCATCGAGGACCGCAAGGGCAGTTTCCCCGGCATGCAAAAGCAGCGCAGCTTCCACATTGTCGTGGTGGGTGAGGGGCGCGGGGTGGGAATGGATCTCACGCCAAAGCCCGACCAGTTGGTTTCCTACGATGGCAGTCAGAAGGTCGTGAAGTTCTAGTGGATTCGCCCGCTACCCCATGGGGGGAGCGCGTTCACCTTCACCTTCGCCAATCCGGGCACGGTCAACTATCACTGCATCCCGCCCCAAGCTATCGATATGGTGGACACGGTCTTCGTGCAGAAGAGCAATCACCCGCTAAGAATCGTGTCGATGGCCTGCAACTCCTCGCTGGAGAAGGCCAGATTGCGAAGCGCCAGCACGCCGTCGTCGATTTGAGCGACCCGACTAGCGCCGATGAGGGCCGAGGTGACAGCGGGGTGGCGGAGTACCCAGGCAATCGCCATCTGAGCCAGGGTCTGACCGCGTGCCTGCGCCAGTGCGGCCAGGCGCTTCACCTTGGCGATGCGCTCAGGCGTGATGTGCTCGACTTTGAGAAATCCATGAGCCTTCGAGGCCCGCGAGCCCTCCGGCACACCCGCGAGGTAGCGGTCAGTCAGCAGGCCCTGGGCCAGGGGCGAAAAGACGATGCACCCCATGCCCTCGCCAGCCATTGCCTCGAGCAGGCCATTCTCGATCCAGCGGTCGAACATGCTGTACCTGGGCTGATGGATGAGGCAGGGCGTGCCCAGCGTGCGCAAAATGCGTGCGGCCTTGCGCGTGTCATCCGGGCCATAGGAAGAGATGCCCGCGTACAGCGCGCGGCCACTGCGTACGATGAAGTCAAGCGCGCCCATGCTCTCTTCCAGCGGCGTTTCGGGATCCGGGCGGTGGTGATAGAAGATGTCCACGTAGTCCAGGCCCATGCGCGCAAGACTCTGGTCGAGGCTGGCCACCAGGTACTTGCGGCTGCCCCAGTTGCCGTAGGGCCCGGGCCACATGTCCCAGCCCGCCTTGCTGGAGATGATCAATTCGTCGCGATAGGGCCGCAGGTCCTTGCGCAAGATTCTCCCGAAGGTTTCTTCCGCGCTGCCCGGAGGTGGTCCGTAGTTGTTGGCCAGATCGAAGTGGGTGATGCCACAATCGAAGGCACGGCGAACCATGGCGCGGCTGTTCTCGAACACATCGACGCCGCCGAAGTTGTGCCAGAGACCAAGGGAAAGAGCCGGCAGCCGGATGCCGCTCTTCCCACTACGTCGGTAGGCCATGCTGTCGTAGCGGGTGGTAGACGGTTGGTGCTTCACGGAACCCTCCTTGGCATCCCCGGGTGCAGGATCAAGCGGAAGGGGAGCGCGTGTTCGTATAGCATGGCATTCAGATAGGCGTCACTCATCAGACACACGCGCAACAACACCTGATGTCCACCCAGGGATCAAAATTCCCGAGTGTGCCGTCGGCGCAGTTCCAATCACAAATGAGCCCCTCACACGTTGTGTAGGGGCCGGGCGACCACTTGTTCAAAGCGCGGTATGGCTTCGCGCAAACGTAGTCATAGGCCGAGGTGACATTGGTCGCGAGGCAAACCATCATTTCCGTATACTGCCGTCCCAAGTCCGGATTGACGGCGTACGTGTTGTTGTACGTAGTCATGCAGTTTTGCTCGCACACAGTTTCTGTGGTGGAGCAAGTGGGCAACCCACTCGCAAGGGCGCAATTCTTCCTACAAGCTTCGGCCAATGTCATTGTAGACGTTCCGGTTGCCCCGCCAGAGGCCGGAACACCACCAGTTGAGACTGCGCCGCCGGTCGCTGCCGAACCACCTGCGTCGGGAGCACCGCCCGTAGCACCGGCGCCGTACAGTTCAGCAGCCCAGTGGAAGCCGACCATGAGCACGTTCCCGTCCGGCAACAAGGTTGCCGTGTGGCGCTCCCTGCGCACGACCATGCTGCCAGTGGCGGCAAATGTCCCAGCCTCTGGGTCGTATAGTTCTGCGCTCGCGAGAACCCCGTCGACCTTCTCTCCGCCGGCGACGAGCACCTTCCCGTCCAGCAACATCGTCGCCGTGTGCCAAACTCTGGGCACGGTCATGCGGCCAGTGGCGGCAAATGTCCCGGCCTCTGGGTCGTATAGCTCTGCCTCCCCGGTTGGCCCGATCCCGCTCCCGATCCCGCTAGCGACGTACTCCCCGCCGGCGATGAGTACCCACCCGTTCGGCAACAGGGTCGCCGTGTGGTTCGCCTTCGCCACAACCATGCTGCCGGTGGCTGTGAATGTCCTGGCACGCGGGTCGTACAGCTCGGCGGTCGCCCGGAAACCGCCGTCGCTGAGTCCGCCGGCGATGAGGACTCTACCGTCCGGCAACAGGGTCGCCGAGTGATTCGCCCTTGCCACGGTCATGCCGGCGATAGCCGTGAACTTTCCGGCGCTGGGGTCGTATAGCTCGGCACTCGCTAGATATGGCCCGATACTGGCTCCACCGGCGAAAAGTACCTGGCCGTTCGGCAACATCGTGGCTGTGTGCCTCGCCCTTGTCACGGTCATGCTTGCAACAACGGTGAACCTTCCGGAGCCTGGATCGTATAGCTCTGCCCCCGCGGCAAGTACCCCAGTCCAGGTGTTGAGCCCACCGGCCATGAGAACCTTCCCGCTCGGCAGCAACGTCGCGGTGTGCTGACTCCTTGCCTCGGCCATGCTGCCGGTGGCGGTGAATATCCCCGTGCTTGGGTCGTACAGCTCCGCGCTCGCGCCGACTTCGACGAAATCGCCAGCGCCGCCCGCGATGAGCACCATTCCGTTCGGCAGCAAAGTCGCGGTGTGGTCGGTCCTCGTCACGGTCGGGTTGCCCGTCGGCACGAAAACCCCTTGCGGGACGATCACGGTCGCCTGCGTGCCCCCGACGGTGCTGGTCGCACCGCCGTTGCTCAACCTGCCGCCGGACGCGCTCGTCGTGCTG
>PMBS01000131.1 GCA_003153015.1 Myxococcales bacterium
GGACCGGGGAGAAGGGGTCACAGATTTCTCCGTCAGGCCTCGCTTAACGCCCATGGGGAGTTGGGGTGGGCTGTCTGTCCCAACGCCCGCAAAGGGGGTGGCTGACTCAGGCGCAGATGGTGCTGTCGTTGTCGTGGGAGCCAGGTCTTCTCGGCCGGCTGTTGCTGCGGGGGCCGTGGCCGTAGTCGTGGCCGTGGCCGTGGTCGTGGCCGTGGTCGTGGTCGTGGTCGTGGTCGTGGTCGCGACTGGCGCGCGCGCAGCGCGCTGGGGGAGTTGGGGTGGGCTGTCTGTCCCAACGCCCGCAAAGGGGGTGGCTGACTCAGGCGCAGGTGGTGCTGTCGTTGTCGCGCGAGCTAGGTTTCCTCGGCCGGCTGTTGCTGCGGGGGCCCTGGCCGTGGTCGTGGCCGTGGCCGTGGTCGTGGCCGTGGTCGTGGTCGCGACTGGCGCGCGCACAGCGCGCTGGGGGAGTTGGGGTGGGCTGTCCGTGCCGACGCCTGCGAAGAGCGTGGCCGGTTCAGACGCAGGTGGTGCTGTCGTTGTCGCAAAGACGTGAGCTGGCCTGGCTGCGCTGGCTCTGGGGAGCGTGACCGCGTCCGTGGTCGCGGCGGGTGCGCGCGCAGCGCGCTGGGGGAGTTGGGGTGGGCTGTCTGTCGCGAAGCCCGCGAAGAGGGTGGCCGGCTCAGGCGCAGATGCTGGGAGCGGCGTCGCAAACAGAGGAGCGGGTTTCGCTCCGTCGGCCCTCGGCCTAGGGAGCGTTGGCGTCGTCGTAGCTGCGACAGGCGCGTACGAATCATGCGGGGGAAGGAGGGAAGCACCGTCCGTCCGAAAACCTCCGACGAAGGTGGCGGGCTCAGGCGCAGATGCCACAGTCGGCGTCGCAAAGACAGGAGCCGGTTTCGCTCCGCCAGCCGTCGCGATGGGGACCGTGGTCGGGACCGACGCGTGGAAAGCGAGCGGGGGGAGGAGGGAAGGGCTGTCCATCTCGAAGCCTCCGACGAAGGTGGCGGGCTCAGGCGCAGACGCCGCCAGCGGGATTGCAGAGACGCCAGCGGGCCCTGCTCCGCCAACCGTCGCGGTGGGGACCGTGGGCCCGACGGGCGCGTGCGAAGTAGGCGGGGCGAGGAAGGAAGGGCTGTCCGTCGCGAGGCCCCGGAAGAAGGTGGCGGGCTCAGGCGCAAGTGCCTCCGGCGGGATGGCAAAGACGCGAGCGGGCCTCGCTCTGACGGCCGTTGCCCCGGGAACCGTGGTCGCGACGAACGCGTGCGAAGCACGTGGGGGGAGAAGGGGTGGGCTGTCCGTCGCGAAGCCCGCGGAGGGGGCGGCGGGCTCAGGCGCAAGTGCCTCCGGCGGGATGGCAAAGACGCGAGCGGGCCTCGCTCTGACGGCCGTTGCCCCGGGAACCGTGGTCGCGACGAACGCGTGTGAAGCACGTGAGGGGAGAAGGGGTGGACTGTCCGTCGCGAAGCCCGCGGAGGGGGCGGCGGGCTCAGGCACCTGCGCCGGAGTGGCAAAGCTGGGCGCCAGGCGCGTGCCATCACTCATCGCCACATTCTCGGCCGATGGCATTGCCACCGAGGTCTCGTCCGACAACGTTCCCCGCGTGGCTTCCGGCGAGGAAGCGGGCGAGGGGGAGTCCCCCTTGCAGATCGACCGGTAGAACGTTCGGGCGAAGCTGCCGTCGTGCCCGTGATGGGATGCACTGCCGGGGCCAGGGGAACCCCGGCCGTTCTCAGCCTGTACGATCGCAGCGGCGGCAACTTTCATAGGGCTCCCTTTTTGGCTGGGCTTGGCTTGCGCGTCGCAATTTCGGTGGCCAACTCCGCAGCCAGTTCCGGCTTGAGGTACCCCATCACAGCTCCGGCGTCGGCCGGCCGCATACGACGCAGAACCTCGGCCGCCAAACGGCGATCCAAGCGCGACACCACCGCCGCGGCCTGTTCCGGCTTCATGCCCTTCATCGTCTTGGACACGCTTTCGAGCTGCTCGCGGGCCATGTCCTTTGCCGCTGCTGCTGTGATAGCGGCAGAAGGGCCGCTTTCGCTCGGCAGGCTGCGAACCTCACCGTCACACGAACCACGCTGTTTGATGAGCGCCTCCAGACGGGCCGTCTCTTGCCGAAGCGCCTCACGCGCCTGGTTGATCTCCGACGCCAACTGCTCGAGACGCGTCCGATCGGAAACCGGCGCTACCACTTCCGTCGGTGCAGACAGCGTCTGGCGCAGCTCGTTCTTGAGTGCGGTGGTGGTCAAGCTGGGCAGGGCAGGAGGAACGCCGCGCCCGGCAACCGCGGTGGCACGCGGGCTCTTGGACTTGCCAGTGCTGTGTCGGGGCGATGCCGCCGTCCCGGCCAGGCTCGCTTCCGCTTTCTGTGCCCCAACGCGCGCCTCGCCCGGGGCGACTTGCTCTCCCGCAGCGGGGGTTGGTTCTGCAATGGGCGCGCGATTGGGCCGGCCAGTGCCGCCTGAGATGGGCGGCGGCTCGATTGGGGACAGGCCGGGCCGCGCCGGCAAGGGCGGTGCCGACGGCGACGGTGCTGCCGGGGGAGCCACCATCGGGCTCTCGGGCAGCGTGGGGCCGCTGCCAGGCGCGGCGACCGCGCTGGCCACGACCAGCCAGAGATGCAACGTCATACTAGTCATGGGGCTCCGGTTTTGCCGAGGCCGCGGCGGGGCCTGGCGTTTCCACCGCGCGCTTCAGGTCGGCCAGGGTCTGCTCAAGAGTGAAACGCTCCTCCGGAGCCTGGCGAAGTACGGCGTTGAGTTCGTTGATGCAACGGAGAGCTCGGTCGACGCGCGGATTGGTGCCGGCCACGTACGCGCCCACCTCGATGAGATCGGCTGTCTCCCGGTAGGCGGCCAAGACTTCGCGCGTTTCCTGCGCCAGCTCGCGATGGCTCGCCGACACCACGTCGTTCATCACCCGGCTCACGCTGCCGAGCAGGTCCACCGCCGGGAAATGGCCCCGCTGGGCCAGCCTGCGGGCCAGTACGATGTGGCCATCCAGGCACGCACGCGCCGCATCGACCACCGGATCAGTGAGATCGTCGCCTTCGGCCAGCACGGTGTACATGGCGGTGACGCTGCCTGCGCCCTCCACGTTTCCGGCGCGCTCCACCAGGCGCGGCAGCAGGGCAAACACCGACGGCGGATAGCCGCGCGCTGTGGGAGGCTCGCCCGCCGCCAGCCCGATTTCCCGCTGTGCCATCGCAACTCGGGTGAGCGAGTCGAGCAGGAGGAGTACGCGTTTGCCATGGTTGCGGAAGTACTCGGCCACCGCGGTAGCGGCCATGGCGGCACGCACACGCACCAAAGGCGGCTCGTCGCCGGTGGCCACCACGACCACGGAACGGCGCAGGCCTTGCGCCAGGTCGCGCTCAACGAACTCACGTACCTCGCGGCCGCGCTCGCCCACCAGCCCCACCACGATGATGTCGGCATCGGCATCGCGCGCGAGCATGCCGAGGAGCACGCTCTTGCCCAATCCCGGCCCCGACATGATGCCCATGCGCTGGCCCTCGCCGCAGGTCAGGCAGGCGTCAATAGAACGAATGCCCAGCACTAGAGGCCTGCTGATGCGCCGCCGGCTCATGGCCGGCGGGGGCGGTGCGTGCAGGGGCACGCGCGTGTGCACAAGCGGGGCGGCCATGCCGTCGAGCGGCCGCATGGCTGCGTCGACCACCCGTCCGAGCAGCGCCTCGCCCGCCACGACCTCGCCGGCGCTGGCGCGGGGAACCACCGGGCAACCCTCACCGATGCCCCGCACGTCGCCAAACGGCATCAGGATGGCGTGGGAGCCGGCGAAGCCGACCACTTCAGCCGTGACCAGGCGGCCTTCCGCGGCTTGAATTTCGCACGAGGTCCCCACCGCCACTTGGGGCAGAGCCGCCTCCACCACGATGCCTGAGGCGCGGGTCACCCGACCAGCCAGCACACAGGGCTCGGCGTGGGCCAGGCGGTTACGGATCTCCTGCAACGCAAGCAGACTCACGAGCTTTCCTCCCAGGTTCCCGCCTGCAGCGCGTGGCGCAGTTCCTCGATGCGGGTATTGATACGGCCGTCCACCGTGCCGAGATCGCCCGCGACTACGCAGTCACCCCGCTGCAGGGATGCATCCACAATCACTTCGATCTGGGCGGATGCCACCGACGAAATGGCCTGCGCGCCGTCCTGCTTGAGCGCCTCCTCGACTAGGCGAGCATCCTCGGGACAAAGCTGCAGCTTGATGTGGCGGGACTCGCCCAAGCGGCGAATCGCACTGCGAACCAGCCCCACCAGGTGCTCCACATTGGCGGTCAGATCGGTTTCCAGGATCCGGCGCGCCACCATGAAGCCCACCTCCAGCGCGTCGGAGCGGGCTTCGGCGGCTAGCCGCTCGGCCGCTTGGCGCAAGAATTGGGCTGCGCTGCCTATACGTTCGCTGACTTCATCGGCGATTCTCTGCATGTCGATGACAGTGGGGGACGCTGGGTGCTCGGACGCGGAGGCCGCGGAAGCTGTCGATGAGCGGCGCAGCGCGGGACCTCCAAACTCGGCCGGCTCTACCTGCGGCTGGCTGGGCAGCCGACCCATGAAGGTGGGGCGACGGGTGGGGGCTTCTCCGTTGCGCGCGATCATTGTGTCAGACCATCCTCTCCGTGGGGTTGACGATGCTGATGCGACCCTGCTCGGCCAGACCAAAGGCAGTCTTGACCAGCTCGGCCTGGGCCGCCTCTACCGCAGCCAGCTTTACCGGACCCATGGCGCCAATCTCGTCTTCCAGCATCTGGCCGGCCCGGGTCGACATATTCTTGAGGAAGCGCTCCTTCACCGCGGGGGGCGCACCCTTGAGGGCAACCGTGAGCTGGCTCATGTCGATCTCGCGAATGAGGGCCTGCAGGTCGCGATCGGTGAGGTGAACAAGGTCGTCGAAGGTGAAGAGGCGTGAGCGCAGGGCCGCTCCCAGCTCGGGGTCGTCCTTCTCAATCTCGCCGACCACCTCGCTCTGCTGGGCCGCCGGCACCGAACGGAGCAGGTTCACCGCGGTGTTGCGCCCGTCGAGCTTTCGCGTATTTGCCGGCACGGCGGAGCTGAGTTCTTGCGATATGGCTTGCCCCACCTCCTGCAGCACCTCGGGCGCCACGGTTTCCAGGGCGGCTAGTCGGCGTAGGATTTGCGGATGTTGCCCCTGCGGGATGTGTTTGAGCACAGCCAGCGCGTGAGAGTGGTCTATGGTGCCGAGTACGACAGCCGCGGTTTGCGGCTCCTCGCGCGAGAGCAAGAGCGCCAGGGCTTCAGGATCGGCATTCGAGATGATGGTGAAGCCCTCTTCCGCCGCCACCGAGGGAGGCGGCAGATCCTCGAACACCCGGCGCGCGACATCGTTGCCGAGAGCCCTACCGGCGGATTCTCGCAAGAGGCTGTCGGCCACGATGGCCTCGGCATCGAGCCCGGTCATGACCTTCACGAAACGCGAGAGCGCCGACGGGATGGCGGTGGGCACTTTGCGCAGATTGCGCGCCCCCAGCGCGATCAAGCGCACCGTAGGTTCGTCGAGCGCCTTGAAGATCTGGGTCGACACTTCCGGCCCAAGTCCGAGCAGCACTGCCGCTGCCCGCTGGGCGCCCGGCCCGGCTACCGAACCTGATCCTGTGGTTGCAGAAGCGTCAGACATGTGCGTTCTCCGCGGCCTCGTGGCTCGCTTCGATGTCGGCGTCCACCCAGGCCTTCAGCAAATGGGCGGCTTTGCCGGGATCGGTCTTGCTTACCTCGCGCGCCCGTTCGCGGAGCGCGGTGCTGCTGTCGCCGGACACCATCTTCCAGCTCTCGCCCGACGAGGACATCGAGGCCATGTCCACATCGCCCACCCGGGTGCCGGGCTTGAGCAGCGCAATGGCCGATGACGTGCGACGAAGCAGACGGACGAAGATCAACAGAGCGACGACGGCCAGGGCCGCCCAGCCGAGCATCTTGCCCGCGCGCCACAATTCGGGGCGCTCCCAGAAGGAGATCTTGACGTCCGCCTCCTCGACCTTGGCAAAGGGCGCACTGGAGATTTCGAACAGGTCACCCCGCTGAAGGTCGAATCCCATGGCCCGCTTGGCCAAATCGGCGAGACGGCGCACCTCTTCCGCTGGCCGCGGCTTGCCGTTCGCGCCATCCACCACCACGGCAGCCGACAGACGCACAATGCGTGGGGCGCGGGCGACGGTGCGCGTGACTTTCTTGGCGATTTCGTAGTTGCGCACTTCATCTTCGCGATTGGTCTGCGCGCGGGTGGCGCCCGCACTGCCACCGGCGGTGGCAGCCATGGGTTGGTTGGCGGCAGCGCCCGCCACGCCGGTGCCGTTGCTCCCATCGCTGCTGATGCTCTCCGATGTCTTGTGCTCGCTGCGCACAGTGGCGGTATCGGGGTCGTAGCTGTCCTGGGTGGTCTCGATCTCGGTGGTGTCGAGATTCGCCGTCACGCGCGCCACCACGGCACCGCGCCCCACTGCCGGCTCCAGCACGTCGGCGATTCGCTGTTCGAGTGCACTCTCGATCTCGCGCTCCTGCGCAACCAACTTGCCGGTTTGGGAATGGTCGCCTGACAGCACGGTGCCCTTTTGGTCCATGACGGTGACGCTGTCTGAGTCAAGTCCGGGGACCGCTGAGGCGACCAAATGCCGGACCCCGGCCAACTCGCGCTCGTGCATGGATCGGCCCGGCTGCAGGTTGAGGACCACCGCCGCAGCCGCGCGCCGGTCGTCATCGCGGTACAGGCCCTTTTCCGGCATAGTCACGTGCACCCGCGCCGAACGCACGGCCTGCAGGCGCGAAATGGTGCGCGCCAGCTCGCCCTCGGTCGCCCGACGCAGATTCACCCGCTGGGTGAACTCGGAGGCGCCGAAGTCGCTGCGGTCGAACAGCTCGAAACCGACGCCACCCCCGCGGGGCAAGCCCTGCGAAGCCAACAGCAAACGGGCGTCGTGGACTTGCGAAGCAGGAACTGCCAGCGCGCCACCGTTGGCTTCGCTGCGGGAGGGGATGCCGGCCGCCTTGAGCACGGCCGCGGCCTCGGAGGCGTCTTCGGGCGATAAGTTGGTGAACGCATATTGATAGGTGGCGCCGCTGCCCAGGATGCTGACCAACACCCCCGCCAAGAGCGCGAGGCCAACCAAAGCGCCGAGAAGCATCCGCGCCCCCGCGTTCATCTCCGCCAGGCGCCGGGGGAACCCGCGAAGCATCTTGCCGAGTTGATCCATGACTTACACGCCCATGCGCATGATCTCGTTGTAGGCGTCCACCACCTTGTTGCGCACCCGCACCGCCAGGCGCATGGCCACGTCGGCCTTCTCCAGCGCCAGTGCCATTTCATGCAGATTGCCGGCGCCCTTTGCCACTTGCGCCGCCTGCTGGTCGGCTTCAACCTGTAGCTTGTCCACCTCGCCGAGCGCGCGATCAAGCTCGCCGGCGAAAGCCGCGGCGTTCGCCGGCTTGGGGTTTTGCTTGCTGGCGGGTTCGGCCCCATCCAGTCCATTGATTCTTGCAAAGGCGATGTCCATTTCGGTGCGCATGGTTGTTGTCCGTCAGCAGTGGTTCCTCATCGCGTGATGTCGAGGCCGCGGGCCGCCATCTGTTTGAGCGTCTCCAGCGCGGTGGCGTTGGCGTCGTAGGAGCGCGACGCCGAGAGCAGATTGACTACTTCGTGCACCGGATTCACATCGGGGAAGGTGACAAACCCGTCGGGGTCGGCGTCGGGGTGTCCGGGGCTGTACACTTTGCGGCCGGGACCGCTGTCGGCCACGATGCGCGATACGCGCACACCCATGGGCCCGGTGGCGTCGGGCGCGATCTCGCTGGCATCGCCGAGCCGCATAGATTCGAACACGGGATCGAGCCGGCGGTACATGTTGCCGCTGGCGTCGCGGGTGGTCTCGGCGTTGGCCAAGTTCGACGAGGCCAAATTCACGCGCACCCGCTCGGCTGAGAGTGCGGTTCCGCTCACGTGCAGGGCTGTCAGAAAATCCATTCCCATGCTTTGCCTTTCCTAGGTCCCGTCCGAGGCGACATACTTGAGGATGGCCAGTTTGCGACCGGCAGCTCGCGCACTGGCGCCGTACTGCAAGGCGTTCTCGGCCATGGCCACCATGGTCCGGTCGAGGTCCACTGTGTTCCCGTCCAGCGAGGCGTTGCTCGACGGGATATCCACCACGGGCAGATCTTTGGGTGAAAGCTCGGCATCCTGTGCACTCGCGCTGCCAATAGGCACGCCGATTTCCATGTGACCAGGGGCCGCGCTCACGCTCTCCAGGCTGGTGCCGTTCTGTGAACGGTTCTCCACCGAGACCATGGCAGCAGTGAAGTCCACATCCTTGGGACGGAAGCCCGGCGTGTCCACATTGGCCGCGTTGGCGGCCAGCAGATTGTGGCGCAGCAAGCGCACGTCGAGGCTGCGTTCGAGTTGACTGAGGGTTGCGTCGAAGATCTTCACGCTATCGTCTCCTCTTGCCAGTCGCGTGCCAGGGCCGTCCTTGCCAACGCGGAGGATTCATGGCGCCCCCGCTGACTCGTGGTCAGCCGCTTCGGCCGACAGGCGAGCGTTGGTCGCGCGCGCGAGCGCGGTGTAGGCCAAGGTGAGGTCACGCGTGGCCTCGCCGATCACTACCCGCGTGCCGGTAGCGTTGGCCAGTTCGTCAGCGCTTCCTTCCATCTCCTTGAGCACGGCATTCCAGCGCGAGCCGGTCAGCTTGTCGCGGCCCAGACGTGTGTCGGCAAACTCGGCTACTACGCGTGCGCGAGTGCGATCGCCGCCCACTAGGTAGAATTCCACGGTGCGAAGCAAGAAGTCACCCAGCAGGCCCTGGCCGGCGGCTTCCACCGCTTGGGCGCTTGCTGCCATTAGGTTGCCGGCGAAGACCGGGGCTCCCAGTTCAGCCGCTTTCTGCGCCGCCGCGTGTACCAGGGTGAACGCCAGCGGGCCTTCGATGCGGCCAGGCAGGACCAGGTAGGTCTCCAGCGCCTCCACCGCGCCGTCCTTTCCCGGTTCTTCCAGCACCTTGAGCAGCAACTGGCGGCAGAAAAGCAGGGTGCTGCCATCGCAGCCACCGTGGGCGGCCTCAATGGCCTGCCGGAGGGCGAGCATGGCCTGCGGCAGCTCACCCAGGTACGCGGCCACGCGCGCCGTGCGCAGAAGCATCTCAGTGTGCAATGGCTCGGCCAGTGCCGAACTGTCGAAGAAGTACTGTCGCTGCTTGCCCAAACATGTGCCGGACAGCTCACACAGTCGGACCGCAGCCAATCGGCCGAACCCTCCCACGCGTCCGGCCGCCTGATACCAGCCGGCGGCCGCGACCGGATCTTGGTTCCGCAGCGCTATGTCTCCCAAGCGAAGGGTGGCCACGCGGCGGCCTTCCGCGGCCAGGGCGCGGCGGAACTCCACCGCAGCGACGGTATATTGTCCAGTGCGATAGGCACACTCACCACGCGCGACCGGCGTGTTGCCCGGACACCCGTCGCCGAAATGAAAATCGAGGGGACTGTAGAAGACGTCGATACGATTTTCGTCTCCACGCCAAGGCACTCCCCGCAATTCAAAAATTTCCAGGAAGAGGTTGCCCTTGTCGTTGACCAACGAGCCTTCAAGCCGGCGCGTGACACACCGAAGGATGACGGTGTTGCGATCCACCAGGGTGCGCGGGCAAAGACGCGAGCCTGCCGCAGCGATCTTGGTGGCCAGAGCGGCACCGTCGCGGGTGGAACGTAGTTCGATGCGCTTGTTGAAGGGATAGGCCGTCAACGTCACCGTCCCAGAGGAGCGCGGTAGCAGGATGCGCTCGACCGTAGCCACCGTGGGCAGGCGTGGGGTTGCTTCGGCTGCCTCGGCAGCCAGCACAAGGAGAACGAGCGGGACAAGCATCGCGTTGCCAGGCAATGCAGGGTCTGTGCCGAGTTAGCCTACTTCGGTCGTGGCCGTGGTCGTGGCCGTGGTCGTGGTCGTAGACGTGGTCACTCCGGCCACGGCCACGACGACGTCTACGACCACGTCTGCGTCTACGTCCGCGACCACATGCGGCTGTCGCAGGTCTGTGGAATCGGCGCTTCCTGCTGTCACCGATCTGGCGCGACAGGAAATTTGCCGGTCACGGAGCTGACACGTCAGCAGCGCGACGACGCAGCTTTTCCACCAGAGTCGTGCGGCCGAGGCCGAGCAAGTGCGCGGCCGCCTTCTTGTTGCCGCCCGATTGTTCGAGCGCCGTGCGGATGTAGAAATCTTCCAATGTGCGCAGAAGGTTGGGAAGATCCACGGGCAGGGAGAGATTGGCGGGCACGGGAGTGGCTGGCGCTTCGGCACCGTTCGTGCTCGCCGCTTCCTCAGCATCCGGCGCCAGAACCACAGGCCCGCGTCGAGCAGGAGTGTCCAGAAGCTCACTGCGTTCGGGCACGGAGACCGGCTCAGGCACTGCACCGAAATCCGGCCAGATCTCTTGCGAGTCTTCACCCGCAAGAGCCGAGCCTGCCTCCGCGCCATCGAGCAAGCTGCCGTCATCTGCATCGACGAAAGCCGCGGGCAGGTCGGCCATCTCGATCATGCGACCCTGAGCGCACACGGATAGGCGCTCGACCAAATTCTCCAACTCGCGCACGTTCCCGGGCCATTGGTAGCTCTCAAGCTGGCGCATTACCGCAGAGGTGACTCCCCGTTCTTCTCCGTGGCGCTTCCAGAAATGCTGGAACAAAGGAACGATGTCGCCACGCCGCTCGCGCAGGGGCGGCAAATGAACCGGGCAAACATGCAGACGGTAGTAGAGATCACGGCGAAAACGGCCCAGCCGCACCTGTTGGGCCAGATCACGGTTGGTCGCTACTACCAGGCGAAAGTTCGCCATGACCGAGGTTGAGCTGCCCACTGGTTCGTAGGTTCTTTCCTGCAGCAGGCGCAGCAACTTGACCTGCATGGGCAACGACAACTCGCCGATTTCGTCGAGAAAGAGGGTTCCGCCCTCAGCCATGGCGATGCGGCCGCGGCGCGAAGCCCCAGCGCCGGTGAAGGCGCCGCGCACATAGCCGAACAGCTCGCTCTCGATGAGCGTCTCGGGGATGGCGCCGCAGTTGACTGGGACAAAGGGGTGGTCGGCGCGGGGACTTTGCGCGTGAACCAGGCGAGCGAAAACCTCCTTGCCCGTCCCGGTCTCGCCGGTGAGCAACACGGTGGCATTGCTCGCGGCGATGCGGGTGCAAGTGGCGCGAATAGCGGCGATGGGCGAGCCGGGACCGTAGATGAGACCTGGATCGGCAGGGAACGAATCCGAAGTTGCTACAGATTCACTGGGGAGAGCCGTGTTCAACATCATCACATGACCTTCTTGTTTTCGTTGCCGAAGTCGTCTTGACCCTGATCCTGTGGCTGTGTCCGCTGTCGCAAAAACTCCCCGAAACCACGTGGCAGATGGAAGAGCAAACTGAAGCGACCCATGCGCAGGGTTTCGCCCCCCTGCAGGCGGTATGGTTTGCGCGGGGTTAGCGGCACGTCATTGACCAAGGTGCCGTTGGTCGTGCCCATGTCGGTCAGTCGGTACTCGCCGTCGACCAGAGCCACGAGGCAGTGCCGTGTCGAAATAGTGTACTCGGGGATCACCAAATCGTTGTCCGATGTGCGGCCGATGGTCACCGGGCCGCGCTCCGAGTTGCGGCCCTTGACCACTGGGAACACGCGCCCTGCTAGCGCGGTCGCCTGCAACAAGTCGAGGTTCATGGCGATCATGGTGCCACCTCGGCTCGCGTTTCCCTTGAGCACCCCACCGATGCCGGCCACGATAAGAACCGGCCAGGGATACGCGCGCACGAACGACTGGGTACCAAGTCGTCTGTACTCCGCTTCAAATTCCGCTAGGTACGCTGGCATGCATGCGCCTTGTGAAACCAGAACCTTGGTCTGAGATTCCTGTCTCGAACCTGGGTTGCACGCTGGGGAGGGATGCAACCACCGATCCAATCCGAACGGGTCGAAACCCAGGCGCTTACTGCAAGCAGACGTCGATTTTCCGACGGCTCGTTTCGCGTTCCGGGGTGTCGGCAAACCGACACTTACTTCCTCCCACAATTGACTATGGCTAGCTTTCCCACCACAGAGAGCACAGAGAACACAGAGGTCGGAATACAAGGAAGTGTTCAGACAGGAGGGAAGCCCACCCTTTCTCGTTTCTTCCAGTCCGCCTCTGTGACCTCTGTGTCCTCTGTGGTGAAACAGCACACTTCGATCGACGGTCCCGGTGACGGAGGCTACCAATGGCGAAGCACGCGGTCGCGAAGGCCGGCAACCACGTGCGCGAGGGTCGGCTCGTCGATAGCGGTTGTGCGCCGGATCTCCTCCACCACCTCGGGCGCCCGGCCAATGTCCTCGCGCCGCAGGTGGAAGCCGTCGAGAGACGCCAGCGCGTCGGCCAACCTGATGGCGTTGCCCAGGGACCAGCCGGGCAGAGCTTTGCCGCCGGCGCGTTCGATGGCCTGCGCTGCAGCGTCGGGAAGCTGCAACGCACACGCCACTCTCGCGCCAGCCGGCGCTGCGGTGACATCGACGCATGTGACCATCACATCATCGGATATTAGGCGTCGACCTTTAGTGCTGGCCATCTGGCGCTCGACGTCGAGCAAGAGCGCGCCTACCACCGGCTTGCCGGCGTCGTGGACAAGCCCGGCAAGAAATGCCTCGGTGGCAGCGGTGTCATCGCATCCTTGCGCTTGCATCAACCTCTGGGTCAGCAGCGCGACGGCAACGGCGTGGTGCCAGGGCTGCTTGAAAAGCTCAGCAATGCGTGGCTCGGGCGATTCCAGGACTGGTCGCGCGGCAATCTCCAGAAGGGCGGCGCGCAGGCCGGTGGCGCCCAGGCGTCGAACCGCTTGTTCGGCGTTGTGCGCAGCCAGACGCGCAGGGCCGGTGCTGTTGGCCACTTGCACCAGTCGCGCGGCCAGGCGTGGTTCCTCGGCCAGGATGGCGGCCATGCCGCCGAACGAGAACTCGGGTACCGCGGCCAAGTCCAGACAGCGAAGCATGCGGGCCGAAAGCTGAGGCAACGGCAGGCCGTCGTGCTGGATGCGTGAGCGCACGATCTCCAGCAGACGCGCGGCGAGGACCTGCTTGTTGACTCGTTCCGCGGTCGGGGTTGGCGTGGGCAGCTTGGTGATCGTGGTTGGCACGGGTGCGGTCGGTGTAGGGCGAGCGGCTGGCACCTGCACGAGCGGTGGCGGAGTCACACCCAAGACCGTGGGCAAGCCAGAGAACAGGGTCGCCCCCATGGGATTCGGTGTCGACGCGGGGGTGATGCTCGACAACCCACCAGCGCTCGTCTCCTCGGGCGGGTGCGGCGTGGTCCGGGCAACCGCAACCCCGGCAGCGGCCGCCGACAGGGCGTCACGAAACTCGCGCATGCTCGCGAACCGATGCTCGCGCTGTTTCTCAAGCGCACGAAGAATGACAGCGCCGACCGCCGGTGGCAGCGCGGGGTTGAGCGCACAGGGGGCAAGCGGCGTGGCTTGCACGTGCATCATGATGAGACGGCCTGCTGCTTCGGCCTCGAAGGGGCGTTGTCCCGTCATCATCTGATAGGTCACCACGCCTAGCGCGTAGATGTCGCTACGATGGTCCAGGTTGGCGTCGCCCAGGCACTGCTCAGGCGACATGTACGCCGGGGTGCCGATTATGGCGCCACACGCGGTCCGGTGCCCGCTCACCTGGTCGCGAGTCGCGGTTAGCTTGGCGATGCCAAAGTCCAGCACCTTGACGAAGTCCGGATAGTCCGGGTGCTGGCACAAGAATATGTTGGCTGGCTTCAAATCGCGGTGGACCATGCCGTGCTCATGAGCTGCGCCCACCGCCGAGGCGATCTGGGCCACGATCTGGGCGGCTGCCACTGGCTCGAGAACGACGGCCCGGACCAGTCGCTCTTCCAGAGTCTCGCCTTCCAGCAGTTCCATCACGATGTAGGGCTGGGTGCCGAAATGGCCGAAATCCGTCACCTCGACGATGTTGGGATGGCGGATGTCGTTGACCGCGCGGGCCTCGTTGAAGAAGCGCGAGACGACGTCTTTGTCCGAGGCGACTTCCGGCGCAAGCACCTTGATGGCGGCCCTACGCCCAATCAGCACATGCTCAGCCCGGTAGACCTGGCCCATGCCGCCCTCGCCCAGCAGCCCCGTGACGCGGAACTGGCCCAAGGTCTGACCGATGATCGGGGGTGCACCAGCCGCGCCGGTCAAGTTGCGGGTATCCATCCCGGTGCACATCTCCACGGTCCGCGGGACGCTGGGCATCGTATGCACCTTATCGGCTCATTTCGCCAATGGCTTGCGTGGACGCACGAATGGGGCTGAATCCACGCGAGAGATCGGTGCTGGTCGCGGACGTCGCCGTGCTCGATTGCCGGGCGGCCGTCGGAATCCTGACGCCTCCATTTAGGAATCGATGGCGACGAGCCGACAACCTAGGGGAAGGCAGATCCGATTGCTGACATGGGAACCCTGAAAGGGTTCCCAAACCCTCCCGCGATGGTACGCCGCCGGCAAAGCCGGCGGCTCCCCACGACAATCTACATGGGAACCCTGAAAGGGTTCCCAAACCCTCCCGCGATGGTACGCCGCCGGCAGAGCCGGCGGCTCCCCACGCGACTAGGAGACTGAGCATGCAGGCCATGAAGATCCTCAACCCGCGCTATCTCTCTCCAGTTCTTGGAGTGGCGGGGTTTCTTGCCACGGCAATCCTGCTTGGTGTCGTGCGGGGACCAGCGGTGGTTGCGGGGGTGCTAGCGTTTTCAATGCTGGGCTTCGCCGCCGGCTACGCACTTAGACGTGCGGCGAGCCACAGCAAGGCCGGGACGTACACGACGCGCCTTGCTGCGGTGACGGCCAAGTCCGACGAACGATTGGTCAGGCTGGTCGAGGTCGCGCCCGAGCCAGTTCTGGTCTGCGCTGGCGGCCGCGTCGTCTACGCCAACCGCGCGGCGGTGGACGCGCTTCATTGCGACAGCGCGGAAGAGCTGACCGCGCACGAGTTTTTCGATCTGGTCGAAGGTAAGGATCGCGAGTTTCAGGCCGAACGCTTGCGCGAGATGTTGTCCAGCGGACGGCCGGCGCCGTCGGCCGAGGTTGACTTCTTGTGCCGCGATGGAAGCCGCGCCACTTTGGACGTGTTCTATTTGCTCTCCGAGTTTCAAGGTGAACGTGCCGTGGTTCTGCTCTGCCGTGACGTGACCGAACGCAAGCAGCTTCAGGGCCACCTGATGCTGGCCGATCGGCTGGCATCGCTCGGCACCCTGGCCGCGGGAGTGGCCCACGAGATCAACAACCCGCTGCTCTACGTGAGTATGAACCTGGAGTATGTGACCAGCGAGGTACAGAGAATTTCCGGCCAACTAGCCAGCGGGGACGCGCACAAGGCAGCCGAGATGGTGCCCCAGCTCGAAGCCCTGGACAGGCCGTTGCACGAGGCGCGCGAGGGCGCCCAACGCGTGAAGGACATCGTGCGCGATCTGCGCTCGTTCTCGACTGGTGGTGGGGGCGAGCGAGTCTGGCCGGTCGACATCTGCGCCATCATGGAATCCGCTCTGCGTATGGCGCGCAACGAGATCAAGTACCGCGCCGAGGTCGTGCGCCAGTACGGCGAAACGCCTCTGGTGGATGCCAACGAGTCGCGCATGGCCCAGGTGTTCCTCAACCTGCTCATCAATGCCGCCCAGGCCATCCCGGAAGGCAACGTGCCCAACAATGAGATTCGAATTTCCACGACCACTGACCGGGCGGGCCGTGCCATCGTTCAGATCCAGGACAGCGGCGTGGGCATCCCGCACGACGTCTTGCCACGCGTCTTCGATCCCTTCTTCACCACCAAACCGGCCGGCAAGGGAACCGGTCTTGGTCTAGCCATTGTCCACCGCATCGTGACGGCGTTGAAGGGGGAAATCTACATCGAAAGCCAGGTGGGCTCGGGAACCACTGTGCGCCTCATCCTCCCCCCGGCCGAGGGTATCCCCGAAGTCGAGGAGGAGAAGTCGCTCTCTCCCCACGACGTGGGTGTGCCCGACGAGCGTCGCTTGCGCGTACTGCTGATTGACGACGAGACCGCCCTAGGGACGTCGCTGCGTCGCTGTATCAGCCGCTACTGGAATGCGAGCTTCGTCAACGACGGCCGCCAGGCGCTGGAACTTCTGCGCCATGACAGCGGCTACGACGTCATCGTCTGCGACCTCATGATGCCTGAGGTGACGGGCATGGACATCTACGAGGAGCTGATCCAGTCCAAACCGGATTTGTCGAGGCGGATGTTGTTCATGACCGGCGGGGCTTTTACCGAACGAGCCCGCACATTCCTCGACAGCGTGCCCAATCGTCACCTGGAAAAACCATTCGATCTGGCCCAATTGGAAGCCGCTGTCCGTTCGGTGGCGGCCAATTGAGGAAAGGGGACGGCAACCGTGGCGAAGCTATCACAATCGGTGCTTGAGGAGCTGTGGTTTGGTGAAGACGATCCGGCTACCGCCGACGCCAAGGCGGCGAAGAGCCTCGCCGCTCACTTGGCCGAGTTGGAGGGACTGCGGCCCTTTCCGGTTGTCGTGCAGAAGGTGATCGCTTGCGTCTCGCGCCCCGACTTCAGGATGGATCAGGTGCGCGATCTGATCGAGGAGGATCCAGCCCTGGCCGCCCGCATCCTGCGCGTGGCCAATTCGGTTGCGTTCCAAACCCGGCTGCCCTGCGCCTCGATCCAGGATGCCATTATCAGGATGGGCGCACGTGCGGTGACCGACCTGGCCGCCGGCATGGCGGCCATGACCGCCTTTGCTGACGTCAAGGGTGCGGGCAAGGTGGTACGCGAGCACTGCGTGGGAACGGCTGCCATCGTGCGCGCGCTGGCCTACCGCGGAAGCGACGGGGTTATTCCTGCGATCGCCTTCTTGGCGGGTCTTCTGCACGACATTGGCAAGCTCCTCCTCATGCAGACCCGCCACCAGACCTATGCGCAGTTGGTGGGGAGCGCCGTCGGTACTACCGATGAGCTCCATCTCCGGGAACGCGAGTTCCTGGGCTACGATCACGCGGTGCTGGGTGGGCATGTCTTGGCCAAGTGGGGCCTGCCCAGTCCTCTGCCCAAGGTGGTGGCCTGGCACCACCAGCCCACGCGTGCCAACAAGGCAGGAGGTTCGGTGGCGGTCCTAGTGGCCTGCCTGCGCGTCGCAGATGTGATCGACACCCTGGTCAGCAGTGACAAGCCAACGGATGGAGCCACGGCCAAGCGCCTGGCCGATGGCTCGGATGCGGTTCACGCTGGCCTTGGCGAAGGAGATATCGCCGCCACACTGGCCGAGGCTCCCAAGCTTCGCGGCGAGGCCCTGATGCTTTTTCGCTAGTGCCGCTCGCCAAGATTTACGAAACGACACCAACAATGAGCTACACCAACAACCCTGGCTACGGTCAAGGCCGTCACGTCATCAGCAGCGACGGAATCCTGGTCGAATCGGCTGCGGAGTTCGCGGCGCGCCTGCGCGCGCATTTCACCTCGCCCGGCTACACGCCTCCGCTTCTGCCCGCGGTGGCCCTCGAAGTACACGCGCTCACCCGGCAGTCGGATGTGGACGCGGCCAAAGTGGTGGAGGTAATGAGAAAGGACCCCATGCTGGCGGGGCGTGTGCTCAAGATCGCGCAGTCCGCGGCCTTCGCGCCCATGGGTGCCATCACCTCGCTGCAGGACGCGGTAGTTCGTCTGGGTCTGCACAACCTGTCGGAGATCGCCTGGGAAGTGTCGTTGAACATGCGCGTCTTCCGTTCGCAGGCCTACGCCGAATCGATGGAAATCGTGCGCCGCCACAGCACGGCCTGCGCGCACCTGGCCCGCATGGTGTCCAGTTTCACCTCGCTCGCCTCGGAGTACGCCTTCCTCTGTGGTCTGCTCCACGATATCGGAATGGCGGCCGCGCTCATCGTGCTTGGCGAACGGAAGGAAACCGCAACGGGTTTCGACCCCGCCCTGCTGGGGACCGCATTGCAGCAGTGCCACCAGGAAGCTTCAGCCGTGGTGGCTGGGCTGTGGAAACTGCCCGCCGACGTGCAGCTTGTGCTGGGCCACCACCACGATGTCGTGATCGATGGATTCGTACACCCGCTGGCCGCCGTGGTGGCGGTGGCCGACGAGCTGACCCGTGAGCTGGGGATGGGCATAATGATTTGCGGTCACAACTGCGATGTGACCAGCGACACCGCCCTCGGCCATGCGCGCAATACGCTGGGGTTCGACCGCGCCCGCATGGACAAGCTAGGACGGGAGGCCAAGAAGCTGATTTCCACCCTCGAGCGCGGGGCAGCTACTGCGGCTGCGACATCGGAAGATCGACCCAAGGCTCAGAGGTCTGCAAGGTGACAGCACGCGAGCTAGCAGGTCTTTCTTCCGCACAGGTTGCTTTGCGACCGGCGGCAGCGCGGGTAGACTGCGGCACAGTGACCGACGCTTCTGACTTAATTCCACGCGTCATCGACATGATGAATCGGAATGCCCTACGCATTCCGCCCTACCCCGCGGTTGCTGTGCGCCTGCGCCGGGTCATCGCCCGGGGCGACTATGGAATTGGTGAGCTGGAGCGGATTGCAGGTGAGGACCAGAGCTTGGCCGCAACCCTGCTCCGCTACGCCAACTCAGCGGTCTACCGTCGGGTCACGCCCACCACCACCCTGGGGGCGGCCATCATGCGCATCGGCGCCACCGAGGTGGCGCGCATCGCCCTGGCCCTGAGCGTGGGTGGCTTTGCCGTTGAGGGTGGGCCGCTGGCCGCGGTTCGCTACCGGGTCTGGCGGCAGGCGTTGGTGTCGGCGTTGTGCTGTCGGGCTTTGGCCTATTGGCGCCAGACTGATGCGGAAGAGGCATATGTATGTGGGCTGCTGCATGACTTTGGACGGGTGGTGGCGGTTGCCGGGTTTGAAGACATCATAGGGCGTACCCACGACAAGCGCGTCTTGTCTGAGGCATGCTGGGCGGAAGCGGCCGAACAGGTGCACCTCAAGATCGGCCTAGTCACCGCCCAGCGCTGGAACCTGTCGCCTTTGCTTTGTTCGGTGATCGCGAACCACCACGCACCGGAGCGCGCGGGCGCCTATCGGGCGATGGTGGACATCGTCGCTGTGGCCGACAAGTTGGTGGAAGCCCTGGATAAGGAGCCCCATCCCAATACCAGCGACTTGATGAAGGCGGCACCTCTACGGATTGACGAGGCCGAGTACATGGTGACCATCCTGTCCACGGTGGCCGCCTCGGTGAGCGCCATTGACGAAACCACTGCGCCTCCCGAAGTAGAGTCGGCGCCGTCGAGCAGCCAGGTGGCGCGGCCGCCGAGCGCACTCGCGCCGCCCCACAAGGCGGTGGAGTTGAACGTGGGTCTGCTGCGTTCCAGCGGCAACGTCCCCTGCCGGGGCACCTACCTGTCACGCGATGGAATCGCCTTTGTCGGCAAGATCAAGATTCGCGAGAACAGCATGATCCGGCTCGCGGTGGAGACGCCCAAGCAAACGCTCGACGTGTGGGCCGTGGTCGCGCGTTGCGAACCCGAAGGCGATGAGAGCGGGATTGAGGCGCGCCTGTTCGCGGTGGCGCCTGAGTTGCAGGCGGCTTGGTCTCGGCTTTTCGCGTCGGTCGGATAGCGATTCGGCGCTGCCCATCCGGCGCTGAAACAAGCGACACCAGGGTTCCCAATTCGGGCAGCCGTAGGCCGCCGGCGGTGAAATTCCCGAAGAATGGTGAGGGCATCGGGCACTCACAGCCAGGCCATGAACCTACAAGACGCGAATCTCGGCTCGGAGGGGGATATGAAACGCGTAGGGTCAGCGTCCAGGCCAAGGATCCTAGTTGTCTGCCTCCTCTGCTTCGCGCCCCTGGCGGGCGGAGCCTGCAATCAGGCCAGTGTCGCGGCCGGTGGCAACGGGAGCGGGACCGGCAGCAGCAGCGGCGGCACCAGCGGCGGCGGTAGCGGCGGCGGTAGCGGCATCATCGGGCCCCTCCCGGACGGCGGGAGTTCGACCGGCAGCGGATCGCCCATGGTTTGCGACGCGACCCACTACGGAGTCATGTTCACCAAGGGCGAGTGCCCGCATGACTGCAGCGGCCAAGCGTCGAACACGTACATTAGCGGCAAGGTCTACGACCCTGCGGGAAAGCGAACCATCTACGGGGCCGTGGTCTACATCCCGTCGAACCCCAGCCAGGTCGTGGATCCCATGCCGTTTGCCGGCGTCCAGTGCGCGACATGCGCCAATTTCACCTACGCCGGTCCGCCAGTTCCCCAGGCCCACGCCGTGACGGCCCCGGATGGCAGCTTCAAGATCGGCATCGATCCATCCACGGGCATGGACTGGGCCGGGGGCAACCCGGTACCGGTCGGCAGCGATATCTCCCTGGTCATCCAGATCGGAAAGTGGCGCCGCATGGTCACCATTCCGGTGGTGGCCTGCCGGGACAACCAAGTCGACAAGAGTCTGACCAGCTTGCCCAGTAGCCGCGGTCCCGATGGACAGAACGGACAAGGAAGTCTGCCCAGGATCGCGATCAGCGTGGGCGACGCGGACCGGCTGCAGTGCTTGTTCAAGCGCATGGGTATTGCGGATTCTGAGTTCACCAGTGGTCCGACGGGAACCGGCGCCATCAACCTGTACAAGGACGATACGGCGGACTTCACCGGCACAGTTTCCTGGCCTTCGTCGACGACCCTGTGGGACACGGCCGCCCATCTCAAGCAATACGACATCGTCATGCTCGGTTGCCAGGGCAGCCAATCGACGCAAAGAAGCAACAAGGACTCGGGCGTCATCAGCGACGCCTCGAAGCAGGCCATGGTCGATTACGCCAACGCCGGCGGCAAGATTTTCGCCGAGCACTACCAGCAGACCTGGTTGGCTTCCTTCCCACCGCTCAAGACCGATCCCGCGAAGACGGGCGTACCCTGCTTCAAGAACCCCATCTGCACCGCGGACATGGCCACGGTCTGCACGGGCAACTCCAACGCCGTTGCAGACAGTTGCCAGCCCTGTTCTTTCAGTTGCACGAACCTGGCCGCTGCGCCGTACTACACGTCCTCTGCGCCCTTCGGCGAGGTTGCGAGCTGGGTCACGGCCAGCGGCGTGATTGACGCTTCGGGAAGCATCGGCTCTCCGAACACGGGCACGATCAACACCGGGTTCCCGAGCGGCGCGGCTTTTGCCCAATGGCTGACCTTGCAGCCTCCATCGCCCGCTGTCGCCACCGCAGACCCGCAGGGGAGCATCACGATCGAAAGCGAGATGAAGCCCGCTGCCACGGCCACGATCAATCCTCCGGCCACGCCCTGGATCTCAATTCCCGGGTATGCCGACTACTTCACCTTCAACACTCCGGTGAGCGCGGCCCAGGACAGCCAGTGCGGTCGGTTCGCGTACACTGACGTCCATGTGGCCAGCGGTCTGGAAAGCGGCCCCTACTACGACCCCAAGCCCTCCGCCAGCCCGAGCAATTGCCTGAATCACGAGTTCCTGAACCAGGAGAAAGCCATCGAGTTCATGATCTTCGACCTGTCCCACTGCACGATCAGCGACTCGAACAGCCTGGGAGGCATCACTATCCAGTGAAGGCGCACAAGATGCTAAGCAACATCAGAACAACGGTGGTGCCCAGGTTGGGCAGAAACTCCACCACATGGGGATGAGGTGGGGCGTGACCCCAGCCCCGGCCGGCTACTGAACGCCGGGGGAAGCCCTTCGGAGGGTCGGCAGTCTTCCGCAACACGCGCTGGTTGATGTCCTGTCGGTTCAGCCAATCTCCGCCGTCCTCACGTTCAGAAGGAAAAGACCATGCGAGATGGCGTGCTTGGCCGACGGCCCGGTGAAGACGCAAGCACGACATGCATGTCGCGATTTGTCGCCCTTCGGAGTCGCGTCGACTCGGCGTTACGATATCCTTCGTATTGTTCTCCCAAGGAGGTTGACCATGTTTCGCTTGCGACTGCTGGTTTGCATCGCTGCGTTCGCTCTTGCCGCGGGCACCGCCCAGGCCAACCCCTACTCGCTCCAGGTCCTGCGTACCCGCGCCGTGCCCGGACCGCATGTCCAGATCACCTATGGCCAGCAAGGGCCCTTGGGGACCTCCCCGCCCACTCTCGCCGCGACCTTCGGCAGCAAGCAGACCCCCTGGGTCACCGGGCCCTACACCACCAACACCGGCAGTGGTCTGGTCCAGCTTAGCGCGATTCAGTGCTGCGACTGTTTCGTGCCCAAGGGTGGCCCCCTCACCTATCGGGCGACGGTAGGCACCATTACCCTCAGCTCAACTGTCACCCCGTCCGACTCGTTCGACGCCGCCCCGTCACCGGACAGCAGCCCTAGCGACGCCGCGGTGTTGCCCTGGAACATTCCCGATCCCGTGGGAGTGCAGGGCGTGGACTGCACTGCGGCCTGCGCGGGCGCAAGTTCCGATGCCGCGACCGCCGCTCCTGATACGTCGATTCTTGCCGTTGATGCACTGATTGCCAACGTTGATGCACCCATTTTCCCTTTCCCTGTCGATGCACCGATTAAGACGGCCGATGCATTGACTTCCGTCGGCGATGTACCAATCGCCACCCCCGAGGCACCGCTGGCCGCCGCCGATGCACCGATTGCTACCGTCGATACACGGATTGCCACTGCGGACACACGGATTGCGACCGTGGATGCGCTGATTGCCACCGCCGATGCGCCGATTGCCACCGCCGATGTGCCAACAGCCGCCGTCCCCGATGCATCGACAGCCGCTCCCGCCACTCCTGATGCGCTGATTGCCACTGCCGATGTGCCAGTTGCCGTCGCCCCCGATGCGAGGACAACCAGCGCCGGTGGCTCGACCGGGTGCTGCTTCGGCGGCACGAGGTCAGTGTCGGGACTCTCACTTCTCGCCGGTCTGGCGCTCCTGTTCTTCCGCCGCCGCCGCGATTCATGAGCGCGTATCCGCGCAGGTCCGCACGCGCAAGCCTGCTCGGCCTCGCGCTGGCCGCCATCCTCGCCTGCCAGGCCAGGCCCGCGGCGCCGCGAAAGCAGGCCCCCAAGGTTTCCCAGCAGAAGACGCCCGCCACCCCGTCATCCGGTCGCTTCACCGTTGATTGGTCGCCCCTGACCGGCAAGGGCCTGGTGGTTGAGCGTCTCGCTTCGGGCGATGAGCTGCGCACTTGCTTTCACTGTAAGTACCCCGGCTACACCGGCGGCTTGGTGATCGGCAGTATGGACGGCTCGGGCATGGAATTCCGTCCCCGCCGACCCTTGCGCGGCTTTTCTTCCATCAACCTGTTCTGCGCCCAGGACGAGTCCATCTGGGACCTGGACGAGAACGTCGAGTACACCTACGGCTGGTCGGAGAACTACGGCACCGGACCGGACGGCAAGCGTCTGGAATACCGCGGGGGAAAAGTGCTGCGGCAGAGCGGGGACGAGATCGCCTTGGCCAGCGAGAACGCCGGGGGATGCTACCGGGTCCTCAAGGTGGCACTCACGCGCGCCGAATCACTCACCTGGTTCATCGCCACGCGCATCGAGAACCGCTGCGATCATCCTGTGCGTTTCCATTTCTTCACCGGCGACGATCCTTGGCTGGGCCTCTACGCCTCGTCGGACGGGGATGTGGGTTGGACCCCCGAAGGCCTGATCCGCAACGCAACCGTCCTCGATGCTGGGCGTCTCACCGTAGCGGGATTCTACGATCTCGGCAACCAGGCGCTGGGACAGAAGGAAGAGGGCTTCTCCAATCAGGCGGATTTCTTCGCCCTGGACCCCGCGCTTCCCCTCCCCGACTTTGCAGCCTTCGCCAACCGGTTTGCCCACGAGGCGCGCGAGGTCGACGCGCGACGCCCCTTGGACAACAAGAGCATGATCGCGTTGAATCTGGGCTGGACCAAGCGCCACTTGGCTGCTGGCGAGTCGTTGGACGTCACCCTGGCCCTGGGCATGGCCGCAACCGGCGAGCCGGGCACCACGCCCCGGCCGCCCTCATTCACCGACGAGGATTGGTCGCGATGGCGCTCATACATGAAGCCGACTACGCGGGACGAGGCGGTCCGCTTCGCGGCCGAGCGTGTGGAGCTGGACCTGCACAAAGGCTTGCTGACCGTGGACGCGACCTATCACCTCCATAATCCCTCGTCCGCGTCCCAGGCGCTCGCCATCGCCTACCCAATCCTGGTGAGCCGCAAGCGACTTTCCCCAGAGACGGTCGAGGTGGATGGCCGCGCGCTGAGAACGCAAAGCACCCAACCTGGGCAGGTGGTGGTTGACTTTCCGGTGGAGGTGCCGCCGTGGGGACTGCGATCCTTCCACGTGCGCTACCGACAGCCCCTGCGCGGGCGCGAGGCGGTATACCTCGTCACCTCGGCCTTGCGCTGGCCAAGCCCCATCGAGCGGGCAGTGTTCCTGGTGCGCCACCCATCGAACTGGTCCAAAGTCACGGTTTCGTACCCCATCAGTCACAGCGAGACCAAGAACCGCCAGACCACGCACACAATCGTGCGACAACCCTTTGTCCCTGATCGCGAATTCGCGGTGCACTGGGGCGGGGAATAGCCTGAGAGCTTTCACAGGTGTTTGAGCGCGTCGTCCGACGGCTCGGACTTGCTTTGGCTCTGGCGCTCCCAGGATCGGCTGACGATCTCTTTGGAACCCAGCCCGATGGCAAGGGCCAGGGCGAGCACGATTCCGCCGAAGAGAATGGCGAAGCCCAAACGAACGATGTCGCCGCCGACGCTCAGGTGATCGAGTGCCATGGCCGCGGCAAAGACCAACACCAGCCATTTTATTGCCAGGCTGAGCAGGCGCGCCGACTGAATCTGCATGTTGACCGCGCTGATAAGCACGGCACGGGCGAGAAAGCGCGCCAGCAGGACACCCAGCAAGACCACGATGATGGCGGTGCCCAGATTGGGCAGGGACTCCACCACATGCGGGATGAGCTGGGGCGTGACCCCGGCCCCGAACGCAGTCAGCCCGACCAACCAGCCCAGCACCACCACCGTCCAGGTGACGGTCTTGCGCAAGAGCAGGGTCGGGCTGTTCTTGGG
>PMBS01000212.1 GCA_003153015.1 Myxococcales bacterium
ACCAGCATTGCCTGGTCGCACCGTGGACGTGGTCCTGGTCGTTTTCGTGGCCGTGGCCGACTGTTCACACGACCACGGCCACGTATACGACCACGACCTCCTGCGGCTATCGCGGGATTGCAGCGAACCGCAATTCTCGCCAACCAGCAATACCTGGGGCACAATCCGGATGTGCTGCCGACCTTGTCTGCTTCGCCGCCTAAGACCGTCTGGGCTGTGCTCGATGTCCTGCGCTGGACCACGGCCCATTTTGAAAGGCACGGCCTGGCGTCGGCACGGCTGGACGCCGAGTTGCTGGCAGCGCGCGCGTTCGGCATGTCGCGCATCGAGCTCTACGCGCACTTTGACCGGCCCTTGGTGGCCGCCGAGTTGGCCAGCTACCGTGATCTAGTATCGCGGCGGCTGGCGGGCGAGCCGGTGGCGTACCTGCTCGGCCACAAGGAATTCTGGAGCCTGGATCTGCTGGTCGACCCGCGCGTGCTGATTCCCCGGCCGGATAGCGAAACCCTGGTGGAAGAGGCGCTCGACCGCGTCGCGGGTCCGGACGCGCGCATCGCTGACGTGGGCACCGGGTCAGGTGCGCTGGCCTTGGCGCTGGCCAAGGCGCGACCCGAGGCGCAGGTCTTCGCCACCGACATTTCGCCCGACGCGCTCGCCGTGGCGCGCGCCAATGCCGAGCGCTTGGGCCTGGCGGTCACCTTTCTGCAGGGCGATCTAGTTGTGCCCCTGCTACCTGCGGGCCGCTTCGATCTGATCGTGGCCAACCTGCCCTACATTCCCAGCGCTGACATCGACGGGCTGGCCGCTGACGTGCGCAGCGAGCCGCGCCTGGCGCTCGATGGCGGCGCAGACGGACTTACACTGGTGCGCAGGCTGGTGGCAGAGGCTCCAGGGGTGCTGCAGCCCGGGGGCTGCCTGGCCCTGGAGGTCGGCGCTGGCCAGGCCGGTGCGGTCGCGGAACTCTTGCGTGGGTCTGGCCTCGGTGGGGTTCGCTCCCGGCGCGATCTGGCCGGAATCGAGCGGGCCGTCTCAGGCGTGAAAGGAACCGCATCGTGAAGCTCCGACTTGCTCTGCTGGGGCTGGTGTGGCTGGCCGGATGCTTCTCGGCCTCGCAAAGACGTGAAGAAGATCTCATGCGAGAGGCCCGCCAGTTCAGCGACGATTTGCGTTGGGGGCGCTGGGATCAGGCAGGGGCCACCATGCCGGCCGAGGACAAGCGGCTGTTCATGGAACGCGTGGATTTGGTGGGCAACGACCTGGAGATGTCCGACTACGAGGTGAAGAGCATCCACTTCGACCACGGTTCGTCGGAGGCGACCGTGACCGTCGCCATCGCGTGGTTCTCAAAACGCGACCCTACCCTACGCAGCGCCACCCTGGAGCAGCGCTGGGAGAGCCACCACGGCCACTGGATAATGACCAAACAACGGCGCTCGCACGGCGATCGCTTCCCGCTAGTGAACGAGCCGGTCGCGAAATAGGCTGGACAGCCTCCAGCCTATCCGCGGCTTGCCGATTCGCGTGCGGCATGGTCAAGTCGCTCGCTTGCCGTTTTCAGCAACGACACCAAAGACGCTCGCACGACGAGTCTTTTCGTCTTCATTCGTTCGCTTTGGCCTGGTGGGAGTGAGCAACACGGCGCTGGGCTACGGATTCTTCCAGCTCGCGCTGCATGTGCTTCCCGCCCGGGCGCTCCCGGCGACCAGCGGGTGGATCGCGGGCTACACGGTCGGGACCTGCTGGAGCTTCTACTGGAACCGGCGCTGGACGTTTCGGAGCACGACGGCCCCCATCGCCGGACAAGCGGCGCGATTCGTCACCTTGCAGGCGGTCCTCGGCCTGTTGAGCGCCGCCGCGATCGGGCTCACCGTCGACCACCTTGGATTTCCTGCCACATTGACCTGGGTGTGCGTGACCGCGGTGATCACGGTGGTCAACTTCCTGCTCTCGCGTCACTGGGCATTCCGCCAAAAGAGTGCCTGACCGCCAACAGGGGCTCGACAGACGGCCGCACTTGCATCATCGTACGGCTCACTTCTTCGCCCAAGGTATTCTTGTGTTTCGCTCGCTCACCTCCCGGCTAAGGCGCTCGCTTGGGGATTTCGCCCGCTCCATGGGGGAAGATGCCCCGCTCTTCGCCGTGCTGTTCGCCCTGCTGGTGATCGGCGTTCTGCTGCGCGCCCATCGGCTCGACGATCCAAAGGTCCTCAAGTGGGACGAAGTCCACTACGTCGAGACCGCGCGCGCTTACCTGGCGCACCATTATGCCTATAATGACCATCCCCCGCTGAGCAAGCTGATCATTTCCGCGTTCATGGCTGTGATCGGCGACGGGCCAGTGGGCTGGCGGCTCCCGTCCTTGCTCTTTGGCCTGGGCAACTTCGCAATCATCGCTTGGTTGACCTGGACGGTCTTTCGCAGCAAGCGCGCGGCCTGGATCGCGGCCGCATTCGTCGCCGCTGACGGCTTCTTCATCGCCTACTCGCGCACCGCCCTGCTCGACGGCATGATCGTCGCCTTCAGCCTGCTTTCCATCACCATCCTGCTGGTCGGGCGCAGGTGGTGGCATGTGCTGCTCGCTGGGCTGTTCGTCGGATGCGCGACTTCCTTCAAACTCAACGGGCTGGCATTCGTCGGCACGGCGATGGTCATCTGCCTGGCCTCACGCGCTCTGCGCCGCTTCACGCCCCTGCTCTTGCTCACCGGCCTGCTGGTCTTCTACGCGCAGGCGGCTTTCACCCTCTGGCTAGTTGGACGCCCCTTTTCGCCCAGCGCGGTCGTCGCCGAGAACGTCGCGATGGTGACGCATCACCTTTCGTACACCGTGGTCCACCCGATGAGCTCGCATTGGTACACCTGGTTTCTCCCCACGCGCCCCATCTCCCTGCGGCGCGATGTGGACATCGACGGTTCGATTCGCACCCTGGTCACTCTCGGAAACCCGCTGCTCTGGTGGGCAAGCACGCTCGCGGTCATCGCCGTGGCGGTGACCGTGATCCGAACTGGGCCGCGCCGGATATGGGCTCTGTTGAAGGCCGACGGCACGCCGCCAGGGCCGAGGGCAGACGACGCTCCCACCGCTGGGGCCGATCGCTCGTTCTTGCAAGACCGGGCGGGGGCGCTGCTGTGGGTGCTTGCCGCGTGGGCGGCGCCCATCGTTTTCTGGATCCCGAGTTTGCGGGATTCCTACATCTATCACTTCTTGCCGTCGTACGCGTTCGGGCTGGTCCTCTTGGCCGGGCTCACCGACCGCATGTACCGGCGCTACCGCTTGCACACCCTGCTCGCCGTTGTGCTGGTGGCCGAGGTGACGCTTTTTTACGCCCCGATTTGGAGCGAGCTACCCCTCACCCAGACTGCCCTGCATGCAAGACTCTTCTTCCCCTTCTGGCGCTGAGGCACCGGGCACGCCCGTGCCACCGGCGCCCCTGCGCTCCCGCTCTTCCCTGCGAAGAGAGTGGCTGATCGTGGGAGCCGCGGCTCTGTTGGGCTGGCTACTGTTCAGCCTGCGCGGCCACCTGCCCAGGCGCAATGACGTGATCGACGCGCCTATCACGCTTATCACCTCTGATCGCGAGGACCTCGGCTGCGCCGCCGACCACTCCTTTGGCCGCTATCGCTGCGAGTACCAGGCGGCTGACCGGCGCTGGCCCGCACCGCCAGCTCCTGCCGAGCAGCTCGCTGCCTACTACACCGAAGACCGGCGCATGTTCCTCATCCCGGGGCTTTTCCAGCAGCCGGCGCTCGCGGCACGCTATGCGCAGGAACCCCCTACCCAAGTCTCACGCGATTCGCTGCATCGCTTTACCGCACGGTGCAAGCTGCGCCTGCTGCAGAAGACCGACGAATTCCAAGTCCGCTGGGTTCGCGGCAAGGACTGGTCCCCAGGCTCGGCTGCGTGGGTGGCCGAGCCGATCGAGTGCCATATCCAGGAGGGCAGATAAGGGGACATGTCGTTCTTCCCGTGGAATAGTCGATCAGTTGTTGCAGCATTGACTGCTCTTCCTTGGTTCCTGTTCGCCGCCGTCGGCTGTAGCGGAGGGACTGGGACACCTTCCCGCAGCGGTGGAAACAGCGGCGGTGCTGGCCAGCCGGCGGCGAACGGCGGCCAAATGGCAAGCGGCGGTCAGTCCGCCACGGGTGGCCAGAATCCGACCGGCGGCTCCTCCCCAACCGGAGGGGTCGCGTCCAGCAGCGACGCGGCCGCGGGAACCGCCGGACAGGACGCGAGCGGTGCAACAGGTGGGCAGCCGGCGGGTGGAACCAATGCGGACGCTGCTGGCGGCGGCGGTGCTGGTGGCAGCACCGCTGGTGCTGGCGGCCAGTCCGCCACGGGTGGCCGAAATCCGACCGGCGGCTCGTCCGCAACCGGAGGGGTCGCGCCCGGCAGCGACGCGGCCGCGGGAACCGCCGGACAGGACGCGAGCGGTGCAACAGGTGGGCAGCCGACCGGTGGAACCAATGCGGACGCTGCTGGCGGCGGCGGTGCTGATGGCGGCGGCGCCGGCAGCGGCGGTCGGAGCGATGGTGGCACAGGCGGTGCCGGTGGTGGCACCCCGTACAACCCCTGTCCCTCGACCGGAGCTTGTGCCATCTTGCCGCTGGGAGATTCAATCACGGCGGGAACCGGTTCGTCAGACGGCGGGGGCTATCGCGTCGAGCTGTTCAAGCAGGCCGTGGCCAACTCACAGTCGATCACCTTCGTGGGTACCTTGGCGTCAGGTCCCACGACGGTCAGTGGCAAACCCTTTCCGAGGAGTCACGAAGGTCACTCCGGCTTTGTGATCGACACCATTCCCCAACGGCAGGGCCTCTCGTCAGTCACCGATGCGGCGATCGCGAAGTCCATCCCACATATCGTCCTCTTAATGATCGGCACCAACGACATTGCGTGGCAGTACGATCTTGCCAATGAGCCCACCAGGTTGGGCAACCTGATCGACAAGATCATTGCCGACGCGCCCAAGGCCCTGGTGGTCGTGGCCCAGATCGGTCCCAGCAACGACGACGCCAGGACCGCGCTCATCAAGGCGTATAACGATGGCATCCCGGCCGTGGTTCAAGCGCGAGTCGCCGCCGGCAAACATGTGGCGATGGTCGACATGTTCACCCCCTTCGTCAGCAACGCGAACTACAAGACTGCCTTGCTCTCGGATGAGGTTCATCCCAACAGCGCGGGATACGTCATCCTGGGCCAGGTTTGGTACCAGGCGATCCAGGCGTTTCTCCCACGCGCGCACTGAAGTAGGCCGCAAGCTGCTTCCAGCCTGCTCAGACCGCGGCGCTGTCTTGGCGATCGCTGGCCGCGCGTGAGCGCGCCGGCCGCGACGGCCGATCCGANNGTGCAATCGGGCATGGCAACAACCAGAGGCGCGGCCACCAGGGAAACCGCGCCCTCCGGACGCTGCCAGAAGCGACGCAGGGACTGGCCCAGCCAGGCCTGCCAGGCCGACACCGTCCCGACATAGCCGAAGCCGAAAAGGAAGAGCAGCAGGAAGGGCACTGATATGTAGTGGCCGTGCTCGATCGCGACCTCGACTGCGACCATGAAGTACCCAGCCATCAACAGCTCGGCGGCCGGGGTCAGCGAGCGGGCCGCGCGGTAGCGCTTGCCCGACCAGCTTTCCAGCTTGCCCCGGATGCCGTGCTTGGGCGTGCGCACGAACTCGGTCTCGCGTCCCAGCATCGCCTCGATTACCGCGCGCGTCTGGTTCACACACAGCCCGATCCCGAGCGACAGCACCAAGGGCAGGCGGCGCAGCGTGCTCCACGGCGTGCGCAAGAGATCCCCGCGCAAGCGCGCGATCTCGCGCTCGGAGGCGAGATAGAACGAGGCGATGGAAAGGGTCGTGCCGAAGAAGAGCGGAATGTCGATTATCAGCACTTCGCGTAGCCCGTGGGTCGTGCGCACAATCAGATTCGGCAAGAGCAGCAACGACAAGAGGAGCAACAGTGGGTAGGCGAAGTTGTTGGTGAGGTGAAAGAACGCCTCAATCTTCTGCGCCACGGTGGCGTGCGAACGCATAATGCGCGGCAACAGCTTGCGCGCGACTTGGATGGAGCCCTTGGCCCAGCGGAACTGCTGCGCCTTGAAGGCGGACATCTCGACCGGCAGTTCGGCGGGCGCGTCGATCTCGGGCAGGTAGACGAAACGCCAGCCGCGCAATTGCGCCCGGTACGACAGGTCCATGTCCTCAGTCAGCGTGTCGTGGTGCCAGCCGCCGGCATCCACGATGGCGGCGCGGCGCCACAGACCGGCGGTGCCGTTGAAGTTGAAGAAGCGGCCCGACCGGTTGCGCGCGGCATGCTCCATGATGAAGTGCCCGTTGAGCATGAGGGCCTGCGCCTCGGTCAGCGCGGAGAAATCGCGGTTGATATGCTCCCAGCGACACTGCACGACTGCCACGGCCGGGTCGACGAAGTAGTTGACCGTGGCCTCCAGAATGTCGGGCTTGGGCAGAAAGTCGGCGTCGAAGATCAGCACCAACTCGCCCTTGGCCGTGCGCAGTCCGTTCTCGAGCGCGCCCGCCTTGAATCCGGTTCGATCGGTGCGGCGCACATACTCGATGTCCAGATCGGGCAGTTGCCGCTTGAGAGCCGCGATCTTGCGCAGGCAGATGTCCTGGGTCTCGTCGGTGGAATCGTCGAGCACCTGGATCTGAAAACGATCGCGCGGGTAGCGGATGCCCGCGACGGAATCGAGTAGGCGCTCGACCACGTACATTTCGTTGAACAGGGGAAGCTGCACCGTGACCGCGGGCAACTCGGCATAGCGGCCGTTGGCCTGAGGCTGACCATCGCGGTGCCGGTAGTAGAGGAACACCAGCAGGGAACGGTGGAATCCGTAGACCGCCAGGGCGAGCAGGATCACGAGATAAAGCGCCGTCAGGACACCGGGGACATCCATGGCGCTTGAAGGTAGGACGCCAATTGTCGCGCGATTGTAATCTTGTGTGGTTTGTTGTATCGGCGATTTGACATGGGAACCCTCAAAGGGTTCGCTTCGCCCTTCGGCCCCCCACCCGCCTCCTCCTCCCCGCTCGCTTCCCCCTTCGGGGACTTCGGGACCTGCACCTTCCCCCACCACACGCGCTCGCTACGCTCGCGCCCTCGCGCTCGGCCTCGCCAAACCCTGGCGATGGTACGCGGCGAGCGAAGCTCGCCGGCTCCCCACGCGACTAAGGCTTGGACTTCTTCAGAAAGTCGGCGCACAGGCGCAGCCGGCGTCGGGTCATGTCGCGGCCCAGCACGGAGAGGGTCTCGAATAGCGGCGGCGTGGCCTTGCGTGCGGTGGCTGCCAGGCGCATGAGCATGAACAGCTCCTTGACGTCCCACGCCGATTTCTCGGCAAAGGCGCGCGCCATGGCTTCCAGCGCGGGCGGCGAGAAATCGCGCTGGGCATCCAACGCCTCGACCAAGCCAAGCAGACACTCGGACACCTCCGTGGCGGTGCGATGGGCTGGGACGAGTTCCTTCAGCCAGGGTGCATGGTCGACGTCGCCGGAAAAGAAGAACTCGGTCAGGGGCACGAACTCGTCCAGCCGCTGGATGCGCTTGCGCACGAGCGGCACCAGGGATCGCAGATAGTCATCCGCAAGTCGCCACTGCCGCAGTCGCGCCACCACCCCGTCGTCGTCCAGGGCGCGCAGGTAGTCCGCGTTCATGGCCGAGAGCTTGACCAAGTCGAAGACCGGGCCGCCTAGCCTGATGCGATCGAAGCTGAAGGCATCGATCATCTCCTGCAGGGTGAACTTCTCGCGATCGCCCGCGATCGACCAGCCCATGGTGCCAAGAAAGTTGAGCAAGGCCTCGGGCAGAAAGCCGGCGGCGCGGTAGTAGTCGAGCGACACGGGATTCTTGCGCTTGGAGATCTTGGACTTGTCGGCGTTGCGCAGAAGTGGCATGTGGATCCACTCGGGCGCAGTCCAGCCGAAAGCACTGTACAGCACGACGTGCTTGGGCGTGGAGGTGAGCCACTCCTCAGCGCGGATGACGTGGGTGATCCCCATCAGGTGATCGTCGACCACATTGGCCAGGTGGTAGGTGGGGAAGCCATCGGTTTTCAGCAAAATCTGATCGTCAATTTGGGTGTTTTCGAAGCGCACCTCGCCGCGCAGACGATCCACCACGATGGTCTCGCCGGTTTTCGGCATAGCCAGGCGGACGACAAACGGCTCGCCCGCGGCGGCCCGCGCGTCCGAGACAGCCGGGTCCAGGCCGCGACAGTGCCCGTCGTAGCCCATGAAGTTCGACTTGCCCTTCTGCTCGGCGCGCAGCTTGTCCAGTCGCTCGGCGGTGCAGAAGCAGCGGTAGGACGCGCCGGTTGCGACCAGGTTGGCGACCTCGCGTCGGTAAATGTCAGCGCGCTCGGATTGGCGATAGGGGCCGTGGGGGCCGCCCACGTCGGGCCCTTCGTCCCAGGAAAGCCCTACCCAGCGCAAGGCGCGCAGGATGGCCGCCTCGGACTCAGGCGTGGAGCGCGTGCGATCCGTGTCTTCGATGCGCAGGATGAATTGCCCGCCATGGCGCTTGGCGAACACGTAGTTGAACAGGGCGATGTAGGCGGTCCCCACGTGGGGATCGCCGGTTGGAGAAGGCGCAATGCGCACGCGTACGGTCATGTTGGGAGCTTACAGTTGCTGGTCGAGCTACGCGACCAGCTTGTATCCGATCCCGTAGATGGTCACGATGTGGCGCGGGGAAGCGGCGTCGTCCTCTAGCTTCTTGCGCAGCTTGACCACAAAGTTGTCCACTGCCCGGCTCTGGCTGTGGCCTGAGACGCCCCAGATCTTCTCCAGGATCTCTTCGCGACTTACGGGCTCGCCGGCGCGTTCAACCAGCAAACGCACCAGCTCGACCTCGTAGAAGGACAAGGGGATGGTCTTCCCCTTGCGCACCAATTCGTGGCGGCGGGGATAGACGACGACCGAGCCGATGGAGACCGCCTCGTCGAGGTGAACCGAACGATGCAGCCGACGGAAGATTGCGTTGATACGCGCCACCAGCTCGCCCACGGAGAACGGCTTGGTCACGTAGTCGTCCGCGCCCGCCTCCAGGCCGCGAATCTTGTCCGTCTCCTGCGAACGCGCGGTGAGCATGATGATGGGCACCACCGGGTGGCTGCGCCGCATCTCCTCGCAGACCGAAAACCCGTTAATGTCCGGCAGCATGAGGTCAAGGATGACCAGGTCGGCGCCGCGTTCCTGCAACATCTTGATGCCGTCGCGACCGTAGCCGGTGGTCAAGACCTCGAACTGTTCAAACTCCAACGCGTCGGACAGGCCGCGCGCGAGGTCGGGCTCGTCCTCGATGATGAGGATGCGCCGGCGAATCGCTGGCTGATGGTTGGCGGAAGGACTGGTGCTCATGATTCTGTGGCTGGGGCTGCTTGCACGGACGCGGCGCCTGACTTGGCGTCGGCGGCGACGGGCGCGGGCAAGAATACCTCAAAGAGCGAACCAGGGCGTCCCTCCGGTTTGCCGGCTACCGGGCTGGTCACCACCACGCGGCCGCCATGGGCCTCGACGATGTGCCTGACCAGCGCCAGGCCGATGCCGCTGCCACGCACGTTGCGCTCACGCGTCCTTTGCGAACGATAGAAGCGCTCGAAAATCCGGTTGTGTTCTTCACGCGGCACGCCCGGCCCGAAGTCGCGCACGCCCAGCACAAGAAACCCCGGCGCTCGACGCAGGCTCACCAACACCTTGCCCCCCTCCGCGGCGTGCTTGATGGCGTTGTCGACTAGGTTGAGGGTCACGAGCGTCATCCCGTTGTCGTCCATGTGCAGACAGGGCAGCTCGGGCTCGAAGGCAGTCTCCAGTCGCATCTTCTCCTTGTCCAGCCGGTAGCGGCATACGTCGAGCGCCCGCTCCACCACCTCGGCCAAGTCGCCCTCGGTGAAGTTATAGCTGGCCTTGCCCTGCTCCAGCCGGGCAAAGTCCAGCACATTGTCGATGAGGTGCGACAGCCGCTCTGATTCGCGCGTGATGATGCCGGCGTATTCGCGCGCGGTGCTGTCGTCCTTGTGCCGTCCGGTCGCCACCAACTCACCGAACATGCGGATGAGCGAAAGCGGCGTTTTCAACTCGTGCGAGACGTTGGCGATAAAATCGCTCTTCATGCGTGAAGCGCGCCGCTCGGCCACCACCGCCAGCCACACGATCCCCAGTCCCACCCCGATGATGACGGTAGACAGAAGAATGAGCAGGCGGCGGGTCCCCTTGGTCCGTTCCCACTGGGCGCGAAACGCCTCGACGTTTTGCGGGACCATTTGAATGCGCCATCGGTAGAGCGCCTTGCCGAAAGGACCCTCGTAGAAGAAGCGGCCGCCCGGGCGGGCTTCGGGGCCACCCAAGGCTGACCCGGCCACCAGGGTGTTGTTCTCGTCCACGATGGCCACCCGCCGGTTCTTGCGCCGTCGCGCCAGTTCCTCCTCGGACCAGTGCTTGCCCATGAAGTCCAGCTTCAAGCTGGCCACCACGTAGAAGGGTTGGCCATCCTCTGCGTGTCGCATCGCGTAGGCAAGCAACACCGAGCCGCCGCCGTCAAGCAACTCATGGTGGTAGGCGAAGTCGCCCACGCCCACCTGAGCCCAGCCCAGGTTCTTGATCTTGGCTGCCCAGGGGTTGCGGACCGGGGCCGCGTCCGGCGCGGCCTTGCGCTTGGAGGGCGAAGGGGGCTCGCGCAGCTTGGGCCACATGCACTCCACCTTTTGGGCAGCGCTGAGAACGACAAATGAGTCGATTCCGGGGCCTGGATCGATGTCGCAGGGGTCGGCCGAGGCCGGATCGTCCTTGACGTCCGAGATCTTGTCGAAAAGCGAAAACGACTCCCTGTCGATGCGGGCTTCCACCGCTCTGGCCAGGTCGTCGGCAAAATCCTGCGATTCCTGGCGGAAGAGCTGCTCGATAGGGCGCGACACGTCCTCGGCGTGCTTGAACCCATAGTAGGCCAAGGCCAAAGCGGCCCCGATCATGGCCGGGAAGACCAAGGCCAGAATCAACGAAATAGGTGCGCCGAAGCGTTGGCTAGCTGCGCTGCGCATGTTTGCCCAACAGTGCCACGTCAGGCCTCACTATGACCGATGCACAGTGAGGCCGTCCATATCCTGGTCGGGTCTGTGCCGCAGAAAGCTAACCAGTGCCGGCTGGTCATCGTAGTTTCTCGCCCGACGGAGAAAGGACTCAAGTTTCCCCGTCGGAGCTGCCGATGTGAGACTTTGGTGGTTCCAGGCAGCGCACCCAGCCCCGTCGAGCTCCGAATCCAACCTCGCCCGCGTATGTCGTCAATCGAGCGGCGGTTCGTGGAAGCGACGTCACGTTCCCCAAGGAGGCAGTATGGCTGATCCCTGGCACGAGGCGGTTTGCGAGAACGACTTCAGTGCGGAAGCAAGCGTAAGGGGACGACTCATGGAGGTCGCGCTAGGTGGGACGGCCGACCACACGGTGAAGGGACATCTGGACCGGTTCGTGCGCAGCCTGCACGCCGAGGCCCAGCGCAAGGCGCTCACCGGGGTGAACGTGGACGTGCGCCGGCTTGAATTCATGGACTCCACTTGTTTCAAGAGCTTCGCGTGGTGGATTAGCACTGTGCAGGATCTGCCGGCTGAGAATCGCTATCGCATCGTCTTTCTCTCCAGCCCCACGGTCTATTGGCAACGCTGCAGCCTGAATGCCCTGGCTGGGCTAGCCAGTGACATCATGTCCGTGCAAGCGTAGGCCCGTTCGTGCTCCTTGCGGTAGACTGCTCGGCGTGCGTCCTCTTTGCAGCGCCCTGGTGGCCCTGGGTTTGCTCGGCTGTGAGAGTCACTCCAGGAAGGCTCCCATCTCGGAAACCAGCTTGCCCATCGTCGGCGGCAACCTGGCCACGACCTGTCAGTGGCCGACGGCCATCCTGCCGGTGGAGTCGGTGGGTTGCAGCGGCGCACTCGTCCACCCTCGCGTTGTGGTGACCGCGAAACACTGCCTGGTCGAGGGTGGCGATCCCACCTCAATCGGTCTGGGGGAAACCCGCGACCAGTGGGCCAAGACCGTTGACGTTTCCCGCTGCTACGCCCACCCGGTCAACGATTTCGGCATCTGTATCCTGGCACAGGACGTGACCAGCATCCCCATCGTTCCGGTCATGGCACCTTGTGAAATGTCCGCGCTGGCAACCGGCGCGGCCGTTGTGGAAGTGGGCTTCGGGGTGACGGTGCCCAACCCCAGGGGCGCCTACGGGACCAAGAAATCGATCGGCGGAAGCATCGTGACTGCTAGTCCTGACGAGGTCGACATCAACGTGACGACAGCCAGCCAGGATGGCGAATACTACGGCGATTCCGGCGGGCCACTCTTCTTCCAGATGCCAGATGGCACTTGGCGTGTCATCGGCGAGGACTGGGGTTCCCCCACGATCGTGGGAGGCAGCGCGACCCCGCGCGTCTCCACCTACAAGTCCGTTCCCTACCACGTAGCCTGGGCGGAACAGGTATCGGGCATCGATCTCACGCCCTGCCACGATGCCAATGGCTGGAATCCCACCGCGGACTGCACGGGATTCCCAACCAACCCTGGGGACGGCGTGGGATCATGGACCACCCTGTGCCAGGGCGAGACCATGCTTCGCCAGCCAACGTGTCAGGGTGCGCCTCCCGATGCGGACGCAAGTGGACAGCATGCCGAGGCTGGCGGGGAGGCCGGCGGCCGAGAAGGACCGAGGGATGGCTCTGTCGATGCCAATGCGCGCGATTCCTCCACGGGCGACAGCGGGGCGGACGTCAGTGGCGACTGCGACACCGGGTGGGCATATGGCGGGAATGACGGGGCCGACACTGGGGAGAGCAGACAGACGGGGGACGCGACGGACAGTGGTGAAACCAGCGCGGACGCCCCAGGCCAGGGACCCGACAGTTCTGCCGGCAGCGGGGGAAACGCGGGCGCTGGCGGTAGCAGCGCCGACGGAAGCGGCGGCAGCGCCGGCGCTGGCGGCAGCAGCACGGCCCAGAGTGCACGCGACGGCGCCAGCCTTGAGAGTGCGGGCGAGGGCAAGACATCGGACAGCGGCAACCCCCGCGCCGACGCAACCTCGGACGGCGGTGACGCGCACGCCAGCGTCGAATCGGATCTCGGCGGCGACGCAGGCTCAGACATATCTATCGCCAGCGACGGAGGTGAGGCAACCGTCGACGGCGGGGTGGATCAGAAGTCTGGCAGACCCTCGGGCAGTGGGTGTACCTGTAGCAGCGCTTCCGATCGAGATGCCGGCGCTTGGCCAGGCCTATTGGGCCTTGGGCTCACCGCCGCTTGCCTGATCCGTCGACGCACGCGGCGCTAACCGGAAGACTAGCTTTCTCACCACAGAGGTCACAGAGGTCACGGAGCCGGAAAGGTAGGGGGTTGATTCAGTCCGGTCCGAACCCTTTCTTCCTTTCCGACCTCTGTGTTCTCTGTGCCCTCTGTGGTGAAAAAACTAGCTATCGTCCGGACTAGATTGTGGGGACGGTTCGTGGTTTGATTCGCCGCGGTCAGGCCCATGCTCTCTGCCTATATCGTGTGTTTTCTTGCCGGCGGCATCGTGCTGGGCGCCTCTATGTTCGGTGGGCACGACAGCGACAGCGGCGATGCCCATGTGGGCGACTCCCATGTTGGTGATGCCCACGGCGGCACGGATCACGCGGGACACCACGAGTGGGCCGCGAGGCTTCCGTTCCTCAGCCTGCGCTTCTGGACGTGGGGCGTGACCTTCTTCGGCTTGGCCGGCCTGGCCCTCACCCTGGGCGGAACGCCTACGCCCCTGGTTCCGGTTCTGGCTACGGTCGGCGGCCTGGGCTCGGGATGGGGTGCGAGTTGGGCGCTGGGCCGTCTGACCCGCGATGCGGTGGGCGTGCTGCCTGAGGCCAGCAGCCACGTCGGCCGCGAAGGGAAGTTGCTGCTCCCTCTGCGACGGGGTGTGCGCAGCAAGATCCGTCTGTCGATCGGCGGCGTGGAGACCGACCTTCTGGCAGAAACCGATATTGAAGCCGAGATTCCCGCACCAAGCACCGTGTTGGTAGTGGGCATGCGCGGGCTGACCGCTCTGGTCGAGCCAACCCCTGCGGCTCTGCAGTCCACAGCGGACGAAAACCAAGATTCTGGGAGGGAGGAATCATGACTGAACTAGCTGATGCAACGATGAACCCTGTGGCCGCGGCAGTTATGGGCTTGGTTATCGGCGCGGCGTTTCTGATCTTGCTGGGCATAGTCAGCCACTTTCTCTACATCTGCCGTCCCAATCAGCTACTGGTCATTTCTGGCCGGCGCCGGCGCACCGAGGATGGCTCGCTGGTTGGCTATCGCGTGGTGACCGGCGGCTGGGCCTTGCGTCTCCCGATCATCGAAACCGTCGAGCGCATGGACATGCGCAGCATCCCTATCGAAGTTTCCATCAACGGCGCCTACACCCGGGTGGGCATCCCGTTGCGGGTTCGCGCCATTGCCATCATCAAGATTTCGTCGAACCCCAAGGTGGTGATGAACGCGGTGGAGCGCTTCTTGGGCCGCGGCCCGGGCGACATCCAGCAGGTGGCCAAGGAGACCCTGGAAGGCAACCTGCGCGGCGTGCTGGCTACGCTGACCCCCGAGGAAGTCAACGAGGATCGCCTGAAATTCGCCGAGTCGCTGTCACAGGAAGTGGAGCACGATCTGGCCAAGTTGGGGCTGCACCTGGACGTGCTCAAGATCCAGCATGTCACCGACGACGCCAACTACCTGGCCAGCATCGGACGCGGGCAGATCGCCCAGGTGGTCAAGGAGGCGGAGATCGCCGAATCCAACGCGCACAATGAAGCGGCCAAGGAAGCAGCCGCGGCCGAGATGCGCGCGAAAGTGGCCGAAGCCGAGGCCGAGCGCACCATCGCCCAGCGCCGCAATGACGTGCGCCGCATCGCCGCCGAGCTGGAGGCCGAGGCCAAGTCGATCGAGGAACGGGCCGAGGCTGGCGCGTTGGCGGCCCACGCGGTCGCGATGCAGGACCTGGAGGGCGTGCGCCGCGAGCTGGAGGCCCTGCGCCTGCAGAGCGACGTGGTGGTGCCGGCCGACATCCAGCGCGAGGCTGCGGCCCTGGCTGCTGCCGGCGCTGCCGCGCCGACCGCAGAGAATGGGCGAGCCACCGCCGAGTCGCTGGGATTGGTGGCCGATGCCTGGACCAAGGCCGGTCCGTCGGCGCAAGACATGTTCCTCATCAACAAGATCGAGGACATCACCCAGATTGTGGTGGACGCCGTCCAGCGCATCAAGCTGGGCCCGGTGCACCTGATCGACGGCGGCGATGGGCAGGCCCTGCCCCGCTTTGCCGCGGCCTACCCGGCTGCGGTGGCCGAGGTGCTGCGCTCGCTCTTTTCCACCACCGGCGTGGACATCACGGCGCTGCTCGCACGGCAAGCGGGCCAACCTTCGCCTGCCGCTGCGGGCTTGGGTGGCAAGGAGGTGCGGCCATGACCAGCATCGGCTTGCTCATCGCCGTCGGCGTCGTCGCCGCCATTGTCCTGCTCATCGTCATGACCCGCCTGCTCTACATCTGCCAACCCAATGAGGTGCTCATCTTCTCCGGTGCTCGCCGCGTGCTCGCCACTGGGCGAGTGGTCGGCTATCAGATCATCAAGGGCGGCCGCCGCGTGCGCCGGCCCCTGATTGAAGCGGTCGACCGCATGGACCTGACCAACATGCCGATCGAGCTGGCGGTCACCGGCGCGTATTCCAAGGGCGGCATTCCTCTCAATGTGCATGGCATCGCCAACGTGAAGGTCGCGGGTGAGCAGCCCATGCTCGACAACGCCATCGAGCGCTTNNCTGGAAGGCAACCTGCGCGGCGTGCTTGCCACCTTGACGCCCGAGGAAGTCAACGCCGACAAGATCAAGTTCGCACAGTCGCTGCTTACCGAAGCCGAAGAGGATCTGCGCCACATCGGCTTGGAGCTGGACACCCTGAAAATCCAGGACGTGTCCGACGACGTGAACTACCTGGACAGCATCGGCCGCAAGCAATCGGCCGAGGTGCAGAAGCACGCGGCCATTGCCGAGGCCCGCAACAAGNNGCCGACTCGGCCATGCAGTCGGCGCAGAATCATCAAACGACTGAGATTTCGCGCCTGGATGCGCAGCTTGGCACCTTGCGGGCGGACATGGCCCGGCGGGTGACCGACGCGCAAACCAAGGCCCTGGCCATGGTGGCCGAGGCCAAGGGCCAAGTGGCTTCCAAGCTGGCGCGTGCCCAGGCTGAACTGGACGTGCAAAAGGCGCGGGTCGAGCAGGTGCGCCGGCAATTGCAGGCCGACGTGCTGGAACCGGCGCGCGCGCAAAAGGCAGCGGCCGAGGCCACGGCCAAAGGCGAGGCCGCCCGCATCGTCGAGCAAGGCCGGGCCACTGCGGCTGCCATGCAAGAGATCGCCACGAGCTGGCGTCGGGTGGGCGACAATGCCCGCCAGGTGTTTCTCATGCAGAAGGTGGACGCGCTGATGCGCATAGTGATGAGCAGCGCCGGCGATCTGAAGGTGGATCGTCTGACCGTGCTGGGCGGAATCGGCGGCAATGGTGGCAGCGGTGATCTGGCCGGCAAGCTGATTGCCATGAGCGAGCAACTGAAAGCCGCCACCGGTCTGGACGTGGTGCAAGCGGTGCGTGAGCGGGTGGTCGGAAAGCCGGTGCCCCCGGTGCGGGTGGGGACGTAGGGAGAAACCTGGATCAAAGCCCCCTGCACGCAGGGTCGGCAGCCGCGGCCGAGACCAGGCTATTGAGGTCTTGCACCAGGCGACGCACGCCGGTTGGTACGGGTCGGCATGACATGTCTGAAACCAAGCAACATGAGCCACCCACCTGAATGGTCCGGCCATCGGCCCGCTCGATGGAATAGTCCACGCCATCTACCGACGTCGAGTCGACACCGTAAAACGGCGTCGAGCTTGCAGCAAACCCAGACTGGACGTCAGGGTCGGCCAGATCCGTGGCGATTGTCCCCGTGGTAACCGCACACGGCGTTCCGCAGGGAGGCAATGTCCACGAGCAGGAGCCGACGGCAAGCGTGATGGTCAGAGTACCCGACATATCAAGCGTGTTGCTGTCCCGTCCCTCGAGGCCGTAGTATCCAAATACCAGCGTGGTGGGAAGGGAGCATTCTAGCGGGGCACTGGCGTCCGGGGCCGGACACGCGTCTGCGGTGCACGTGAGGCTGCCACCGACCATGCAAGAATATGTGCTGCAGCCATCAGCGTACGACTCCCCAACTGCGAGGATGCCGCCGCTATGCAACACGCAACCCTCGTCGGCAGCAGCACATCCATTGAAAGGCGAGGCATCCCGGCCAGGCGCGCCAGCTTCGCCAGGGGACCAGCAAATCATGGTCGTGCACGCGACCTGCCCGCCAGCCCCGCATGAACAGGTGTTGCAGCCGTCCTTTGCGGTGAAGTCCTCACCTGCAACGTAGGTGGTGCCGGCGTACACGCAGGACGAGGCGTCCGTCCCAGACGCCGCATCGCCTCTGCCAAGCCCCTTGCTGCCGCAAGACAACGCTAGCGCGGCCGCGCACGCCGCAAGAATGAGAGCAAGTCGATGCACCGTCCCTTTCATCGCCTGTCACTCAATTGTCAGGGTATCGGAGTCCCGTGGAATTGGCCAGCGGCGGCATCGGTTTCTAGCCTCACGCCCTGCAGCTCAAGTCGAGGCTATGGTTGTCAGATATGCAGGCTGAGGTGTTACAATATGATGATGTTTACCAAGACCATCCAACGATTTTCTATTGTCGCAGAGTTCGCAATTCTCTTGGCGCTGGGTGCTGCCGCTGGCTGCACTACAGGAAACGGTAGCCCGGCGGCGACAGGAGGTACCTCTGCCGGCGGTGCGGGAACCGGAGGATCCACAAATACAGGCGGCGCTGGCGGAGTTTCAAGCACGTCTGCTGGTACAGGCGGCGCGACGATAGCCAGCACTGGCGGGAGTTTGGGAACCGGCGGCACGGTAGGCAACTCGGGCGGCGCGGCCACCGGCGGTGCAACTGGCGGCACGGCAAGCGGCGGCGCGGCCACCGGCGGTGCAACCGGCGGCACGGCAGGGAGCAGCGCCACTGGTGGTGCGAGCGGAGGCGCAAGGACCGGCGGCACGGCGGGGAGCAGCGCCACTGGGGGCGCGGCCGGAGGCGCAAGGACCGGCGGCACGGCAGGGAGCAGCGCCACTGGGGGCGCGGCCGGAGGCGCAAGGACCGGCGGCACGGCAGGGAGCAGCGCCACAGGGGGCGCAGCCACCGGCGGAGCAACCGGCGGCACGGCGGGAAGCAGCTCCACTGGGGGCGCGGCCACCGGCGGAGCAACCGGCGGCACAGCAGGAAGCGGGGGAGGTGGCGGGGGAGGCGGAAGCACGCTCATCGGCGGCCCCGGTCCAGCGGCGCAGGTGATCACCCAGACTGGCGTCGACTGGGGCAAGTTGGTGATCGACACGACGATGGCTGGCAAGACCACTCTTGGTGTCACGTATCCAGAAGGACTGATGCTGCACGGGGTCTCCAAGGCCTACAAGCGACTCAAGGACGCGAAGTACCTCAACTTCCTGACGGCATCGGTGGACAGCTGGCTCCCTACCCCTACCGCCTTCGTGAGCCTCGACGACCTCATGCACAATGTGGTGGTGGCCGACGCCTATGAGCTCGCGCCAAAAGCCAGCTACAAGACCTATGCGGACGCGGCTCGGGCGCACTACAATGGCTTCCCTACAACCGCCGATGGCGCCTTCTGGCACGCCAACCGGACGGATCGTGCCCACCAGCTTTGGGGTGACGGCGTATTCATGTCCCTGTCTTTCCTCACTCGCTACGCAACGGTTTTCAACGATCCGACGGTGTACCCGATAGCCGTCACGAACCTGACCGTGACGGCAACCCACCTGAAGAATTCGGCGACCGGTCTTCTCTGGCATGCTTATGATGAAAGCGGCGTCGCGACTTGGTCGAAGACAGCGAGCAAGACCAACGAAATAAGCTGGGGCCGAGCCATGGGGTGGTACGTAATGGCATGCGTTATGACCCTCGAAATGCTGCCTGACAACGATCCGGGGCGAACTCAGGTAGAGACGATTCTCAAAGATCTCATCACCGCGTTGGCCAAGCACCAGGATGCGGCTACAGGACGGTGGTTTCAGGTTGTTGACATGGAGACGAACTCAAGCAACTGGACCGAGACATCCTGCGGCATGATGTATAGCTATGCAACCTGGTGGTCCTATCAACACGGGTTGGTGGATGCGACCTTTGCCGATGTGGCTAAGAAGGGTCTTGATGGCGTCTTGCAGAAGGTGACCAAGAACGCAAGCAACCAGACCACGATTACTGGTACTTGCACGGGCCTAAACGCCTCGGGCGCTGTGGCGGATTATTTCAGCCATCCGACAGCAGTGAACGACAACCACGGAACGGGCGCGTTCGTGCTCATGTGGGAAGGACTGCAGTAGAGCTGCTGCCCGCCGCCCGGCCACGTTTCACTCGTTCAGCAACCGAAGCGCTTGCATCGAAGTGGCGCCTCATCATAATGGCGCCATGAAAATCAGCCTTGCTCTTGTTCTTCCTTGCCTCGTCACGTGCGCGGCGGGTGTGTTGTCGTGCTCAAGCGAGAGCGCCAATCCTTCCGACATCGGAGTCGATGCGGCCAAGCAGGTGGACGGGGCCTCTGCCACCTCGGACAGCAGCGATGCGGGAGCACTGATACCGGACGCACAGGGGCTGGATGCGCCGATAGCGGACGTACAGGGGCTGGATGCACCTATAGCGGACGTACAGGGGCTGGATGCACCGATACTGGACGCGCAGGGGCTGGATGCGCCAGGGCTGGATGCGACGGGACCGGAGGCGACTTTGCCTGTCGATGCCGGGGTGGACCGAGCCACTATCGGCGGATCGGACGCTGGGGCTAGCGAGGCGAGGGTGGCTTCGGACGGGGCGAGCATGGACGGCGCTGCTCCCAAGCCGGTACCGGACGGCGGAGTTGGCCTTGGCAACGACGCTGGGGTCGACGCAACGGCAAAGGACGCGAATGCCCCGGAAGCGCACGCGCCCGATGCGACTCCAATGGATGCAAGCACGCCCCCGGCGAAGGTCGATGGGCCGGCAGCCGATGTGATGGTGATGGACGCGACCGCAGACACCCTGACTGCGAGCTTGGACGCGGGACCGGCGAACTGCGGACGCATCAAGTGCGATTGCACCTTCAACGGGATCAAGCTCTGGGGCAACGTGCAGTACGTGAGCTTCTTTCCAGACTTCAAGGTCAAGGTTTCTGCGTTTCCCGACTTGAACGTCTATGAGACCTACTTCCCCTCGAAATGCGGAGAATGGCATACAGTCACCGCGTTCCCTGACTTCACGGTGCAACTCGTCGACTTCTTCGAAGACTTCGACATTGCCCATTCGTCGTTCCCCGGCATCCCCTAACGGGGCTGCCCGGTCCGAGGGCGTCTATTCGTCGCGGCTGACCCCAGCCCGTAGCGCTTTCTTGGCGCCTTGGGCGTGCTTGTCAGCCAGCATACGGTTCTTGGCCCGGCGCGAGCGGCGCCGCTTCTGGCGGCGAATGCGCTCGCTCTCCTGCTGTTGCTGGCTTTGCCGGCCGAGCCGGGCCGCCTCAATCCGATCGGCTAGCAGCTTGCGCGCCAGGTAGCGGTTGAGTCCCTGCGAGCGCTCCTGCTGGCACTTGACGGAAGTTCCGGTCGGCCGATGTACCAGCACCACGCAGGTCGCCACCTTGTTCACGTTCTGCCCGCCCTTGCCGCCGGAACGGACGAAGCTTTCGTCCAAGTCCTCTTCCTGGATCTGCAGCGCGTCCAGACGCAGGCGCAGGGCGTTCGCCTTGTCAGACGAAACCGGAAACAAGGCTCCGCTGTTGCTCACGCCTCATCCTCGTCGTCGCCGGCCTCGTCCTCTTCGCCATCAGTCATCCGGACGTCCTCCCAAAAACGATCCCACGCCTCGCTGGTCGAGGTCAGCGCGATGGCCATGCCCGGCGACAGGCTGCCCTCGTGGCTACCTTCCAGGTCGGAGAAACAGCGCACGACCACGCCCACGGCAAACACCGCCTCGCCGCGCGGGCCGAGCACGCGCACGCGCAGCAAGGTTCCCACCCGTCGCGTCTCAGGAGACGCCACGAAGACGCCGCCCCGGCTTACGTCCACGCTGCGGCCCAAGAAACTGCTGACCATGTCCGCAAGCTGCACCCGCACCTGGATCGGATTGCGCCGCGAGGCGCGACGTTCCTGCGGGACTGGGGAAGCGGGCTCTTTGGGAGACACGCGCACTACTCCGCGGGCGCGCTGGTAGCGCCACGACCCTTGCTGGCGTCCGCAGATCGGCCGGCCAGAACCTCTTTGAAGAAACTCTTGGCCTCCTTGTCCCACGCATCGCCGAAGGTTTGCGCGTAGCCCACGGCCTCCTCGCGGCTGCCGGCTGTAGCTGCACCCAGGTTGGCCGCGCGGGCGGGAACCCGGCCCAGCAGCGCCACACCGAAGTGGGAATTGGCGGCGAGAGCCTGCAGCATAGCGGCCTGCGCGGTAGCCCGATCACCCGCGACAAAATGGGCCAGGCCTAGGCTGAGCGACGCGCGGCCTGCCCCGGTTTCTGACTTGCTGGCCACCTCCAGAACCTGCACGGCGTCTGCCGGCCGCTTGAGCTTGAGGAGTGCGGCGCCGGCGATGAGACGGGCCTCGGTGCCCACCGCGCCCTGGTCCACTGCATACACGCGTTCGAGATCCACCAGAGCATCCTGGTAGCGTTCCTGGTCGAAGGCCAGGCACCCGAGAGCGTGGCTGGCGCGTAGGTACGCCTGCGCCTCCTTGCGGGAAAAGGCGTCCTTGGCACCCGACTCGCGCAGCTCGGCGGCCAGTTTTTCGGAGACACGTAGGACCTCGTCGAACTCCTTGCGCGCAGCATCCTGGTCGCCCGAGCGCAGGCGCGCCAAGCCTATAGCGACCAGGGCGTCGGGCCAGTCGGGCCGCAGAGCAAGGGCAGCCCGGAACTCCTTCTCGGCGGCCGCTGGCCTGCGCTGTTCAAAAAGCCGCCAGCCCGACGCGAGCATCTCTTCAGGGTCAGGCGCCTGAGTCGGAGCCAAGGCGGCAGCCTCGTCGTCGGCCAGATGGCACTTCTTGTACTTCTTGCCCGAGCCGCAGAAGCAAGGGTCATTGCGTCCGGTGCTGGCCAGACGGGCGTGCGCGGCTTCGACTTTTTCGTTTGGTTGCGTTTTCGTGGGCTTCGCAGTCACGGCTGTAGTCTACCGATCACGGCCGCTATTCGACAGGAAGAAGTAGCTTACCTCCCGAATGGACTCAACCGGGTGACCTCGGCTTGCAGGCGCGCGAGCACGGCCTTATCCACGTCGGACAGGCGAACACCGAGTCGGTGCTCTTGTTTGGCCACAACCTTGCCCTTGCCGCTGAAGAGCGAATGACCTTCGAAGCTCTCGATCACCACATCGAAGACCGCGCCCAGGGAAACGTTCTCTTCGCTGGGAACTACGAATCCGCCCAGGCGGATGTTGAGCAGAGGGTTGTTGGTGAAGTAGCCCACGGTCGCGGGTGTGAGCTTGACATGTAGGTCGCGCCCGCTGACCAGCAGGCCGGGTTGCAGCGTGGTGGCGCCGCGCAAGGCGCTAAACCGGCCTGACCCGGTCGGGCTGGGGGACGGCGTCCCGGCGGGCGTGCCGGCGAAGTCGAGCGAAACCGCCGGCGATCGTCCCTCCTCTTCATTCACCAGAACGATGCGATCAAGAAATCGGCGGGCTTCCTCGTCGAGCTCGCGGAAGCGCACGCCCATGCCCGCCGTCGGAGTGCCCGTGACGCGCACAACCTCACCCTTGCCCCGAAGCAGCGACAAGCCGTCGGCCAGTGCCAGCTCGAAGTCGATGATCGTCCCCACCGGTCGCGGATCAGCACAAGACAAGAACATGCCGGAACGGCTGATGTTGACCGACTGGGTCTCGTNNGTCTCGTGAAAATCGAGGATGCTTTCATAGCGAACCCTCACGGTTGCGCTGACCGCCACCCGGGGATCGCGCGCGTGCTGCTCAGCGCGCTGTGGGCCACTTTCCGGCACGAAAAAAGAGCCCGTGTTCCGCCGCACGGGCTGCTCGCCGAGTATGGGAATGGCACCCGTCGGCCGCCGCACGGGCTGCTCGCCGAGTATGGGAATGGCACCCGTCGCGTGTCGCCCCTTGTCGTCAGGCATGGCGAGCTGTCATGACTTGGGTGCCACGAACTCGGGCGGGTTGCAGCCTCCCGCACCGAAGAAAAACTGCTCAGCCTGTTCCAGGAGAACCTGCTGCCCTAAGGCTGAGGTCAGGTCGAGGCGGAACTCGTTGACGATCCGCTTGGAGTACTCGATCCACTCCATCCACGCCTGCTGCGAGACACGGTCGTAGATCCTTTGTCCCAGTTCGTTGTTGAACGGCTTGTAGACCACCCCGGGCAGGTCCTGCCCGAGTCTTGCGCATCTGACCATGCGAGGCATTGAATCCGACTCGTCTCCAGAGGAACTTATTGTAGCACCATCGTCCGCTACCGCGCCGGCTGCGGCACCATCCTTCCATCTGGCCCGCGCCGAATCTCTGCTTCCAGGGACGACACAAAAAGGTCCCGAGCACCCGGTCGACCAGCTACCGTTGCTCCCTTCCGGGCCTGGCGGGGTTCGCAAGTGTTCCGTCACCCGGGACCAGCTTTCCTTTTGGCATAGCCGGCGCCCGCGCGCCAGAGGGATCTGACGAAGGCGCTACGGCCTGTCGCCTGATATCCCCTGCCGTCGCAAGAACTCGACGTAGTACTCCGCCGACTGCCGTTCGAGCAGCTCGCCGCGTTCGATGGCGTCTTCGCACAGCTTGCGCAGCTCGCCCACCCGACGCGAGGGCGGAATCGCGAAGGCGTCCATGATGGCGTTGCCCACCCCAGGCGGCAAAGGTGGCACGCGGGCATCGAGTTCGCGCACCGCCGCGATTCGTTGCAAGAGCGCCTCGATGTTGCGGGCCGCTTCCTGGCGCCGGCCTGGCCGTGCTGAGGTGACGTCGGCCCGCGACAGCTCGACGAGCTCAGGGAGTGCGTCTCCCATCTCGTGATCAAACCGGCGCACGGCTGCGTCGGTCCATTCCGATTCGTAGGCATTGGCACGCAAATGGTTGACGATGAGAAAGTAGATACGCTTGCGCTCGGCGCGGGCAAAACCCAGTCGGCGGGCCAGGGCATCGAACAAGCGCGCGCCCACCTCGGCGTGGCGGTGGAAGGTCACCTTGCCGTCGCTCAACATGACCCGGGTGTCCACCTTGCCGATGTCGTGCAGCAGGGCGGCCCAGCGCACGATAGGCTGCGCCGGTGACTGCATGACCACCTGCTTGGTGTGCTCCCAAACGTCTTTGTGCCGGCGTCCTGCCTCTTGCGAAAAGTTCACCGTCGCGTCCAGCTCGGGCAGTACCTGCGTAAGCACGCCTGCCTCGTGCAGCCACTGCAGGCCGTCGTCGGCGTGCGGAGCGGTGATGAGCTTCTCCAGGGCGCTGCGCACCTGATCCGGCGGCCACGATCCCACCTCGACCGCCACCACGCGCGCTGCCTCGGTGATTTCCGCCGGAAAAGAGCCACCGCTTTCGGCCAATCGACAAGCAACGTCGAGCACTGCCGCGGGCGTGGCGCCAAACGGCGCAACCTCGGAACTAGGGGCCATCCGAGTTTCCGTCCTAGTGCGGGGCGATCCTCTTCTTGTCCTGGTCCCACTTCCGCTGCAGGTGGTCCACGATGGGCTGGGCCTGCTTGAGCCGTCCCTCCAAGCTCTTTTCGCTGATCGGGTAGTTGGTGCCGAACTTCATTCCTTCGTCGTAGAGCAGGGTGCCGACTTCCTCGTCGTCGACGAACATGGGAATCTTCTTGCGCGCGTACACGGCCTTGCCCAAGACAGCCCAACGGCTGTCGAGCCAGGCGAGCAGGTCTTTGCCGCAAGCCCGACCGAGCAGTTCCAGCTCCTGGCCCAGGCGGCTCAGATCTTCGGCGAAGCGGTCCCGGAACGCCGGCGCTCCCTCGGCCCCTTCGGTGAGGATGTGGCGCAGGGCCAGGCGAAGGACCAGCACGTCCTCGCTGTGCCGAATGTAGGGCTCGACGTTCCCATCGCGAGGCGCGATGATGTGCACGACCGCAGCCGCCGCAACTTCGCGCGCGCCGTGGTCTAGGTCAGGGTCGGACACCGCTTCGAGCAGGATCTTGAGGTCGAAGGGGAGCGAAACCAGGGCCCGCGCAAGAGTCTCGAGGAAACTGCGCTCTAGGTCCTTCTCCATTGTCGTCACGGGGCACGGGGTTCTTGGGGTTCTTCAGCCAGGCCCGGTCGGACCTGGTGGCGGTCAACGGGTGGCATACTACCTAATTCTCAGCCGATTGACAGGGGCCCGACACCTCCCCTTGCTAGCCGCAGGGGGTCGTGGGTGCACCCGGGTATGGCCGACCATCCACGTGGGGAGCCGGCGAGCTTTGCTCGCGGCGTACCATCGCGCGAGGCCGAG
>PMBS01000344.1:0-8959 GCA_003153015.1 Myxococcales bacterium
GCCTCGTCGATGAACTACACCTTGCAGGAGTACGCCAACGACCTGGTATTCGGCCTGCAGGAGGTGTGCGACGCGGCCGGCGTCGCGCATCCCACCATCGTCACCGAATCTGGGCGCGCGGTGGTCGCCCACCATTCCATGCTGGCCATCGACGTGCTGGGCGTGGGCGAGTTCGACGTGGGCAAGGCGCCGGACAAGCTGCCTGATCCGGTGTCGCGCCTGGTGCGCAACCTGTTCGACACCGCCCGCGACATCTCCAGCAAGAACCTGCGCGAGGCCTACCACGACGCCCTGGAGTATCGTGAAGAGGCGCTGTCGTTGTTTTCGCTGGGCAGCCTGTCGCTGACCGAACGGGTGATCGCTGAAGACATCTTCTGGGCCATCTGTCAGCGCGTGCTGAAGGTCGTGCGCGAGATGCGCGAGGCGCCCGAGGAGTTCGAGGGCCTGGAACGCGCCCTGTCGGACACCTATTTCTGCAACTTCTCCATGTTCCAGTCGCTGCCCGACATCTGGGCCATCGACCAGCTCTTCCCCATCATGCCCATTCACCGGCTGGCCGAGGAGCCCACCCGGCGGGCGGTGCTGGCTGACATCACCTGCGACTCCGACGGCAAGATCGACCACTTCATCGACCGCCGCGATGTGAAGAACGTGCTCGAGCTGCACCCCTACAGCCACGGTGAAGAGTATTATCTGGGCGTCTTCCTGGCCGGGGCCTATCAGGAGATCCTGGGTGACCTGCACAACCTGTTTGGCAACACCAACACCGTGCACGTGTCGCTGGCGCCGGGCGGCGGGTATCAGATCGAGCACGTGGTGACCGGCGACACGGTGACCGACGTGCTCAAGTACGTCAGCTATGCGCGCGAGGATCTGATGGCGCGCGTGCGTCGCTTTGCCGAGCAGGCGGTGCGCACCAACGGCATGAGTCTGGAGGAGACCCGCTCGCTCCTGCGCATGTACGAAGAAGGCCTGTCCGGGTACACCTACCTGGAACGGGGATAGCGGGCAGGCGGATCTGAGGCGAACGGCCGATTGTCTCGTCGGCAGACGCGCTGGCTCGTTCCGCCTTTCACTCCACGATTATCTCCTCGGGGCAGAGCTGGGAGTCGGCTAGGCAAGGGAAGGTCAGACCACCGAGCACCTTGAGAATGCAGCCTAGGATTTGGGAGTTGCTGCTGCCGTCCGCGCGGCTGCGCACGTCGACCACGGCGCCGTTGCTGTCGAGAACGATGGCATAGCCGACGGGATAGCCGGCAGCCCCACAGCTTGAGATTGCGCTCGCCAACTTCTCGTTGTCGGGGTTGGCAACAAAGGAACCGGGATAGAGGCTGCAGCCGCTGGGGTCGAGGCTTGCCAGCGAGTCGGCGGCCTGCAGTCCCAACTGGTTTAGTCGGTCTGAGGTGGCCTGGTCGCATCCCAGGACCGTTGGACCAGAGCCCTGGGACAGGTAGAAACTTGCACAAAGCTTTGAACGATCGCTGCAACGGTCGACATAGCCCGAGAAACACGGTACGGCGGCAGCTATCCGGTCCTTCACCGTTCGATCGATATCGTCAGAGCAGGTATTGGGATTGATTTCAGCGTAATCGGGTTGAGCGTCAATGCTGACGTTCGTTCTTGCATCGGGTTGAGCGTCAGTGCCGACGCTCGTTCTCGAATCAGGTCGAGCGTCAGTGCCGACGCTCGTTCTCGAATCAGGTTGAGCGTCAGTGCCGACGCTCGTTCTCGAATCGGGTTGAGTGTCCAGGCTGACGCTCGCTTCTGCACCCGGTTGAACCTCGGCGCTGACGCCTGCCTCTGGTCGCGAATCCCCTATGGGATGCGAACCGCAGCCTGCCGAGGCAAAGAGGAAGATCAAGCTCGATGCAGCCGCCGCGGCCATGGGCGAAAAGCGTCGCTCGGACGCACCGAAGAGACGACCGACCTCGGCTTCGAAGCTGCCGATTTCAGCGCTGAACCCACGCGCACCTTCGGCCAGGACGTGCAAGAGATCATTCGCCTGTCTGCGATCGGACATGCCCCGCGCCCCAGCAAGTGTCTTGCGCAACGACTCGATGGTGAATGAATTGAGGCGAGTCCGCAGATCCGCGAGCGCTTCGCCCACGCCGGCTGCCGGCGGGCGCGCATCCACGCGGCGTGCGACGGCCAGCATCGTGTGTACGTCATGGAGTCGCTGGGTCAGGCTGTGGTCGCCAAATGCCTCCATGCGAACCCGCGCGAGCAGTTCAGTGAATCGCTGGGCCACGGGATCGACGAGCCGATAGTCCCAGCGCAGAGGATTGCCGTGCAGACGCCCCTCGCGCAGCAAGCGCTGGTAGAGCTGGGTGCCGTGATAGGCCTTCATTCGAGTCACGTCGAAAAGCCCGTACTCGATGCGTTCCAGGAAGTGCAGCCCTTCATCGATCGATGCCACCGTCGAATTCGGATGCACCAGCATCAGGTTGCTCACGCTGGCGACGCCAGCCCTGTCCAGCTCCTGCAGAAGCGACAGCGCATGCTCGGGGTTGCACTGTCTCCGGAACCATCGGCCTTGCTCGACGCTGGGAAACTCGATGCCAAGAAAACAGCGCGCCAGCCCAACTTCGCAAAAGCGTCGTGCGACAGCTTGGGTTAGCCGTTCCGCACGCAGCATGCACCCGAGAGCGAGCGCCGAAACCTTCGCGGCCTTGAGCCGGCGTTGCAGTTCGGCAAGCCAGGCCAGGGCATCCGCTTCCCGGTAGGGCAGTACGTGTTCGTCGACAAAGTACGCGTAGCCATGGCCCGCGCGCGCCAGTCCGGCCAGCTCGTCAGCGACGTCAGCCACTTTGCGTCGGCGCACGCCTCCCACGCCGAAAGCAGCCAGGTGCCGCCGCGAGTGACCCGCGCGCAGACCCTCGGCAACCTCGGCGTCCTGCAAGGCCGCGGGGCCGCAGTAGCTGCACCGGCCGGCGCAGCCTCGGGTGGCAGACACATGCGCCACCTTGCGGCCGAGCAGGCGCATGCCAGCGTGGCGGACGGGTACCAGCGTGGTGGGAAGCGGGCTGAGCACGTCGGCGGGGTGACCGTCGCCCGTGCGGGTGGACAAACCGGGCACGCAGGCAATCGACTCGCCCCGCGCCAAGGCCCGAACCAAGGCAAGCAAGGGCGCCTCGCCGGCAAATCGCACCACGCTGTCCAGCCAAGCGTAGCGGCCGAGCAGCCACGTGCGCGCCAGAGTGGCGAATGGTCCACCGGCGGTGATGTGGCCGGGGTAGCCCAGCCGTCGCAATAACTCACCCAGCGCGAGCGGCAACACGGCCGAACCACCGTCCTGCAAAGACAGGCCAACCACATCGGGCTGCTGTTTGCAGATGGACCGCGCGATGGGCAGGACGTCGTCAACCTGGTTCAGCACATGTCGGCTGCTGCGGACGTCCGCGCCAGCCAAGGCTGCTTCGAGATAGCCGATGCCAAGGTGGTCGTTGTGTTCCAGCCGGCGTCCCACCAGTGCGACGAAACCGCTGTTCTTCATGAACGAACCTCCTCTTGCACGGCCAGGATATCACGTTCTACTTCGGCATCAGCTCGGCAATGGTGATTCCACCGATGCGAGCTTGGCGGGCCTCCTCCAAGTCCTTGATCAGCGCGGCCAGTGCGGGCGAGGTAGTGCCCGACGCGACGGGATAGAAGATCAGGAACTTGCGGAACCACGACCGGCGCGCGGTCACATGCCAGATGTCGTTGAAGGTGTTCTCGACGGTGTCATAGAGGAAGTAACAAGTGGCGGGCCGGCCGCGACAGCATGGCCGCCATCTCACGCGAGGGCGCGGTTATCGCGGTCCTGAAATGGATGAGCGTCAGACGCACGCCCAGAGATAGTCCATCACGTTGCGTGCGGAGACAACCCACCGTTTTCCATTCACCCTCCCAGCGCCTGCTTCCACGCGGCGAAGCTGCCGCCGGCGCGGGCAGCCTGGGCCGCAGCCAGCCCCTCGGCAAAGCCCCCCTGGGCCAGCCGATATTCGATCCACCCCCACTTGGGCGCGTCGCCGCTCAGGTGCACGCGTCCCCGAAGCTGGCGCCGCAAAGAGGCCAGCTTCTGGTCGAGACTGGCGATCTCCTCGAAGGGCTGATGGTCGAGCGGCGTATTGCGCTTTGAAACAAAGGGCGAGACGGTGAGCGACAGCTTGGGCGCGAGAGCCGCGAGTTCCAGGGCCAGGCGCGCCAGCTCGTCGATGTCGGCCACGGTTTCCCCGGGCAGGCCGATCAGCACGTAGAGCTTGAGTAGCGCCATGCCGTGCTCGCGGCACAAACGGGCCGCCCGCCGCAGATCCTCGACTCGGGTGTGGCGGTCGACCTGGTCGCGCAAGCGTTGCGAGGCTCCGTCGGCCGCGGTGGTCATGGTTCGATAACCGCCGCGTGCCAGCAGCCCCACTAGCTCGTGGTTGAGGCGGTCGGCGCGCAAACTGGACACGCCCACCGCGCGGCCGGCGTCGCAGAGAGCGCGCAAGATTTCGGCCAGGGCAGGGTGGTCAGTCACCGCGGCGCCCACCAGCCCCACCCGCCGTGCCTCGGCCGGGATGAGCGACAGCAAGCGCTCGGGCGAGACCGGACGCATGCCCCGGCCCTCCGACCGGCGCAGCACGCAGTAGGCACAGCCCCGACTGCACCCGCGCTCAGCCTCGATGAGAAACATCCCCGCCAGCTCGGTGTGCGGCGTGATGATCTGCGAGTAGGCGGGCAGAGAGTTGTCGTCAGCGATCGCGATCGGGGGTGGCGTCTCCCCGTGTAGCGTGGGGACATAGAAGCCTGGCTTTTTCGCCAGATCGCCGAGCAGGGTCTCGCGGTCAGGCTGCTCGCGCAGGCTGTTCACCAGGATTGGGAGAAGCTCCTCAGCTTCGCCCATGACGATGACGTCGACAAACGGTCCGACCGGCACTGGGTTGGAAAACGTGAGCGGGCCGCCCAGAACGACCAGGGGGAACATGCGCGCATGCGCGGCGCGTTCGGCGGCAAGCGCGGGAATTGCGGCAAGGTCCAGGCAGGTCACCACGCCGGCCAACTCCAACTCGGAAGCGAGGGAGAAGGCGACCACCGAGAAGTCACCCACGGGACGGCCGGATTCGTAGGTGCAGAGACTCTCGGAGAGCCGGCGTGCCTCGGTGACGTCGTCGGGAAGAAAGGCGCGCTCTGCCGTGCTGTCGGGCAGGGCGTGCAAGGCGCGATAGATGCTCTGAAAGCCCAGCGACGACATGCCCACGTGGTACGGGCTCGGGTAGCAGAGGGCGAAAGCCAGGTCGGCCTGCTTGTGCAAGGTCCCGGTCTCGTCGGCCAGCCGGCTGGTGCGAATTTCGCGAAATGGTGTCACTGGGACACCCGCGCGCGGCTACTTGATGGGCGCGCCATCGAGGTCTCGCAACTCCACCTCGCCGATCTTGCGCAGCGAAGGTTCGATACTGGTGCGGTCGCCCACCACCACGATGACCAGGTTGTCGGGGCGCAGGTACTTCTGCGCTGTCTTGCGCACATCCGCGGCGGTGACGGCCGCGATGCGGGCGGAGAAGGTCTGCAGCTCTTTGTCCGGCAGATCGTAGACCGCCAGCGCTGCCATCTGCGCGGCCACCTGGTTGGCCGTGGCAAACCGCGCCGGGAAGGCGCGAATGATCTCGTCCTTGGTTTCCTTCAGTTCCTTTTCGCCGACCTCGTCGCTGCCCAGGGTGGAAATCTCCTTCAGGATCTCGGCCACGGAATCAGCGGTGTGGTTGGCCACGAATTCACCGCCTGCCGTCCAGGGCCCGGGCGCGCGCCGCGCTTCGAACATGGAGCCGATCCCGTAGGTCCAGCCCTTGGTCTCGCGCAGGTTGAGCGCCAGGCGTTTGAATCCCCCACCCAGGATCTGGTTCATCACCAGAGCGCGATGGTAGTCGGGATTCTTGCGCTCGATGCCGACCAGACCCAATCGGATCGACGACTGGGGCGCGCCGGCCTTGTCAACCAGGAAGATGCGGGTTTTCTCCACCGGCGGCGCCTTGGGGATCTTGACTGCGGGGACCGGCTTGGGTTTCCAACCCGCGAGCAACCTGTCCATCTTGGCGCGCAATTCGGCTTCCCGCATGTCACCAGCCACCACCAGCACGGCGTTGTTGGGCCGGTAGTACTCCTGGAAGAAAGCTTGCACGTCGCTGCGTGTGAGCCGGCGCACCGACTCCTCGGTGCCACTGGCGGGCCAACCGTAGGGATGGCGCTCGCCGTACAGAACGCGAGCAAAGGTCAGGCCGGCAAGCAAGGGCGGCGAGTCCTTGCGCCGGGCCAGGGTGGAAAGGAGATTTTCGCGTACACGCGCCAGGTCCTCTACGAAGAAGGCAGGCTGCAGCAGAACATCCGCCCACAGGTCGAGGGCGCGGTCGATGTTTTCGCTGAGCGCCGAAACGGACAGCGACGAGGCATCCCAGGTGGCGTTGGTCATAAGCGTCGCTCCCAGTTGCGCGATCTCCTCGGCGATCTGCGTGGCGTTGCGGGTGGCAGTTCCCTCGTCGAGCATGTCCGCCACCAGATCGGCCAGCCCAGCCTTGTCCAGCGGATTCGCACCGTTTCCGGTGCGCACAACCATCTCGACCCCGACCAGAGGCAGCTTGTGCGACTCGGCCAGGATCACGCGCAGGCCATTCTTCAAGCGAAACCGCTTCACCTCAGGCACCATAAAGCGGGCCTTTTCGGCGGTGGCGGGCAGTCTGTGACGAAACTCGGCGTCCGGGGTCTGGCGCGACGTCGGATTTTTGGCGATGGACGCGGCGGCCGCAGGTTGGTCCTGCGCGGACTCAGGAGATACCAGGCGGCCCATGATGGGTGCGTTGGGGTTGGGCTCGGCGTCGATGGTCACGCGCGCTTTGCTACGCAGGATTTGGGCGGCCCATTTCTGCAAGGCCTCCGGCGTGGCCGCCTGGTATCGGCCGAGGTCGCGGCCGAGGTACGCCGGATCGCCGGCGAACACGTCGTAGGTTAGTAGGCGGCCGCCCATACCCTGTAGCGTGTCCAGGCCGCGCACCAGATCGGTCTTGATTCCGTTGCGTGCGCGTTCCAGCTCGGCGGCCTCGACCGGCTGGGTACGCAGCTTCTCCAACTCTCGGTTGATGACCGTCTCCAACTCGGCCAGGGTATGTCTCTGCAATGGGACATAGGCAATCTCGAAGGTCCCGCCCAGCAGTCGGCTGATGTGTACGGCGGACACGGACTGTGCGATCTTCAGCTCAAGCACCAAACGCCGATAGAGGCGCGAACTCTTGCCGCCGCCTAGTACGTTGGCGAGCAGATCCAGCTCGGCGTCGCCGGGCGCAAAGATGGGCACCGTGTTCCAGGCCATCAGGCCTCGCGCCAGGTTCACCTTGGCTTCCATGGCGATGCGGCGCTCGCCGGTGAGTGGGGGGAGGGGCGGCACGGGCTGCTTCTGCACCGGCGGTCCCGCTGGGATGGGCCCGAAATACTTGTCCACCAGACCCTTGACCCGTGCGACGTCGAGGTCGCCGGCGATGAGCAGCACGGCGTTGTTGGGCGCGTAGTAGCGGTTGAAGAACCCGCGGATGTCCGCTTCGGTCGCCGCGTCCAGGTCCTTCATGGACCCTATCACCTCATGGCGGTAGGGGTGGCCAGGCGGAAACAAGGCTTCCAGTTCGACTCGGGCCACGCCCCCGAGCGGCGCATTCTCGATGCGTTGTCGACGCTCGTTCTTCACGACGTCGCGTTGATTCTCTAGAGTCGCCCGCAATGAACCCAGTCGGGTCGGGTTCTCCTTCTGGTCGTCGCGTGTCTCAGGGGACCATGGCCGGTCGAGCAGGAATCCCATGCGCGAGCTCTCCAGCCACAGTCCCAACTCCAGCTCGCTTGCCGGCAGGGTCTCGAAGTAGTTGGTGCGGTCCGTGCTGGTCGAGCCGTTGCGCGCCGAGGCCCCGGCCTGGCCCAGGTACTTGAAGTACGCATCCTCGGGGATGTGCTTCGTCCCCTGGAACATCATGTGCTCGAAGAGGTGAGCGAAGCCGGTCTTGCCCGGTGCCTCGTCCTTTGACCCGACCTTGTACCAAATCTCGACATGCACGATGGGTACCGCGTGGTCCACATGCAAAATGACGTCGAGCCCATTTTGCAGCTGGTATTTCTCGAAGGTCATTTCGGGGGACGCGGCGCGGACTGGGGGCGCCAGGGAAAAACAGAGCGCTGCGCCGGCTGCGATGCGGGAAAAGAGGGACATGGCGCGAGACTATCGCAAAACCGGCCACCGGCTATGGAGAGGCCATCAGTGGTCATAGGGAGCGCCGCGGACGCCGGAACTGCGTTCCAATTCCGACCGGAATAGGAGGCAAAGAGACGATTCATCCTTCTCCACTTGATAAGTCGGAGCACTTGGGACTAATTTCCGCGCCCGGAGGAACCGCATGAACCCCCTACGTCTACTGTCCGCTGCTGTGTGCGGCTTGCTGCCGCTACTATTGTCTGGAAGCCAGGTGCTCGCCGAGGAAGCCCATCGGGGCGGAGGCGAGGCGAACCTGAGGCTGCCTGACCTGGCGTCTGCGACATTCTTGGGTGGTGTCGCGGGCAACAAGCTGCTCTGGGGGGGCTTGGGGATCTGCCTGCTCGGCATGGTCTTCGGTCTGGTCATCTACAAACAGCTCAAGGGTCTGCCTGTGCACAAGTGCATGCGCGAGATCTCCGAGCTGATCTACGAAACCTGCAAGACCTACCTGATCACGCAGGGCAAGTTCATCCTGCTGCTCTGGGCATTCATCGGCACCATCATGGTGGTGTACTTCGGGGTTCTGCAGCGCTACCCGGTGCCGCGCGTGGTGGTGATCATGTTGTTCAGCCTGGTGGGCATAGCGGGCAGCTACGGCGTGGCCTGGTTCGGTATCCGTGTGAACACCTTTGCCAACTCGCGTACGGCTTTCGCGGGCCTCAAAGGGATGCCCTATCCCGTCTATGCCATCCCGCTGCGCGCGGGCATGAGCAT
>PMBS01000344.1:8968-9855 GCA_003153015.1 Myxococcales bacterium
AACCCGGGCGTCATTGCGGACTGCACGGGCGACAATGCCGGCGACTCGGTGGGTCCTTCCGCCGACGGCTTCGAAACCTACGGCGTGACCGGTGTCGCGCTCATCACGTTCATCTTGTTGGCCGTGTACGGCGAGACCGTGCAGATCCAGCTCCTGGTCTGGCTCTTCGTTATGCGCATCATGATGGTGATCGCTAGCGCCCTGTCGTACTTCATTAACGAGGCCATCGTGAAAGTCCGCTTCGGCGCGGTCAAGAAAATGAACTTCGAACAGCCGCTGACCCAGCTGGTGTGGGTGACGTCGATCGTGTCGATGGTCTCTACCTATGTGGTGTCGTACCTGCTCATCCCCGAGCTGAACAAGGACACGACGCTGTGGTGGAAGCTCAGCAGCATCATAACTTGCGGCACACTGGCCGGCGCCCTCATCCCGGAGATGATCAAGATCTTCACCTCGACCAAGTCCGGTCACGTCAAGGAAGTCGTGACCGCCTCGCGCGAGGGCGGCGCCTCGCTCAACGTGCTCTCCGGCCTGGTGGCGGGAAACTTCTCCGCTTACTGGATGGGCATGGTGATCGTGGGCCTGATGGCCATCGCCTACGTCGTCAGTACGCTGGGGCTGGATACGCTCATGTTGGGGCCGGCCGTGTTTGCCTTCGGCTTGGTGGCTTTCGGCTTCCTCGGCATGGGTCCGGTGACCATCGCGGTCGACTCCTACGGTCCGGTCACCGACAACGCCCAGTCGGTGTATGAGCTGTCGCTCATTGAGAGCGTTCCAAACATCAAGGAGGAGATCAAGAAGGACTTCGGGTTCGACGCGAACTTTGAAAATGCCAAGAAGCTGCTGGAAGAGAACGACGGTGCGGGCAACACCTTCAAGGCCACCGC
>PMBS01000016.1:0-661 GCA_003153015.1 Myxococcales bacterium
GGATCGCGACGGCCGTGGGCAAAGGGGCAGGCGCCTTGCTCGCCGGTGCTTTGCGCGCGGGCCGTCGCGAGGAAGGCGACGGCGCCGGGGGAAGCACCAACGTGCTCGCGAGCACGGCCTNNGCCGCAGCGATCAGATCCGGCGCCGGAGTGATTTTGCCGGGCTCTGATGGTGTTGATGGGGTCTGGGCCGGAGCCTGCGTGGTGGCCGCTTCCACCGGCAGCGGCCGGAACTCGGCGTTGTCCAGCACGCGCCCCTGCACTTGGCCCAGAACTCCCAGGGCCGAGCCGTCCTCGAGCAGCCCGGTCGCATCGACGACCCGCTCGCGTAGCGCACGCAACAGCGCGCGGAAGTCATACTCGCGGCTGTCGCCCAGGAGCACGGTCCGGGTCTCAAGGTCGATGCTCGCGTTGTCTGCGATCATGTGCAGTCGCTGGTAAATCTGCAGGCCCGCGGCCGTCCGCCGATCCATCCGGCCGCCGTTCGCTTTGCCGGCCAGTAGATCCTCGCAGCGCAGGTGGGCCTGCATAGCGACCACGGCCCGCTTTTCTAGCGCGGTCAAGGGTCGCGGCGAGATTGTCCGCCCGGTCAGAATCATGGGCGTTTCGCCTACCGTCTTGGGGTCGGGGTTCGGAATTTTCTCCGGCTGTTCCGGCGGGAT
>PMBS01000016.1:737-5087 GCA_003153015.1 Myxococcales bacterium
CCCGGCGCGCGTTCTCGGGCGTCGTCGGGCCCACAAAGCGCCCAGCATCGACGACCATGAGCCCTCCGCTGGCCGACGCCGCCTGGGCCACCGGCGTCGCTTGGGCTACCGGCGCCGGCTGCGTCGCCTGCGTGGTTTGTCCGCTGCCGGCCCAAAGGCCGGCGAGCGCCAGGGCGGTCGCGCTGGCCCCGGGCGCGCGGCCGGTGCGGGAACGTCTTTTGGCCAGGATCCGTGGGTACCTCTTCAGCACAAGGCAAGCGTAGAGTCTTGGCCTTCGCGATTCAAGTGGGAGTTTGCTGCAACCTTCCCGCGCTCGACACGATGGGCACCTGCGCATGGAAGTGAAGAAGTGTGGCAAAGTGATCGTTCCCTCCATTCGATCGGGAGTCTAGGTGCGCACTTTCGCGATGCTTTCACTGGGTTGGTTCGCTGCCGCTTGCGGCCGAACCACGCTCGACCACGTCTCCGTCGTCGATTCCGGGCGAGACACAGCGACGGTGGCAGATGCGGTTCGCATCGCGGTCGCCGACTCGGCTGCCCGACCGCCCGACAGCGGCTCGTGCCAATGGACCTTTGCCCCGCAAGTCTCGTACCCCGCTGCCTGGAGCCCGTGGTCGCTGGCGGTGGGTGACTTCAACGGGGATGGGGTCCCTGACGTCGCCGCCACCAGCGTCGATGAGACCTACAACAGCGTTGCGGTTTGGCTCAACAATGGCGACGGCACGTTCGCTCCCCCTGTCACCTATGCCCTCACTAGCAGCAGCCCCTATGCGAATTCCTGGACCGTCGCGGCCGGCGACTTCAACGGCGATCACAAGCTCGATTTCGCCGTGGTTGGCGACACGGACAGCACCGGGGGCATTCTCTTCGGCCGGGGGGACGGCTCGTTCGCCCCGGAGGTCCCGTTCGCCATCAGCTCCGCAGGAGCCGAAGGCATCGCCGTCGACGATCTCGACGGCAACGGAAAGCCCGACCTCGTCGTCGCGACTGGTGGCCAAAGCGTCGGCGTGCTCTTGAATCCCGGCGACGGCTCGTTTTCCCAGGAGTCCACCTATGCGGCCGGCGGCGGCGCCTGGACCCTCGCGCTCGCGGACTTCAACGGCGATGGCCATCTCGATCTCGCCGTGGCCGCCAGTCCGAATGGGGTGAGTGTCCTGACCAACCAGGGCGACGGTACCTTCACTCCACCCGTCACCTTCGCCCTTCGCTCGACCAACCAGGTCAACGTTCTCGTCGCAGGCGATTTCAACGACGACGGCCATCCCGATCTTGCCTGCACGTTTTTCCAAAGTCATGGTGTCGCGATGTGGCTGAACCGTGGCGATGGATCGTTCGCACCCGAGGTCGACTACTCCACCGGCTATTGGCCCACGGGCATCGCCGTCGCGGACTTCGACGGCGACGGCCGAACCGACCTCGCGGTCGCGAATTCCTTTGTATACGACAGCGGCGTGAGTGTGTTGCTCAATGCTGGTGGCGGAACCTTTCCGACCCAGGTCACCTACGCGACAGGAAGCTGTCCGAACGACATCGCGACAGCCGATTTCAACCGCGACGACCATCCCGACCTCGCGGTCGCGAACACGGGCGACCAGACGCTCGGCATCCTGTTGTCCGTGTGTCGTTGAGACCGTACCCCAAGAACGCCGACGAAGACGAACATCAAACTGCAGGGATGGGTTAGCATGCGGGCAGTCGTCTCATGCCTGACCTGATATCGTCGCAGATCTCGAATCCGCCCTGGAAAAACTCGCGCCGATCGCGGAGGATTTGAAGCCCCATGGGTAGTCTCTCCGTTGCGCCTGTCTTGCTATCCCTCCTCGCGATCGCGGGGGACGGCGTGGATGGCGGCGTGTCTCGCTCCGTGTCCCTGCCCGGGGCCCAGCCGTCGCGCGGGTTGGTCATCGTCCTGCGACCGGAGGACGTCTACGAGTTGACCCGCACCGCTTTAGCCCGGGTCACGGGAGAGCTGATCGCTGCCGAGTTCCAAACCACGTTCGTCACCCTCGATCCAAGTCAGGATCCCACGACGCAGGTTGAAACCGTGGCGCCCGAGTCCCACGCGGTCGCCGCGTTTGCCATCGCGCACATTGGCGATCCTAACGGGCGCACGATTGCCATCTGGGTCTCGGATCGGGTGGGACAGCGAACCAGCATTTTGCGAATGACAATCCAAGGCGACGACGTCAGCCACGACGCTGAGGTGCTGGCTCTGAACGCGATCGAACTGATTCGGGTCAGCCTCGCCGGCCTGTGGCCCGCGCCACCCCAGGCCACGGCCGCCCCCCCCAAACCCGCGGCCAAGCCGTCGCAGCGCCCGCAGTTTACCCTTGGCCTGGGCATCACCGCACAGCAGGACTGGGGGCTTCCGTCGCCCCAATGGATGGGTTCATTGATGGCGATGGTAACGTGGCCGCGCGGATTGGGGATAAGGGCAGAGATCAGCGGCCTTGGCCCGGCTTTGACGCTGACCGGAGACTACGGAACGGCCGCCGTGCACCGTCAGCTCGCGTCGCTGGGACTGACCTGGACCTTCCTGCGGCGGGCGCGGGTCCAGTCGTTCATCGTGGCGTCGGCCGGCGTGGCCCACCTGAGCGGCGAAGGAACGAGCACTGATCCGGCACGAGCGGTTGCGCGCTCAGGCGCCGCTTGGTCGGCGCTGGGTGCGGCCGGCATTGCCGCGGCCGTTCGCCTTGCCCAGAGGATCTGGCTGGGAGCGGAGTTGGACTGCATCGTGACCGTCCCGCCCCTGGTCATCCGCATCGACGACTACGACTATGGACCATTCTCCCGCCCCGGAGTTCTGGCAAATGTTGGGCTACAATTCATTTTCTAGAATGCCCAAGACAGTGCTGGTGCTGCTGGGGTCCCTGGCGGCTTGCTCGCCACGGACCCTGACACTGGTGAACCTCTATTCGGACGGGGCACTCCCTTCGCTCGACGGCAATCCCGGCGACGTTTCTGATGCCATCGCTTGGGACGGGGGCCGTACTCCCTCTTCCATCGACGGCAACCCCAGCGAAGCCTCTGACGGCTCCAGCCCCGCGACCTTGTGGCGCGGGTTGGTGGGACTGTGGCACTTCGACGATGGGCTCGGCAGCCTGGTGGCGATCGACTCGTCCGGCAACGGCAACGACGGCACCCTGGTGGGCCTCGATCCGCCGGCGCAGCCTTGGGTTGACGGGCACCTGGGCGGGGCTCTGGCCACCAACGGTGTGGGGTACGCCATGGCCGCGGATTCCCCCAGCATCGACGGGATCACCGCCCGGGTTACGCTTTCCGCCTGGGTCTACTTCGACGGAGTCATTCCGGTGGACTACGTGACGGCCCTGTCACGGCAGATGGGAACCACAACCGGGCAATACTACCATCTGTCGCTCTACCTGGGCGGTATCCCCACATTCTTCATTGGTCTGAAGGAAGGCGTGCCAGAGGCCCGGGCGCAAGGCCCCCAACCAATCGATTCCCGGCGCTGGACCCATCTGGCGGGAACCTACGACGGCAGCCGGGCAATCTTGTACGTGGATGGCGCCGAGGTAGGCTCGTGGCCGATCTCGGGAGTCTTTGCCGCCGACACAACGCCGGTGATCTTGGGCGGAAACGGCAACGAGGCCGAGGTTACCGAACGCTTTCCCGGCAGCATCGACGAGGTGGCGCTCTTCAACCGCGCGCTCAGCCGTGACGAGATCCGCCTGCTAGCAACCGGCGCGGTGTTCTGAGACGGGAACCCTGGAAGGGTCAGCTCCCCTTCGTCTCCCCCAACTCGCCTTCTATTCCCCGCTCGCTTCGCTCGGCGCCCGTCTCACGGCGCCGGGTGTTCTGACTTGAAATCGCGATGACCCCTTTGGGTGGGTCGCTCCCCCTATTCATAGACGTATATGTCCATGCCCTGTGCATGTTTCCTCGTGGCGCCTTGCATGCTTTGCAACACGCCATGTCTCCACGCGAAAGGAGCGACCTGATGAGATTCAAGGGCTTTTTGTCTTGTGTTTTCCTGGGCACTTGCCTAATGGCGATGCCCGCCCATGGCCAGCGCATCATGGAAAAGCTCGGCCGCGGCTTTGTGGCGGTTGGGGGAGGACCCGGGGGCACCCTTCTGTCGTGGCGGCTCTATGGCACGGAACAGGGCACCGATGTCGCCTTCAATGTGTACAAGGGCACGACAAAACTCAACAGCACGCCGATAACCAGCTCGACCAACTACCAGGACACCGCCGGCGGCAGCGGCACCTATACCCTGAAAGCCATCATCGGAGGCGTCGAGGAAGCGACAGGGACAACCGCACTGTCTCTGCCAAATGGCTACCTTGAAATCCCGATCCACGCCGCAGCCGGCAGGAATATCCATCT
>PMBS01000016.1:5123-5266 GCA_003153015.1 Myxococcales bacterium
CTCTCCGGTCCGGACACCATTAGCTGCGGACATGCTGACAATGAGGCCGTGTTTGACGTCGACGGCGACGGCAAAGGCGAACTGGTACTCAGAGGGGGCAACGGCATGATCTTCGGGGATGGAACAACACTGAACGCGTCGAC
>PMBS01000232.1 GCA_003153015.1 Myxococcales bacterium
GTGTAGAGCAGGATCTCGCTCTCTTCGGTGTGCGGCCGCAGCCCAACCTCCGAGGCCCACGCCGCCCGCTTGTCCGGATCGCCGGCCCAGGGGTTGCCATTGCCCACCAAGCCGGACAGGGCCGATTGCAGCAGCGGCGGCAGGGTTCCGGCCTCGCCCAGGAAGTTGCGGATGGTGCGCACGATGTCGACGGTCTTCACCCCGCGGGGACAGCGCTCCAGGCACATCCCGCAGGTGGTGCACCACCAAAGGTCCTCGCCGTCGTAGCCATCGATGCCGAACTGGGCCAACCGGATCAACTGGCGCAGGCGGAAATCACGAAAGTCCCCCCACGGGCACACCGACGAGCAGGTGCCGCACTGGTAGCAGTCGTCGAGCGCCCGACCGCCGTTCTCGACGATCATGTCCACGACATCCATGAAGGGTGCGGTTGATTTCATGCCAGCAACACTTTCGAAAGCGGTTCAAGGCGAGCGGCGAAAACAATCGGCCAAACCTGTCCGTCGCGCAACGATCTTCGACACGCATCCGAGGGCCCAGCACCGAGCACAAGCCACCCCGACGTGGCACGAACCCCCTCGCGTGACGCAAGGTCTCCGCGGACAGTCAGGTACAGCAGGAGGGGAGCAGAAGAACACATACTCCAAGAGAACCTAGCGGTTTGAAATATAGCATTGCAAAGGAGAGAAACTAGCCAAATGCGGTCCCATTTCTCTATCAATCGGATGACTCACGATTCCCTGCAAGCGCGTGTCTTTGGCGCATCGTGGTGGCCGGCGAGCAGCCCGGGGCGGGCAGGAGACTCGGGCAGAGGTTGCCGGCCAGAAGTTGCTCGTCTCCTCGCTCTTCCCGGTGCATAATCGGACCGCAGTGAACCTCTTTCGGCAGGTCGACTACGCCATACGCTGCATTGTCTACTTGAGTCGCACGCGCGACCGTCTGGCAACCAAGGGCGAGATCGCGAAGGAAACCTTGGCCCCTGATCTGTTCGTCGCGAAGATCTTGCAGCGGCTCGTCCGTGCCGGCCTGGTGCTCTCCACCCGGGGCGTACACGGCGGCTTCGTGCTGGCGCGTGATCCAGCTGACCTTTCGCTCCTTGATGTCATCAACGTCACGCAGTCGAGCCTGGCGCCGCGGCCTTGCGTTCTCAACCCGCGCGCTTGCCCGTTTCGCGATTCGTGCCCGGTGCATCCGATCTGGGTGAAGATCCATCGTTCGACGGAACGCGAGTTGCGCAAGGTCAGCTTCGCGTCCTTGGCTCGCCAGGCGGCAAGGTTGCGCCGGCCGCGTACGCCGCGGCCCTCCCTGGCCGGCTCGTAGACTGCGGGTGAGCGACCAGACGGGCGGAGACTAGTTCGGAACCAGGCAGTTGTGGCGGAATGGGGAGTGGTAGAATTCCGTCCAACTGTTCTGCAACGACCTGACCACCAGCGGGACTTGCAGATGGATGAGGTAGCATGCCGTCGCAGTCCGCGAACCTTTGAGCCTCTTGGCCGACGACTTGCGGAATGCGGCTTGCAAGACAGGGTACACATGGTTTCCCGTTCAGCAGCCATTCTGGCTGCGATCCTCGTCGCAGGTTGCGGTCGGTCTCGGCCCCTGCGGAGCGGCTTAGGGGACGACGGCAGCGCTAGCAGCGGTGGAGGGACAGACGCGGGGACCGACATGGCCCGGGACGCACGACTTGCCGATTCCGCAGGCGGCGTCGCTGTCACGGACGCGACGCCTAGCATGGGCGGCGGCTCTGGCAACGGAGGTGCCAACGGTCATGGCGGCACTGGCAACTTCAGTGGCACGCCCGGCACTGGCGGCGGTCCTGCTAGCGGGGGCGCTACTGCGCACGGCGGTGCGGGCAGCACCGCGGTCACATCGGGCGCGGGTGGTGGATCTGGCGACGGGGGCACGACAAGTCATGGCGGTACCGCCAGCCTTGGTGGCACGAGCGGTGACGGCACAAGCACAGGGGTGGGCTTCGCGATCACCAGCTTCACCGCGTCGCCGCCCATCGTTACGCTGGGTCACAGCACGACCTTGACTTGGACTGTGGCCGGAGGTCCTCCAGACTCGGCGCTGTCGATCGGTGATCAGGCGGTTGTCTACACGCGATCGGCGACCTCGACAGTCGTGACGCCCAGCCAAACGACAACCTATACGTTGACGGTATGGAACCCCAACCGCGACTCAGTGACGGCGCAGGTGCTGGTTACTGTCGTTCCATTGCCGACCATTGCCAGTTTCACAGCTAGCCCCCCTGCCATCACCGCTGGCGCCAGCGCCATTTTGACTGCAGTTTTCACGGATGGCACTGGAGCCGTCAACAACGGAATCGGAAGTATTAGTACCGGCGTCGGGGCGAGCACGGGCAACCTGCAGGCCAGCACGACGTATACCCTGACCGTGACCAATCCTGCCGGCGATTCCAGTATCGCGCAGGCAATGGTGACGGTTACGCAGCCGCCGGGCTTGTTCACCGCCACGGGCTCGATGAAAGTGGAGAGGGACTACCATACCGCGACGTTGTTGCCGAACGGAAAGGTTCTGGTCGCCGGCGAGTACTCCGGCTTCGGTGCAGAGATCTATGACCCAGCCAGCGGGACCTTCACGTCCACAATGACCTCGGCTAGGCGATGGCACACGGCAACCTTGTTGCCGAGCGGCAAGGTACTCATGGCCGGCGGCGAGGGCGACAACCGCGAGCTTCTCTTGACTGCAGAGCTTTACGACCCGGCAAGCGGTACCTTCACAGCCACGGGAACCATGACTGCTGGGAGGACGTCCCACACCGCGACATTGCTGCCGAACGGCAAGGTACTCGTCACCGGGGGCACTGTCGCTTACCCGGTGCCCCTCGCCAGCGCAGAACTATACGACCCAGCAAGCGGCACCTTCGCGGCCACGGGTTCGATGTTTGCGGCGAGGCAGTCGCACACAGCGACCTTGTTGCCAACCGGGAAGGTCCTTGTAGCCGGAGGAGAGGCCAACTACCCCGATGTTCTTTTCAGCGCCGAGCTGTACGACCCGGCGATCGGGACCTTCACCGCCACGGGCAGCCTCGCAACAGCCAGACAGGATCATACGGCGACCCTGTTGCCGAACGGAAAGGTGCTTGTCGCCGGCGGGAGGGGGAACGACGTCGTCGCCTACTTTTCCAGCGCCGAACTGTATGACCCAGCTAGCGGTACCTTTGCGGCCACGGGCGCTATGGCCGCGGCGAGGTACTGGCACACAGCCACGCTGCTGCCTAGTGGGAAGGTCCTCATTGCCGGAGGGGGCGATTACGTCGACGATCTTTCGAGCGCCGAGCTGTACGACCCGGCGAGCGGGACCTTCACCGCCACGGGCACCATGATCAGATCGAGGTGCGGTCACACGGCGACCCTGTTGCCGAGCGGAAAGGTACTCGTTGCGGGCGGGGGTAGCAGCGCCGCCGGTGTCATCTCAGCCGCCGAAATCTACTACTGACCGCCGTTCAACTGACCGCACTCCGGAGGCGGTGGCGTAGACCTTGTGTGGCGCCACTTGCGGGGATCTGGCCGGGGGCCAACGCGAGGCGCCTGCGCTCCGCCAGTGCCCCGGCGTCGTGCTTTCGAGCTTGCAGGGCGGGCCGAATTGACAGCCTTGGCGCGCCTTCTCCCCTTTGCATCGACAGCCACAATGTCCGTCCATCACCATGCAGCGCAATCTGAGGACCCGGTCCAGAATGAGCCTTTGCCCTCCCCAGGGCTAATAGTACAGCTCTGCGCTGGAAAGGCTGGCGTAGGAATCGCTGACGAGGTCGCTGGCACCCCCACCGCCGGCTATGAGCACCTTTCCGCTCGGCAACAACGTGGCAGTATGAAGGGACCTTGCCACGGCCATGGTGCCCGGGGCCTTGAAAGCCCCGCTCGCTGGGTCGTACAATTCCGCGCTTGAGAGAGACTCCCCGGCTACACCCACCCCACCAGCGATGAGCACCTTTCCGCTTGGCAATAGGGTTTCACTATGGAGAGACCTCGCCTCGGCCATCGCGCCCGTGGGCGCGAAGGTTTCGCTCGCCGGGTTGTACAGCTCCGCGCTCGAAAGCACGTCGGGGTAGTAGCCAATCCCGCCGGAGACAAGCACCGCGCCGTTCGGGAGTTGCGTCGCGGTGTGCTCGACTCTAACCGCGGTCATTGCACCCGTGGGCGCGGAGGACCCGCTCGCTGGGTCGTACAGCTCTGCGCTCGAAAAGACCACGAAATTCCCTGCCCCGCCGGCTATGAGCACCTTCCCGCTCGGCAACAACGTCGCCGTATGCGAACATCGAATCGAGGTCATGGAGCCCGTGGCCGTGAAAGTCCCGCTCGCTGGGTCATACAGTTCAGCGCTGGCAAGAAAACCCCCTCCGCCCCCAACACACCCACCTACGATCAGCACCTTCCCGTCCGGCAACAACGTCGCCGTATGGCCCGACCTCGCCACGGTCATGGAGCCCGTGGCCGCGAAAGTCCCGCTCGCTGGGTCGAATAGCTCCGCGCTTGAGAGCTCAAACGGGAGGGCGTCGCTGACCTCATCCCCGCCTGCGACAAGGACCTTTCCGTTGGGCAGCAGCGTAGCTGTGTGGCCATACCTCGCTGTGATCATGGCGCCCGTGGCGACGAAAGTCCCGGTCGCTGGGTCATAGAGCTCAGCGCTTGAAAGAGGTTGGGTCTCGTCCTCCCCGCCAGCGATAAGCACCTTGCCGTTGCGCAACAGCGTGGCCGTGTGCGTCTCGCGCGCCGTGGTCATCGAACCCGTGGCTGAAAACAAACCCGGCCCCACTGGTTCCTGAGCACACGCCCCGAGCAGCGCAAGAGCCAGCCCGGCGATCGAACACACTCCCACGTGCCCCATAGGCGCTAGGCGGCCGACCAGCGGAAGCCCAAGCATTCCGCCCCCTCGCCCCGCGAAGCGGGGAGAGGGTTGGGGAGAGGGGCCGTGCTTGGCCGGACCCCTCATCCCAACCTTCTCAGCCCAGGGCACTTCGGGTCCACCACACCCCACACCTACCCCCGCGGCTTCGCCGCGCCCTCGCCCGGAGGACCGGGGAGAAGGGGTCACAGATTTCTCCGTCAGGCCTCGCTTAACGCCCATGCCCACGTGCCCTCCCTTGTGGCGCAAGCGGGATGCAGGCACGCGAGCGATGTCACTGGGAACGGTCGCCGTGTCGGAAGTCGTCCTGCACGCAGTCCCCTGACTGTCAACTCGGGCGCCGACTCGCGTGGCTCTTCTCGCTGCCGTCTCTGAACCCAAGGAGGCGATCGCACGCATACGGGGTAGCATATCTGACTTCGCAACCGGGCGCTCAACTCCAGCAGTGCCTTTGAGAATCGCCCTTCTTCGCGACCGCGGCGAAGTTGGTCTCCTGACCCAGCGTGGCGCGCAAGGTTTCCCGTGCCCCCTAATCCCGCGACAGGCAGAGCGAAACAGCAGAGGCCATTGGAATACCAGGGCTTCGACGATCAAGCCGCGCACCCAAACGGGACAATCGTCTGGGGGTATTGCCGTGGCCGTGGCCGTGGTCGTGGCCGTGGTCGTGGTCGACGGAGGATGTCCGGCCACGGCCACGACCACGGCCACGTCTACGGCCACGACCTTCCGCGGCCATCGCGGGATTACGACGTGCCTCGCGGCCCTGGGCTCCCGGGGCGCATTCTGTTACTATTCTTGGCCAACGCCGCTTTCTGACCGAGTGGCTGAACATGCGAGGAACACCATGATGAGAACGCTTGGGTTACTGGTGGGTTGCCTGCTTGCGGGCCAAGTCGCCCAGGCGCAGGAATCGGCAGCGGACCCTCGGGTGGGTGAGGCGAAGACAGCCTGCGCAGCCGGCGATGTGCAAAAGGGCATTCAGTTGTTAGCCGAGCTGTACACCGCAACCAATGACCCCATCTGGATCTTCAACCAGGGGCGCTGCTATCACCAGAATGCCCAACTGGTCCCGGCCCTATCTCGATTCAAGGAGTTTCTGCGCAAGAGCAAGGGGGCGCCCGACGAGGATGTCAAGGACGCGCAGAACTACATCACGGAAATCGAAACTGAACAGCAGAAGGAGCGCTCACTCTCTGGGGCGACCTCCGCTGCCCCGGAAGCCGCCACCACCGTGTCCACTCAGGTCCCGGCGCCCGAGCCGAAACCCGGGCGCGGCCTGCGCTACACCGGCCTCGGGGTCGGCATCTTAGGGGTCGCGGCCCTGGCGAGCGGCGTGGTGTTCGGCCTACTGGTGCGGCAGACCCAGAGTCAGGTCGAGGACCAGACCAAGAACGGCGTGGTAGACTCGTCCGCTATCAGCGGGAAGCTAACGGATGGCTATCGCTACGAAACCCTGCAATGGATCTCCTACGGGGTAGGGGCGGCAGCCGTGGTCGCGGGCAGTCTGCTCTACTGGATGGGGACCGGTTCAGATGAACCCAAGTCAAGTTCAGCTCGCGTATCGCCCATATTCATGACCAACGGCGCGGGCGCAAGCCTGCAGATGGCATTTTAGGTGCGCAGCGAGGCCAACATGACCATGCCAAGCACGACACGCATCCTACTGGTATCCGCCGTATGCGCGCTGGGATCCTGTGTCTTCTCGCCGAATGTGCCGAACGGAAATGTCATCTGTCATAAGGGCGGCGACTGCCCGTCCGGGTACACCTGCGAACCAGTCGCGCAGTTGAATGGAGCTGTGAGCATCTGCTGCAAGGACATACTGTGCTCAACCAAACTGACTCCCGACCAGATTGGGCAAATTGCAGCGAAGGCTGGCCTACCTCAATACGACGGTGGTGACGGTCCGACGGCGAGCCTTGATCTTGCTGACACGCGTGATCGCTTTGTGGATGCGCCCCAAGATCGAGGCGCGGGAACGGGAGGAACAACAGGTGCAGGCGGAGCCACCAGCTCGGGCGGAACTGCCAGCTCGGGCGGAACCACCAGCTCGGGTGGCACGACCAGCGCAGGTGGAACCACCGGCGCAGGCGGAACCACCAGCGCGGGTGGCGCGACCAGCGCTGGTGGAACCACCGGCGCAGGCGGAACCGCCAGCTCGGGCGGAACCACCAGCTCGGGCGGAACCACCAGCGCAGGCGGAACCACTAGCTCGGCCGGAACCACCAGATCGGGTGGCACGACCAGCGCAGGCGGAACCACCAGCTCGGGCGGAACCACCAGCTCGGGCGGAACCACCAGCTCGGGCGGTAGGACCAGTTCGGGCGGCACGACCAGCACAGGTGGGACGACCAGCACGGGCGGAACTACGAGTGCGGGCGGGACGACAAATACCGGCGGCGCGACCAGCGCGGGCGGCGCGACCAGCGCGGGCGGAACCACCAGCACGGGTGGCGGTATTCCGTCGGGGTATCCCACGCCCAGCGCGAATACCTTCTTTTCGTGCACGGCGAGCCTACCGGGAGATACCCACGCGTGTGTCGGCCAGCCCGCCGGGAACACCTGCGTCCAATGTCGTTTTCATGGCACGGACTACAACCTCGATCTGAACACTCCTACGCAAGCCGCCACGGACAACGCGGGGAACTACCTGGTGACCGTGCAGTTGGGCAGCGGTCTTCCCGGTGACACGTATATCAGCGCAGAATCGAGCCGAGGCCTGTTGCAGTCTGTGAACACCGGCGCCGGCCAGTTCTTGACCTACGCGTTCGTGGTCAACGTGCGCGCCATGGAGGGGCAACCTACCGGCGCGCCAGGCGGATATCCGGGACTGGATCTGTTCTTCTCAGGCAAGAATCCGGTGATTGCCGGCATCGGATACGCCGTTCAGACCACGGCGGAGACGAAGCCGATCATGGTCTACATAGCCAGCGACTCTACCGCTGCCGACCAGACCGGTGGCAACTTCGCGGGTTGGGGTCAGATGCTGCCTGAGTTTTTCGCGCCTCCGGTCGGAATTGCCAACTACGCCAATAGCGGCGCAAGCTCCGCCGCCTTCTATGGATCCTCCTATTTGTGGGGTGCCATCAAGGCGAAGTGGACCCCGGGCGACTGGGTGCTCATCCAGTTTGGGCACAACGACAAGGGAGTGCTGGACACGACCGTGCAGACGAACCTCGAGCGATATGTGGCCGAAGCACAAGCCGCGACTGTCAACGCAATTCTGATCTCGCCTCCTGCGCGAGCAACTTTCAACGCCGATGGGACGGTGGCCGACCAATCCAGCCTTCATGCAGTAGCGGCGGCCGATGCCGCGACAAACAAGGGCGTACCCTTCATTGACCTCACCTCTCTCTCGATCGCGTGGTACTCCGGGCTTGGCCCCAGCGGCTGGCAGCAATATCATGCGGGGGACGCAACGAACACCAACCTTGCGGGCGCAGAGAAGCTCGCTGGCATTGTCGCGAAAGCGATGAGGGACCAAAGTCTTGGTCTTGCGCCGTACCTTCGCTAGCCAGAGCTAGAACTTCTCGCGCCGAATGACCTTCGGGCCCGCGGGGGCAGCAGCAGGAGCAGGCAGCGGCGAGGGCCGCGGCGCAGGTTCCACGGGCTTGGGGGCAACGACCGGGACATCCAGCGCAGGACGATAGGGCGCCTCGGGATTGCGGCGTTCTGGCCGTGCGCTCGCCCTCTTCTTTGCGCGATCGCGTTTGGACGAGGGGATGTTCTTTGCCGCGGGCTCGCTGCTCTCGTGGCCGGCCACCGCCGGATTGGCCGCAGGCTCGGGGAGCTTGGGCTGTGCGGGAACTCCAGGCTCGGCTGGCGGCGGGACAGGCACAGGTGGCGGCGCGATCGGCGGTGGGATGGGTTGAGCAACCGCAGGAGCGCTCTTTTCAGCCCGCTGGCCGTCTAGGCTGGGCACGGTGGAACGGCCCCACAGTTTCAATCCAACGCCAAACGCCAGCGCGCACAGGGCAAGGGCAGCCGCTCCCACCAAGACGATCTGTCGACTGCCCCGCTTGGCCGGGGCGTCCTGGCTTGCGGTATGCACTTGGCCGATGGTGGACGACAACGTGGTGGGCGCGAAGTCGCCAATGCTGGACAGGGCCGAGCGGCTGGAAGTGGCGCCGATAACCGCCGAGCCCCGGTCGCGCCTGACCAAGGGCTGCTCTTCGCCCATCGGGGTCGACTCTGAAGGGGCCTGCGCCAGCAAACGGAGAAACTCCTCCATCGTCTGGATGCGATCCTTGTAGTCCTTTTCCAGGGCCTTTTGCACCACGGCTTCGAGATGGGCCGAGACGTCAGGGCGAATTGAACGCAGCGGTTTGGGCGCGACGGTGATGTGCTGGAGGAACAGATCGCCGAAACTTTGCCCCACAAAGGGCGGCTGGCCGCACAACATTTCGTGCAGGATGATGCCAAGGGCGTAGATGTCGGCGCGATGATCAATCTCCGTCGTCTTGCCCATGCACTGCTCAGGGGACATGTAGGCGGGCGTGCCCATGAGGGCGCCCACCCCAGTCCGCGGTGTTCCGGGGGCAAACTCGGGCCGCAGCTTCGCGATGCCGAAATCGAGGACCTTGATGCGTTCTTGCCCTGGATTCTGCGCGTCGGGCACGATGAAAAGATTGTCCGGCTTGAGATCGCGATGAACGATGGAAACCGCGTGGGCGGCGGCCAGTGCCGAAGCCGTCTGGCGCGCACACTTGCACGCCTCATTCACCGTCAGGCGCTGCACGCGGCGCAGCCGCGCCGCCAGGCTCTCGCCTTCGAGAAACTCCATCATCATGTAGGGCACTCCCTCGGGCAGGAGGCCGACGTCGATGATGTCGATGATGTTGGGGTGATGGATGGCGTTGGCCGCGCGCGCTTCGTTCAAGAATCGCTGGACCAGCTCCGTGTTGGCGGCCAACTCAGGTTTGAGAACCTTCACCGCCGCCTTGCGGCCGAGCAACGGGTGCTCCGCCAGATACACCGCCCCCATGCCGCCCTCACCAAGAAGGCGCTTTAGCTCGTAGTTATTGACCTTGTGTCCGATCACTTGCGGTGCACTTGTGCCCTCGGAATGGTACCAGAATCAGACCCGGCGTAGCCAGATACGTAGGACGCCTGGGTGAAATAGCGCCAAGCGGCGTGTCGAGCCGGTCGTGAATGGTCCGCGCTAGTCAGTTTCCCTCGTGCGGTCGGTAGTCCTCCACCAAGGCTTCCATCGCCGCCCAGATGTGTGAAACGTCGTTGGAGTAGACGAGCAGGTTGCGCTTGGCCCCGCGAATGTCGGTGACCTGGCGGGCGAGCTCGGCCTCCTTGCGAAAGCCCAGCCGCTCAAAGGTCTTGCGGGCGGCCGCCTGGCTCTCCACCAATTGCGCCACCATTTTTTCCAGCCCCAGGTCGATGGCCAGCTTCACCACCCCAGCGGCCAGCGCGTAGCCCAGGCCCTTGCCCCGGCGGTCGGAGGCCACGCTGAGCCGGATCTCGCCCACATGGCGGCTCCAGCCGTGCAGGTTGCGGTGCAACGTGGCCTCGCCGCAGATGCGGCCATCTGCGCGCGCCACCAGGCTGGTGGCCGCGCCCGACTCCAGCTTGGCAAGAAACCGCGCCAGCCAGCCCGGCGTGGTCACGTCGTCCTTGAGCACCAGCCGGTCTTCGTCGGAAAGCGAGCGGTAGAAGTCCAGCAGGGCCGAGCCGTCGGCCGCGCTGGCCAGCGAAATCTCTACGCTTGATCCGTCTTTCAGCTTCGCAGCGCGCGGAAACCCGTCCCTGTCCATGGTGTCCTCCTCAGGTTGGCGCAACCGGATCTCGTGTGGGTCCACCTGCGCAATCAATAACTAGCATGGGATCTCGCTCAGAACGAGCGAATAAGGACTCTACCGGTCTTCTTTCTACCATACCGCTGCAAGCGAAGATGTGATAGGAAACCTCGGGTGGCCAACCCACAAGCCGAATAGGAAACGCAGAAAATGCGGAATTACGTGAGACGGTGGCGCGGCGCGGACATCAAATTGGTAGTCAGGGAAAAATAGACTCACGCAGAGGAACAAGGAGGTCCTATGAATCTGTGCTTGCAATGCAAGAATGAGATGGCGGCTGATTTTCGCTTCTGCCCGCGTTGCGGCATGCCGGCGACCAGGGAGATTCCGGACCAGTACATGCTGGCGAGACGGGCCATGGAAGGGCGCATGGAAGGAGGCCCGGTGGGGCCTGCGATCGCGACCCTGTTGAAGGCCTACGAGATGGGCCTGCGCGATGCCCACGTCCTGTGCGGCCTCGGTATCCTCTACTACCGCCTCGGCGACATCGGGTCGGCGACCAAGTACCTAGAGGAGGCCATCAAGCTCAAGCCTGAGTTCCCCGAAGCGCACTACGACCTGGCTTTGAGCTACTATCGCGGCGGTCAGATCCACAAGACGATTGCGACGATGGAGCGCTGCCTGGAGCTAAGCCCTGACTACGCGGCGGCTCACTACTGGATCGGAATCGCCAACTACCACTTAGGACGCCAGCAAAAAGCCATCGCGTCCTTCCTGCGCGTGGTCGAGCTCAACCCGGCGGCCAAGGTTGCCAACTACCACCTGGGCGTGAACTTCGCGTCGCTAGGCCAGTACGACAAAGCCATCGCCAACTTCAAGCTGGTGGTGGAGAACTGCCCGGAGGACGAGGCGGCCTTCTATCATCTGGGCATGGCCTACTATGAATCCAACAAGATTCCCGAGGCCACCGAGGTCTTCAAGCACTGTGTCGCACTCGACCCCGGCGACCGGCGCGCGGCGCAGATGTTGGAGATGCTGACCAACGTTCCGGGCGTCTGAATCAGCAAGGCAGGGGCTGCAACTGAGCGGCCGTGGTACGCGCAAAGGCGCGCACGGTTTCTTCGCAGGTCAGCTTCGAGATCTCGTCGATTGACTGTTTGGCCGGCAGGGGTGGAATCTGTCCGGTCAGCGCCCCATGTCCGAGCAGGCCGACGAACGAAAACAGGAAGCGCTCGCGTTCGTGGTTGGGCAGGAAGTCGAGGCAGCGCAGAATCGCGGACGGCTTGACCTTGTCCCAGCGGCCAGGATGGCCCTGATCAGCGAGCCATTGCCCAACACTGAGCGCGGCATCGACCAAGTCTTGGCGTTGGATAGCGTCGGCGGCGACCGCCCCGGCCAACTCATCGGCCAAGGTCATGGCGACGATGCGTCGCGGGGCCATTTCGACGGTGATGCCGGCAGACCGCGTGCGCTTGCGGAAAGGGACGAAACCGGAACGGAATCGGCGGCGTTTTTTTCTCATGCCTGGGTTGTCGGACGCCCTTCGAGAAAGTTGCGTGGGATTCTCCGATACCCGGGCAAACCGGGGTCGGTCAGACCGGTGTACACTTCGGCACGATGCTCGATCGATTCTTCAAGCTAAGCGAGCGGGGCACCAGCCTGCGCACTGAAGCCCTGGCCGGCGCCACCACGTTCCTGACCATGGCGTACATCGTGTTCGTGAACCCCGGCATTCTGGCCGCTGCCGGCGTACCCTTTGCCGGTGCCGCCACCGCCACCGCTCTTGGTGCTGCCGTCATGTGCATCACCATGGGCCTGGTCAGCAACCGGCCGCTGGCCCTGGCCTCGGGCATGGGGCTCAACGCCGTGGTGTCGTTCTCGATCATTGGCGCGCAGCAGGCGCACGTGCCCTGGCAGGTGGGCATGGCCGCGGTGCTGCTGGAAGGGTTGGCCTTCGTCGTGCTCGTACTCAGCGGGCTGCGCGAGTCGGTGATGAACGCCATCCCGATGAGCCTGAAGCGCGCCATCGGCGGAGGCATCGGCCTGTTCATTACTTTCATCGGCCTGAACCAGGGCGGCGTGATCCGACCTGCGCCCGTGACCCTGGTGACCCTGGGCGATTTCTCGCAGCGCTACCTGTGGGTCACGCTCATCGGCCTGGGCGCGACCCTGGCCTTCCGCTGCTTGCGCGTGAAGGGCGAGATCTTGTGGGGCCTGCTGGCAGCCACTTTCGCGGCGCTGCTCTTGGGCGTCGCGCACTGGCCCACGGCGGTACTGGCTCCCATGGACTTCTCTACCTTCTTGGCACCCTTCGCCACGGTGAGGGGCACGCCGGCCATCGCGCAGATGCTCTCGCCCGCGTTGGTCACGGCGGTCTTTGCCCTACTGCTGTCCGACTTCTTCGACACCATG
>PMBS01000137.1 GCA_003153015.1 Myxococcales bacterium
CGCCCTGCGCGGTGTTGTTGGTGATACTGGCGTAGCTAGTGCCGTAGATGTAAATGCCCGACGTACTCAGGTTTTGGTAGAGTGGATAGGTTTGGTAGAGCTTGCCCGGCGCGTGCAGCCAGACATGCCCCACCAATCCACCGTGGCTCGGGTTGGTTGCATTCGCGTTCCAGTAGAAGCCGCCCCCGCTGTTGTCGACGCGAACCGCGAGAACGTTGTCGGTGGTCCCGTCAGCAGTGACTTTCCCGGTGATATCGATGCCGCACGGTGAGACACCGTCGGCGTAGGTTCCGACCGCTGTTCCGTTGATATAGAAGCTGGCGCTTTGCCGGATCCGTTGGAATTCGACGACCAACTTGTTGCCAGCGAGTGCAGCAGGAATCTTGAAATGCTTACGGTACCACGCCGGTCCTTGGTACAAGCCATGGTCACCGCCGCTGTGGCTGATGTAACCTCTGTAGGAATCCACGTCATTGTACGAATGCGGCGTGCTGACCGTACTCCAACCGGAACCGGTGTCGGCGAACGTTGTGGCCTGGGCGCCGCTAACGTCCGATTTGTTGAACTGCCAACCCGGGTCCATGCTGTAGTCGGCTTCGCCTGCAGGGGAGGTGCTGCCTCCCATTGGGACTGCGGTGAAACCACCTGCCCCGTTGCCGCCCTGGGTCGGGACGGTCTGGCCGCCGTTGGTGACCACACCACCCGACGGAACTGTCTGACCCCCGGTAGCGGTTGCGCCGCCGGCCCTCACGGTCCCGCCCCCGGTAGCGGTAGCGCCACCAGTCTTCACAGTTCCGCCGCCGGTAGACGTGGCGCCCCCGGCCGTCACAGTTCCGCCCCCGGTAGCAATTGCGCCACCGGCCGTCACAGTTCCGCCCCCGGTAGCAATTGCGCCACCGGCCTTCACGGTTCCGCCCCCGGTAGCGCTGCCGCCGCTGCCCACCACGGTCTGGCCGCCGGTCGCGCTGCCGCCGCTGCCCACCACGGTTTGGCCGCCGGAGCTCTTTCCGCCCGAGCCAGGGTTGGTAGTGCCTCCGCCCGAGTTGCCCCCCCCTGATACGGTGCCTCCCCCTGATACGGTGCCTCCCCCTGTTGCACCTCCTCCGCTGGTCGTCGACGAGCCGCCGGAACTCTGTGAGCTACCGCCGGTACTCCCGGGGTGCGGGGCGGCTGTCTCGCTTGAGCACGCAGAAGCGACAAGGGTCGCTGAGAGGAGGACAGTCAAGAGGGAACATTTACTTTGCATGAGAAACTCCTTCTAGATACTAAGGGGCGGCTACTCCGCAAGACGGGTCATTCTGGATCCGCCAAAAACCGGGAATCTCAGAACGCGAAACCGAGCCGCATAGCGGCAAATGGTCGCCACCGCGAGGGCGTCCATAGAACGCGCCTTCCGCCAGAACTGTCGACCAAATACTGCGGGGCTATGAGATCGAAATCGACTCCAACGCGCACGGATACGAGAAAGCGGTCGTAGGCACTCTCAAGCGCGGCCACCGCGAGAACCAGGGGATCGGTCGCCCAGAAGGCCGGCTCTGCACCGTTCCCATTTGGTGTCACATGCGTTGCGTCCACCCCCGCCCCTAGGCCAAACGACGCAGAGAGGTGCGAGGTGATGGCCTTGGGAAAGGCAACTGAGATCCGAATCCCGGACGAGAGCAACTGCGTGCCCACGTCTGCGCGGGTCACCATCTTCTGGAAATGCTGCGACAGCGTCATGCCCAGGCAAAGACGCGGCCAGCGCCGCTCCACTCCCAATTCCGGACCGTGCGCGACCAAATCAGTCGACAGCATGGTCCCTGAATAGCCCGCCGCGATCGCCCATCCGGGCTGTCGACCGATCGCTTCCGTCACCGGTGACGGAGCCGGCACCGGTGGCGGTGGCGGTGGCGCTGGCGGTGGCGCTGGCGGCGGCGGCGGCGGCGGTGGCGGCGGTGGCGCTGGAGAAGACGCCAAGGATCGTTCGAACTCGTCGCGGCTCACACCCAGCGCGCGTCCCTTCAAGATGGCCTCCACCGAGCTGTCCACAACGAAGCGTATCAGCTCCAACTCGACCACGTCCGGATCTGCGTGCACCGCCAGGGGGCGCAAATAGACGAGCCCACTTCGCGCATCCAGGAGATACATCGTGGGTTGGCCTGCGGTCAGATCCAGCCAAAGGTGCGCCACGGGTCCGGTGGGCGAGCGATCGATGGGCAAGCGGGCGATGTCAAGTGGATCGATCCGGGCCGCGCTGACCGCGACGATGTCCAATCCCTGGCCGTCTAGCGAACCGCGGAGCACGGCGACAATTTTCTCGACTACCGCCGGGTCAGCGGCCAGCACCGCATTGATGTGCTGCCGTTCTTCCGCTGCCGCTGATCGCGGCATGGCGACCACGGCGGCCAGCAATAGGCATGGCAGGACCAGCTCAAGGCAGGCGGGCCAGAGCGCGGGTGCAGCGCCGCTTTTCCGACCGTTCACGCCCCAACCATACTTAGCGAGAATGCTCGATGCCAGGCATAGCTTCTGGCAGGCGGCGCATCTGAGACAAGCGCTCTCTGGCTTGGCGGGCGTAGACCGTTCCGGGGTAGGAGTCGAGCAGCCTCTCCCAGGTCTCGCGCTCAGCGGAAAGGTGCCCCATCTGTCCCAGCGCGGTCGCGCGGCCAGCCAGGGCCTCCTGCGAAGCCTCGCCCGCGTATGCCAGGTGCTGGTCGAATTGGGCGAGGGCCTGAGCAGGGCGCCCGCGGTCGAGCAGCATGCGGCCAGCCACGGCGAATGAGATCCGGCTTTCGCGCGTCTTGGGGAAGAGCTGCTGCAGCTTGCGGAAAACCGCGATGGCTTCGTCCACCCGGTTGCGGTCGCGCAAGTGGGAAGCCTGCGCAAAAAGCGAGGCTGCGCTCGGCTGCACGCGCGGTGCCTGGGGAATGACGGGGCTCTCCTCTATGAGTTCGGCCTGCGCAGACGAGGGCGACTCCGACAAAGCCACGGCTGCCCTGGGTGGAGCTGCTGTCCGCGCGGCAGGTCGCACCATGGTCCCCTGGGGCACAACCTGCTCGCGGGCGGGATTCTGCCTAGACCATAATGCTGCGCTTGCCACGCTACCCAGCGCCATCAGCATCCCTGCGGTTGCCAGCAGCCAGCGCCTCCGGGGCGGCCAGAAAAGCAGCGCCGGCCAGCGTGCGCGTCCGAACTGGGCCAACGCGTGGTCCACGGCAAGGCTGTTCAGGCGGCTACCCCAGGGCTGCAGCTTTTGTCGCGAGCGAGCAAGTGCCAGGTGAGCCTCACAGGCGCCGCAAGCGGCGAGGTGCTCCTCCAAAGCGCGCTGTTCCGTTCTAGACAGCTCGCCCCGCAGGGCCCGGTCAAGGGCCTCCTCGGGATGCGCTTCAGAATCCATGCTCGCCCCTTCCAGCCTCCGTTTCCCCGTCGAGCCGACGCCGCAGGTAATCCTTGGCCAAACGCAGACGGCTCTTGGTCGTGTTGACTGGCACCTGGGTAGCCACGGCTATCTCTTCCACCGAGCAACCCAAGACCATGCGCATGAGAATGGTCTCGGCCTGCACCGCCGACAGCTCGTCGATGGTATCGCGCACCAGCCAGAGGTTGGGAAGTGAGTCATCGCTTCCGGCAAAGCTCGGGACGGAAGCCTGCTCAGCGAGCGTGCGCAACCGCTGCTCTCGACTTCGTGCTCGCTTGCGCGCGGCGATGGATGATCGCAGTGCGATGCGGTTCGTGTAGTGCACGATAGCCCCCTCGACACGGTACTTGGGGAGGGCCCGCAGGATGTCGATCAAGCACTCCTGGACCGCATCTTCCAAGTCGACGTGGCCAGCTCCCAATACGCCACGGCAGACGTTACGTACCGACGGCGCGATGGCTTCCAGAAAAGTGCGCATGGCCGCGGGCGCGTGTGTCCGCGCCGCCAACGCCAGGGCTGTCAGATCGGACGAACTCGCATCGGACGAGTAGCTGCGCGCCTCGGCGGGAACGGCAAAACGAAATCTGCTTTCCGCGGAGGCCATACCCAAGTGTAGCGCCGAAGAATGCGAGGTTGTCAACTACGAGTTGCCAGATGAACCCTACCGCCATGCTTCATAGATGACGCCGGGAGCTCCGACTGCCTCCCTGGTGAACAAGATATGGGTTCCATCCTGCGACACCCAGGGATAGCGCTCCGAGACACTCGTGTTGAGGGAGTCCAGGGTAATCTTCGGAGCAGAAAAAGCTATGATCGAGTCGAGACGGCTGACTTCAACAAGATCCCACGATTTTCCGTTGCTAGGGGCTCGGGAACTCCAAATAAGGGAAAGCGAATCATGGAAAAGCGCAGGATCCGCGTCCGCCCTTCCCGAGTTGATGCCCGAAAGCGGCTGGACATTTCCCCAGTCTACCGCGGGGTCGGTACGTGACGCGGAGTAGAGGTTAAAGTCCTCTGTGCCCCGCGGGGCGGAGCAAAAAGTCATGAAAAGCCCACTGGGATTCACGCTGGGGCCCCTGATCTCCGCGGTGGAAAAGCCAAGCCCCTGCACGAGCACAGCCTTGGGCCACTTCTGCTCCCTGGTGGTTCGCTGCGAGAAATAGATCTGATAACCCTCGCCCAATTGGTCACTTGCGAAGTACATGGTCAAGCCATCATTGGAAACGTCTGGATCCTGCTCGTTGTAGACGCTGACGAATTCGTTAACCAGCGTGGCCGGGTTCCAGTTCCACCCGGCATCGCGTGAGGCCCGCGTGCTGGTCCAGATGTGCAAGCTCGCCTCACCCTGCCTTGCGCACGAAAAATAGAGCTCCAATTCATCGGCGGTGAGCGTCGGGCACTGGCAGTCGGTTGTGTCGGCGACCAGCCCTGTCACCGCCGTCGGCGTGGAGAAGGGACGCCACCCCAGAGCGGCGTCCCCCAGAGCGATGTCCCCCAGAGCGATGTCCCCCAGAGCGATGTCCTCCAGAGCGACATCCCCTAGAGCGATGTCCCAGCCTCCATCCATATTCATATCCATCTGGACGGCCACCACCCGGTCTGTCTTCATGCAGCCGATTGCCCCGAGAAGCACTCCGACCACTGTGCCGATCCGTCGAACTCTCATGCTGCCGCGCATGACCTTGCTTTGTCAGGGATGGTAACCGGTTCGGTTGGGGTTTCAGACAGATTTCTGGCTAGTAGATTATGTTGTTCACCTTCCCACAGTTGACAAAGCTGAGGGTGGTTTGAATCTCGAAATTCGACTGGTTGGTGTGGCGTTCCGCGTGGAAAACCGCGATGTCGTAAACATTTCCCAGCGTTAGTCCTAGCGAATCAATAAGAACTGTCTGGCTCTCCTGCGCATGGCGCCCTCCCTTGTTGATGACCCTCTGGTTGTTGATAAATACAAACAGGTCGTCATCGCCGCTGAACGTAAATTGTTCCCCCCCCTTGTAGCTGAAGGCAGTGTGAATCTCCGTGGTGAAGGCGAAGTTGTGATTCTGGCCTTCGTTGCCAAAGCCCTGATTATCGAGGGGAAAGAAAGATGAATTGGGCAAGGTCGCTGCAAAAGTGGGTACCCCATTGGCGTCGTTGACCAAATGCAGCGCCAATATGTACGACATGTTGACCCCTGGAACGTCGTTGTACCACTGGTCGAAATAGGCCTTGCCGTGGGTGGACGGGGAGTTGCCGGTCGCGTTGGCATAGGCCGGCTTGCCGTCGGGGCCCAGGGTACTGGCCACGATCCCCGGATCGTCTGCAACCTGTGCCGTCTCAAAATCCGGGTGGCCGCCGGAGCGATTTCCCATCTTGAAGTCGCGAGCCACGCCGAGAAGGGCAGCACACTGAGTGGCAGGAGTGGAAGTCCCAATGCTCCCTCCTGCCGCGCCAGCGTCTCCGGATGAATCAATCGGTGGACCGAGAGCATAGGCGCCAGTGGCCGCATCCGTCACGTTCACGAAGGGCGGCGAAGGAGGCGGCCACACGGCAGCCAGAGACTGTCCCGTGCCCGCGTCATCATCCCCGGTATTGGTGTCGATCACGGTAGAGCCGCCAAGATTGTGTATGATTCCGGTTTGACCTCCGCCGTTGCCCCCGCTTCCCGCTCCGCTGTTGCCCCCGCTTCCCGCCCCTGCGCCGTTGCCCCCGCTTCCCACCGTCGAGCCGACTGGCAACTCCGGCCCACAGTCCATCAGAGACACGCTGATGAATAGACAGGTCGCAAGCCCAGCTAGGGTGTTGCCAACCATTGTGCTCTTCATAATGCCTCCCTGGCTGAGTTTCCGCGCACACGCGACCCTCCAGCCGGATCGCCATACTAATGTGATACGCTTTTCCACTGCCGTCAACGGATAGGGTCTGGAGCCAGTGCCGACATCACGGTGACCTGGACTAGTCTCGGAATGACATCTACCTCTGCCACTGTGCGCGACCTCCGGTCCCACACCGATCTAGTTTCCATCGCCACCCAGTACACGGCCACGGTTGCGTCGCGCGGCGTGGTCATGCTCAAGGTGGTAGGCAGTTGACTCTGCGCCGCTCGATAACGCACGTTGTTCTTCGCCTTTCGCGGCACCTGCGCGCGACCCGGTCTGCGAAGCACGTGAGCCTCACGGATACACCGGCATCACTGCAACCACTTGAAATCATTGTCAGTATCTCTCGCTGCAGGGAAGCCGGAGGGGATGAGGCAATTTGGGGGTCTGAGAAGCCCGATTTGCACTTGCCTTAGCCGGCGGCTCCGTGATAGCAATTTCGTCCGTGCGTTCTTTTGCACGAAATGCTAGCCGTTGTGTGAGGCGAACCATGAACTTCTCTAGGGTAGTCTTGTGCGTAGTACTGTCGGCCGGTGCATTGCTGGGTTCCTCCTGTTCTTCTGACGAGCCGACATGCCTATCGACTGGCATTACCTGTGAGAAGAACAAGAGCGACGTAGAAGCGTGCTGCAATAGCGGCGCGACGCAGTGCGAGTACGTGGTCGGCACCAAGCACTACCCGTGCAGCGGGACCGACTGCAACGCGGCGGCAGGCACCGTACAAAGCGACTGCACAAGCCATTGAGGTAGCGCGTGAGGCTTGCTCGGGGCCTCTTGCTGGCGGCGGGTCTGTCAGCGTTTCCGATGATGGGTGTTGTGGCCGTGCTGCTTTGGGGGCCCGCGGATTCAAGACCGCGTCTTGAGGCGGCGGCGGATGCGGAGTACTCCAGCGAGCCTCCCAATCCGTCTGCCGAGGCACCTACTCGGCCAAGAGCGCGCACACGTCCACCGACTGAGAAACCGCCGTTTCGGCTGGAGTTGCATCCGTCGATCTCCCATCCAGCGGCGAATCCTCCTGCCATTGCCACTCCGGCTGACAACTGGGTTGATCCCGCAGAGATCCATAGAAATGTGGCGTCCCTACAACTGAGAGAGGCCTTCCGGGAAAAGAGTGGGGACATGATCGGAGCCGAGAACTCGCGCAAGCAAATCGCGGAGCTGAAGGCCCGCCTGCCAGCAGATCCCGTGGCCGACGCCGCCGGCAGTGCAGTCCGTAACTGACGCCGGAATCGTCGCCACGGTTGTCGCCGATTCCGGCGCTCAGAACTTCACCTCAGGAATTTGGTCACAGATGGGTGCGGCGCCGATCATGGCGGAGCAGTGCGGTCCCGGCGAGGATGACGAACAGGACCAGTCCCGCTCCGTGGTCGTTCGTGCTGCCTATGCTGCACGAACCGGCAGAAGACGCCTTCTGGGTGGTTCCGGCGTCGCCCTGCCCACTGGATCCGCCTTGGCCGGGTGTGCCGGGGGTCCCGCCTGCGCCGGGGCTTCCACCTGTGCCGATGATTCCGCCGGTGCCGGGACTTCCACCTGTGCCGATGGTTCCGCCCCTGCCGGGGATCCCTCCCGTGCTAGTAGGGCTTCCACCCGTGCCGGGGCTCCCACCTGTGCCTGGGCTTCCGCCCGTGCCGGACATCCCGCCGGTGGTGGTGGTCCCGCCGGTGCTGGGGCTGAGGCTCCCGCCAACGCCGGGGCTTCCGCCAGCGCGGGTGATCCCACCGGTGGCAGTGATTCCACCGGTCCCCATGGCTCCGCCTGTGCCAGTGTTGCCACCAGTGCGGGTGGTTCCGCCCGTGCCAGTGGTTCCACCGCTGCCAGGGGCTCCACCAGAACCGGTGCTGCCGCCGGTGCCCGTACTTCCACCTGCGCCGCCGTCGGGCGGACTTTGACCGTCCTGGGGGAAAACCGTCGGAGCGGGCTTGGCCCCGTTCACGGTGTTGACGATCAGGTTGTCGAACAAAGCGGTGGTCTTCGCCGCGGTGCCGAGCCCGACGTTGCCTTTGGAGTACTTGCTATCCGTAGCCGACAAGACCTGTGTGCCGTCGACCGAACCCTTGATCGATGTGCCCTGGAAGACCAGCTTCATGTTGTGCCAGCTACCCGCGGCCAGGGTTGCCTGCCCAGTCGCGATGGCCGCACCCGCGCCACCTCCGGTGGACGATGCATACAAGCTGCAGGCGCCACTAGGACTCAGCGTCATATAGTACGCGTTTGGATTGGTGCCGTAGCCGGTTCCCGTCGAGCTGATTCTCCCCAACAGCGACGCCCAGCCCGAAGTGGTCTCTATCGAGACGTCGGCGCTGACCTCATAGTCCGTCCAGGCGGTATTGCCCACGATGGTGTACGGATTAGTTTCGGGAGCCCAACTCTGCGCCGGCTGACTCACCACCTGTCGCAGACAGTTTCCAGTTCCATCCGCACGCTTGAAGAGTTCGAACCCACCCGCGATGTCGTTGTGGTAGTACGGCCGGTAGCCGACCGTCTTGAAGTCAGCGTAGTGATCGTACGTCTCGTAGTAGGGCATCGGGAAGGTCGCCGCCGCCGGTGCTGTCGCCGCGCCCTTCTGCTGGCCAGTTGTCGTGCTGATCGTGTAGATCGAATTCGCATCGAGGGCCACGGTGAACGACCCGTTGACCGGGGTGACGTCCGCCTGCTTCTGGAACTGCGCAGTCGAATTGCTACGCCAAACCGAAACCGTCCCGGTCGAAAGGCCGCCCGTGACGTTGAACGTGACATTCTTTGTCGCCGTGGCACCTGACGTCTGCGCGATGACCGTGTAGTCGCCACCACCAGGAGCCACCATGGTGACGTAGTTTCCACCACCCGAAAAGTTTCCGCACGCGGCGTCCAGATATTTCCAGCCCACCTTGGTGAACTGACCCACGTGGGCATAGCCCCACAGCGCAGGATTGATCGTATAATTGCCGCTCCAGGGAGAGCTCGCAACCCCCATGGTCACATCGTAGAACGGCTCGTTCGAATAGTACGCGGTGATGAGATACCAATATATGGTCTTCGTGATCTTGCTATTGACGTAGTTGAAATTGAACGCGCTGACGATGTCGATTGCGCACTGAAACCCGTGCTCGTACACGTGCTCTTCGGTGTCCCAGATTGGCTTGCCGATGGCGATGACGTTCGCGGGTGGCGGGGTTCCGTTGGTCGAGCCATATGACGCCGTGGTGTGGCTACCGATGGCATATACCGCAGCCTTCAAGGTAGCGTCGGTGTTCATCCCGGTGGCCCAGTTCCAGCTCGTGCTTCCCCAGTTGTCAAAGGCGTGGATGCCGACGCTGGTGAGGCCGTTCTTGTCCAGGGTGGGGCGGAATATGGTCTTCAGCCAGCTCGTGTTGTCGCCCTTTTCGTTCCGGCACCCAATGTAGTTGATGTCGAGGCCATGGGCGGACTTCGCGCCCATGATCCACTTGGACAAGTAGTCAGCCGTGTCTTGCGACCAGAAGTTGCCATTGCCGACCCACGCCGGGGCCGACCAGGCCGCGGAATCCAGCACGACGAGCGGGTTCCGTTTCCTTGCCTCTTCCATCAGCCACCACTCGTAGCCACGGTCGTAGTTCTCATCCGTCTTCGAATGCATGTGGCTCAGCTCCGAGCCCTGGGTCGAATTCCCATCACCAGGTATTTCGACATACAGTTCCTGCAAGGCTGCCCCGTAATTCGGCTTGAAAAGGTAGTCGAGAATCTGCGTGCGCTGGGGCTCGACGTAGTCCCTGAGCAGGGGGGAGGTTGCACCGCCGCCGGTCACGGCGCCGATTCCGTCATAAGTGCGCCCAGCGCCCGCGCCGTCGATCGTGATGGTCTGGGCAAGAGCGTCGACACTGCTGCCCAGACACCACGCGACCGAGACCACCGGAAGCAGAGCAATTGCGACGCGCTTGCTGGCAGCAGTCATGGACAGCCTCCTTCGCGCGACGCCTCGCCGGCAGAAAGGTACTTCATGAAACTCCTCTCATGGTGGGCAGTTGCAGCCACCCTCGAAGGTGGCCAGTCGAAAACTGCGAGGACGAACCTCGCGTAATGCATCGCACTAGAGGCTAGTCGAATCCCGCCAACTGTCCTTTTGACAAAGCTAGGGCAGCTTCGAGACAGGACCTTCTGCAATTCTGTCTGCTGCAAATGCAAAACGCCGAAGAAATGCACCTGCGTTAACTGGCTTCGCAGTCCCGTTGGACTGGATGCCGAGTCGGAGCGTGAGGTACAAGAGGGGATCGACGGGCTGCTCGGGGGCCAAACCACCATCGTGATTGCGCACCGACTGAGCACCATCTTCAGGGCGGATCGTATCCTGGTGTTTGACAAGGGGAACATTGCCGAATCGGGTACCCACGATGAGCTGATTGACCGGCGTGGCCTCTATGCCAACTTGCTGCAGGTACAAATGGGCCTCAACGAGCGCAGTATCGGAGTTCTGAAACAGAGAGGGCATCGCGGCGACGGTTGAAGCCGACGCTCGCGCTCTCGCGGGTCCGAGCCCGCTCTTTTCTTGAAAGGTTTTCCCGGATGACCGCCCTTGTTCTTTGTTAGGTATGAGGAGCCAAATGTCCATCACACGGCCACGACTCTTGAACCCCTCTCGATACCTCTTGCTCGGCGCAGCCCTCGTTGCTGGGGCGCTATGCTCAGCCTGCACCAGCGGCACAGAAACCCCGTCGCTGTCGACTGGTGGGCTGCAAGCCACCGGGGGCCGGTCCAGTACTGGCGGCGTTGCCAGCAGCGGCGGCGCGGTTGTCACAGGGGGCTCGATAGGGACTGGCGGGCTCGTGACCACGGGTGGGGCCGCAGGTGGGACCACAACGCAGGGTGGGTCGACGACCCAAGGCGGGTCGACTGCAAAGGGTGGGTCGACGACCCAAGGCGGGTCGACAACGCAAGGGGGAACGACTGGCCAGGGAGGCACCGGCGGTCGCGATGCCGGGGCCGATGCGGCCCCACGTGATGTCGCCGCGGATCGAGGGAATTCGACCGGCGGAGCCACGGGTACCGGCGGAGCCACGGGCACGGGCGGGGCAACGGGCACGGGTGGGGCAACGGGTGGGGGCGGAAGCACGCACACGGGCGTTTGGAAGATTATGCTCCTTGGTGATTCGATTACGGCGACTACCTGCTACCCACAACTCCTGTATCAAGATCTCAAGAGTGCCGGTCACTCGCATTTCTCATTCATAGGCAGTGTTATCAACAATCAAGGCTGCGGCGTCACAAGCCCCGCCGGTGGTTTTCTGACCGAGGGGCATAGTGGAAAGCTGGTAGTCACCGAGACGAACAATGGCGACGTGGCGAGCTGGTTCAAGGCCAACCCGCCTGACATTGTTGTCATGCACTTTGCCACCAATGACGTTTGGGGCAACGGCGACCGGGCTACGGCCACGAAAGTCATTGATGCCTACACAACCGTGCTTTCACAATTGCGAGCAGTCAACCCAAGTGCGATCATGTTCGTGGCTCAGATCATCCCGGTCAACCCCTCCATGAATGGTTGCTCTTCCTCCAAACCGTGCAACTTCGAAGTAACAGTAGATTCGCTAATCCCAGCTTGGGCCACGTCCCACAGTACGGCAGCATCACCCGTTATTGCGGTGGATTTGGAAACGCTCTACAACAATGGCTACTTTCCCGGCTCCACGTACACCTCTGACGGTGTCCATCCGACGCTGACGGGGTCGCAGCCAATGGGAAGCACGATGTCGGCGGCCATTATCGCGAAGGGCTACTTCTGACAAGCTGGGCCGCAGGGCCGACGGCAACCTTCCGAGCCTTTGCCCCACTCGACTGACCTCACGGGAATGCCGTACTCGGCCGAGGTGGCATACGGCCGCTGTTGTTGTGAACGAGCTACTTCTGAGCCTGCAGGAGGCCAAGACAATCTCCCCAACCCGTTGCATGGCTTTCAGCCAATGAATGTGCTTGGCTCCTTGCCGGCCCTGCGGCTAGGGCAGCGTCAGTGCACTAGCGCCAGCGAGCCATGAAGGCGACGTTGTGGGCTGCGACGGTACCCGTCGCGGCTAGAGTTGCGCTCCCGACTACCACGTTGCCATCGTCGGAAATAGCCCGTGGATTCAACGTGAGTCCGTTGAGGTCGACTCCTTCGGCGACCAGGATATCACTGAGCAAACGCGGTTGACCGCTCGGAAGTTCCCAGACGAAGGCACCCTGGATGGAGTCGCCCTCGCCAAGCAGGACACTTCCGTCACTGCTCGCGTCCGCGAGACCCCAGACCCCCAGAACGCTCTGCGAGAGGATGACGGACCCGGTTGCCTGGGTCCACTTGAAAGGGGTACCGGGGCCCGCAAATGCACCGAAGATCCCGAAGATGGCGCTGCCATCTGAGGTGACCGCGATCAGGTTGGTCGACAAGAAGCCCACCGGAAAACTCAAGACCTGACCCGCGGCAGTGCCAGACCACACGATCCCCACGTAGTCAGTTGAATCCGTGCCGAAGCCGATCACGGTGGAGCCGTCTCTGCTGATATGGTCAGCCTCGCTGGCTGTTGCGCCTGTCGCGGCTGCCATTGGTGCCATCCCAGTGGCGCTTGTCCAGCGGAATGGGCCAGAGCCCGACGCGAAGCGATCCGTGTAGCCAACAATTGTGGATCCGTCGGCTGTCACACTCTGGGCGGACTCTTTGGCCGTACCAGAGGACGCCAGTGGCACCATGCCAGTGGCCTTTGTCCATCGGAAAGCTTGCTGCGGCAAGCCCTCTATCGACGAGACAAGTTGCCCGACAATCACGGCACCGTCCGCGTTGATGCCGTTGCCGACGCTCGATGCGATCGAAGGGGAGAGAACCAATGGCAATGATCCCGTCGTCAGTGTCCAGATAAATGCCGCACCCGCCTGGCTGCCGGTGACGACCGTGCCGTCGGCGTTGGTGGCGAACGCATATGAGTCGGTCGTAACTGTGCTCGGCGTGAGCACGGCAAAGCGGTTGAGATCGCAGTTTGGTCCGGTGAGTCCGGGTGGGCACGCGCAGCCTCCCGTTGCGGATGCACAATCGTATTGGCAAGACTTCGCGGCAGGCAGTTTGCAAACACCGGCGTTGCAAGTCCCGGCTGCTTGGTAGCTGCCGTTGGTGCAGGACGGGGTGCCGCAGGCTGCGGTCGAGTAGGCGCAAGCCGTACTCGTGCCATCGCACTTGCCGCCGCAGGTACCCGTTCCTGTGCAGGCCGTGTGACCGGTATGAGGGGTGACGTTGGCACCCAGAGTCGTACAGGTTCCGAGCGCTGTCGTGATGTCACAGGCCTCGCAGGAACCCGCGCAGGCCTTGTCGCAGCAGACGCCGTCCGGAGAACAACTCGTCCCGCTGACACATCCTCCGGCAACGGACTGGCAGGTCTGGCCCTTCTTGGCCTTGCACTTGCCAGTGGCATCGCAGGTGCCAGCGCAGAACCCGGTATCATCCTGGCTCTTGACCACCGTGCAGACGCTGTCCGTGCATGCCTGGCACGTGCCGGTGCAGTCGCTGCGCTTGACACATCCGACGCACTGGTTGGTGGTCGTGTCGCATGTCGAGGCCGCGCCGGTGCAATACCTGTTCGCCGTGCAGGCGACGCATAGGCCGCTGGCGGCGGCGCAGGCGGGGGTGTCTGACCGGCCTGTGCAGTCGTTGTCGTTGGAGCATTTTGTGCATCGGTTGGCCAAACAGAGCGGTTTCTGCGGCGAACAGTCCTTGTCGGTGCTGCAAGTGCCGGCAGCGTCCACCGTGAGCCCAATAGGGGGCACTTCAGGGGCTGGTGCGTCCGGAGGGTCGTTCGCGGCGGGCGCGTCCGAGACCACAGCCAGTGGCGCATCAGGTGCAGCGTCTGCCGGCGCGTCAGGTAACGCGTCTGTCGGCGCGTCAGGGCGCGAGTCCAGCGGCGCATCCGGCGGAACGAACACCGGCGCTTGGTCCAGCTCGAGGCCATCCAGACCAGGGGTGGTGCTCACTGGTGCGTCGTGCGAAACGGACACCGCCACGGAATCCGACTCGGACGCATCCCGGCCGATGGCAGGCCCCAAGGACGCGTCGGTCCCAGCCAGCGCGTCCTTGCCCGCGACCGCGTCAACCGTGCTGTTGCTGTCAACGGCCACAAGGCCATCGGTACCGCCGTCGATGTCCCGTACGCACTTCCAATCAGCGGTACACGTGTACCCTTTCTGGCATTCATCCTGGGGCGAGCACACGCTCCAATCTCGCACCACACAGGAAAGTCCCGATGTCGCTGGAACGAGGAGTGCCAGCACCCCCGAACATACGACGTGTCGGTTTCTCATGTCTGAGGTTCTCGGCTGGAGGTTGAGGAAGTTGCGCAGAAAATGAGCGAAGAGATAGCATGAGCCACGGCTCAGCTCCGGCGCCAAGTCGCGGTCGCACCCGGCATTCGGGAGGCATCACGCTCGTGCCGTGTGTTCCTTGCCCTTCTGCTGGCAAGTCGGAAAGCCACGCGGCAGACGATGCCACGAGGGTCTGGCCTGTCAAGCGCCAGGTGCCGCCCGACCGCGACTTCCATCGCCGGAACTGGCGAAAGCCCGGCTAGATGTAGCGCAACAACATAAAATGCGGCTAAGTCCGAACCATTTGCGATCATCAGGTAGGACCTCAATTCTCAGGCAGCCGACGACGCTGCCGGTGAACAATTCGGCTAGAATCGCCTGCCTATGCCGCCGGTTGAACCCTCGGATCTCCTGCTCCTCAACGCCTCCAATCTGCCAGCGACTCCCATCTTCCCCTACGCCTTTGTGCAGGTGACGGCGCTGGCGCGCCGCTTTGGCTTGCGGGTCGCGCGCTTCGACTTTGTCGGCTTGCCCAAACCGCGCTGGCCGATGCTGCTGGCCGACCTCATCGCGCGCCACCGTCCGCGCATGATCGGCCTGCACCTGCGCCAGGCCGACACCGTGGTGGCCTCGGATTACCTACCCCCGCCTGAAGGCGATCCCGCCAAGTACTTCCTGCCGGTGGACGACACCGCCTTGCTCGTGCACCACATCCGCGCGCTCACCGAGCTGCCCGTGGTCGCTGGTGGATTCGGATTCAGCGCCCAGGCTTTGCGGACGGCGCAGCGCTTGGGCGTGGATTTTGGCGTGCAGGGCGAGCCCGACGGCTTCTTCCAGCGGTGGGAGGACGTCCTTGCGGGCCGGCGCCTCGAGCAGGTGCCCAACCTGGTCTTTCGCCAGGGCCGGCGCTTTCGCGCCAACCCGCGCGTGTTCTTTCCCCCCTCGCCCGAGGGTGAGTACGACGAAACCTTGATTGACGAGCTGGTTCGCTTTTACGGCGAACGGCCGCTCCTCGACGGCGCGCTCGTCCATGCGCCGGTGGAGATCGCGCGCGGCTGTCCCTTCCGTTGCTATTTCTGCAACGAGCCCGCGGTCAAGGGCCGCAAGGTCCGCTACCGACCCTGGGCAGCGGTCCAGCAGGATCTTGACCTTCTCGAGCGCAACGGTGTCCGCTACGTGTGGTTCGTGTGCTCTGAGATCAATATCGATCCGGCCCAGTCCCGCGCTCTCACCCGTCGCATGGCGGCCCGCAACCGCGGACGTGAGCCCGCTCGCCGCACACGCTGGCGCTCGTACAACATCCCGCGCATGTCCTCCGCGGACACACGGCGCATGATCGCCGCCGGCTTCGAGCCAGGCTGGAATGACTTCCCCTCCTTCGACGACCGGAACCTGACCCGCTGCCGCGTCCCCTTCCGATCGGCCGCTGCCCTGGCCTACTACCGGCGCTTTCTCGATTGGGCCGACTCCCAGCCGGTTCCGCCGCGCGATCGGCAAACCTTCTACCTCTTCTTGGGCAACGCCTTCTCCGACGCGCGCACCATCGCCACCACCTTGCGCACGGTTGATCGGCACCGGCTGGCGGACCGCCACGAGATTGCCTCCCTGGGCGCCGCCACTCGCGTCTTCGAGATTGACGGCGTGCTCACCTGCGGCGATGCCCGCAGCATGACCACGCTAGGCCGCGCGGGCAAGACCCGGCTCGACGTTGTGGGACCCACGTACCACTATCCGCCAGCCCTGGTTCGTCACCTGGGCAGCGAAAGGGCGTTGCGCGAGTTCTTGGCCTATGTCGCTTCGACTTTCCTTTCCACCGAACACGAGCGCCAGCGCGACTGGCCGGGATTCCTTGGCAAGAGCCTCGGTCCGGCGGCGCTGCTCGCCCGCATGCGCGAGGCGAAGAAAGCGGGCGGCGTGAAATCGCTGCGTCTGGACGCGGCCGGATACGCGCAGCTCGGCGCGCGTATCCAGCGCATCCTGCAGCAAGTGTGGCGCAAACCGGATGCGAGCGCGGTTTCCCGCCTGCTTTCTCCCGGCGACGAGCGCGAAGCCATGAACTACGTGGCGCAAGCCGTGGCCATCCAGCTCTTGCGCCCGCATGCGCGCGCCTTCCGCCGCGTGTTGCGCTTCCTGCGCATCCCCGCCGATCGCGACGGATTCCATTCGCTTACGCCCTATCGGGTGGCCGAGATCCTCTACCGGCGCTGGGACAGCACCGACGCCTTGCTTGTCGAAATCAGCGAGACCTGCGCCATCGCGCCTGGGAGCCTCGACGCCTTGGCCCTGCACTACCTGCTTTTCGAGAACAACGTGTGCATCCGCAGGGAATACCGCGCGCTTCTCTTCCGATCGCCATGATGCCAGGGCGTGCCTGCGCGTGAGGGCGCCGCGACATCGGGATAGGCCCTGCAGTCGAGCGTTAAGAGTTTTCCTGGCAGCCACAGTTGCACTTGCGTGCGCCCAACCCCAGACTATTCTGGTTCGTGGCTTTGGCCCTGCAGTTGGTCAAGATCGACATGCGGAAGAAATCTCTCGCGCAAGTATTCTTCGGGGCGATCCTTGTCGTGGCTTCGTGCGGCCGCGATGGCTTGACGGTGTCTTCCCGAACCGACGGCGGCGCTGGCGGCGCGACCGGCGGAGGCGGCTTTGGGTTTCCGCTCCCGGACGGTGGGATTGCAGCCCTGCTGGGGGATGGCGGTGTTGGCCAGCTCATCTGCGGGCCTGAGGTTCGGCTGGGCGCGCCTTGTTCCGCCGGTGTGCCGATTTGCGTTCTTTCCAGCCTGGGTGGCGTCTGTGCTTGTCTCTCCGGAACCTATCTCTGTCCGGCGAGTACGGCCCCGGCCTCGCCTTGTCCGCCCGGGGCAGCGAACGGAGTGAGCTGCAGGTCACCGCTTTCCATCTGCATTGGTGGAGTGGCGGCTGCCTGCATTTGCGGCTTGGGAACCTACACCTGCCTGTAGAATCCCGGTCGTGGTCACCGCGGCGCTGATGGAGGCGGAGGTGACGGAGGACCTGCCACACCGGGAGTCTTCAGCTCTACTACCTTCTTCGGCTCGGCTGGGTCGTTGCTGATGAGTTGCAGCTTGCCGATGCCCGGTTCGGCGTGCTTGCCGGGCGGGGGCCCGTTCCAGGTCACCCTCACTTTGAATATTGCGTTCGCTTCCGGCTTTTCGACTGCGGCCACAAACGGGCCTTCGAGTACACGAACCCGCAACACTCTGAAATTCGGCTTCTTGCTCGAAACCCGCAGCACCCGCTCTCGGCCCTCGCCCGGCCCGGCACCGAAGCTCAAGTGGTCCGGCTCTACCTGAAGCGTGCTCGACACGCCCCAGGTTAGGTGCAACTCAAGTTGCTCTGGCTTGGGCAGGCCGGTGGCGACGGTTACCTTGCCAGATCCGGCGGAAACCCTGTCGCCCTTGAGCTTGAGCTCCAGCCCTTTCTTGACCGTGCCACCCGCCTGCTCCTCGATGGGGCGCACGCTCAGTACATTGAGGATGGGGTCCTTGTCCGCGGCCACTGGCATATCAGCTCGCGCTTGGCTCTCCAACTTGATAACTCTCGGGGTGGCCTCACCCACCAGCTTGCCGGTCAGCCACACCTTCTCTACGTGTGGAACTCCATACTCGGTCGCCACGCGCACATAGCTCTGCTCAAGGGCTAGCAGTCGTTCCACGTTGGCGGTTAGCGTGACCGTGGTGTGGGCCTGGCCCACGGCATTCGATTCGATAGTAATCGTGGTGCGGCTGGGCCCGACCCGGTTGTGGGTGTCGAAGGAGGCTTCGACCTCGCCGGTTCCCCCCGGTGCAATCGAGTTGCTCTTCAGCGCGGCCACCGTGCACCCGCACGACGCATGAGCACCGTTGATGAGCAGCGGTGCATTGCCCGGGTTCTTCACCACGAAGACGTACCTGAGCTTGTCGCCCTCAATCACCGTGCCGAAATCGTGCAGCTCGGTTTCGAACGCGATTCTTGCTCCGCCCGCATCCACCGACGCGCGCGCCGACCTGGCAAAATGACTGGCCCGACCTCCGCATCCGAGGAGGCACAGCGAGAGAACCAGGAGAGCGCGAGAGCGCATCATGTTGCGAACCGCGGCGAGCCAGACTATTGCAGCTTCACGAAGCATCGGGCGAGAGTACCAGAGGATGTGGACCAAAGGGAACTTGCAGAGCGCAGTCTAGGGACAGGCGGGAAACTGGTTGGTCCCCACGCAGTCACCGTCAGGGACCAGCACCACGCCCGAGTCCTGCAGGGTGGCGCCGTTCACGTCGGTCACACGGAAGGTGTAAATAGACGCTCGTGGTATCTACCGCAATGCTGCCGGGGTCGTCCTGAACTGGAGCGAGCGTAATGTGGATCCCGCCGTCTTTGGAGACTTTCATCCAGGTCTTGCAGTGCGGGGAGGGGGACTCGAACCCCCATATCTTTCGATACCAGATCCTAAGAACGTGAAAGCCCAATTTCTCCGTCGAGAACTTGTGTCGTGGCGGGCACTTACCGTCACCAAGGGTCAGGGAGCGCCACGCTCCGCCACGCACAAGTGGGGGATTTGGTGGGGGATCTGGGGGCATTTTTCGACACCAGAATGGGCCGTCTGGTGTCGCCCTGCCCCGCTTACCCTTCGCTACCACCAACGGGAAGGACGAGCCACTACCCCCAAGTATTCGCGATCATGGAACCAGTCGGGAAGCCAGCCCCTTCCGGACCGATGATGGTTGGGACCGAATACGGTATCTGCTGCGATGGATTCGCCCTTCAATCGCTTGGCTAGAACGACTGGGTAGATCGCCGCGCTGACAAATGGAGCCGCAAACGATGTTCCGTAAGCCTCAGGTTGATTCTTAAACATGGTGACCCCGTCAGGCACATCCTTGTTGTCGCCGCCAAATGCATGGGCGGTAATCACGCCGTCACCGACTGCGCTGCTGTATGACGCTCGTTTCCCGGTGGAGTCTAATGCCGAGGCAAGTACAAGTGTACGTGTGTCAACGGAGACAAAACGAGAATTGCCGCGTTGGCCAGAATTGCCAGCGGCCATAACAGTAATCGTCGTCGCGCCCGCCAGACGGAAGACAAATGGAAGGACCTGTGAGCAAATTGGCGGGATTGGACACGTCTCGCCGCAGCCAGGACAAACAAGCGAGTCATCCACCGGGGCGAGGCTGAGATTCACGACGGCTGGGCTGGTTCTGGATACAACATCGGCGTAAGTTCGTGCGACTCGCAGAGCTGTGACATCAGCGTTGGCGTTGCCAAGTTTCGCCGACACCAGGTCAACCTTCTTTGGCAGGCATGCGTCCAGCACCCGGGCTACTCGCGTGCCGTGGCCACAAGTGTCAACAGATCGTCCTCTGGCGACCTTCCGGACGGTCTCGTCCTCAGAGTAGTCGAACTGGTCAATTCTGCGCCCGGACAGCAGTGCCTCAGGATCAACCCCGCTGTCCACCAACGCGATCGGAGTGCGCCTCGGCAGGAGTAGAGAGTTTACCTCCTTCGACTCCAATATCCTCTCGACAAGTCCTCGAACATTGTCCGCCCATGATTGGGCGGGTGGGCTCATCTCCAAGTCTCGGCGCTTGGCGGTGGGCACAGTGGCGAACGGGAGATAGGTGTTCACATCGGCGACAGCCTCGCCCGCGAAAACTGCGCCACCTAGTGCAGCTGCGAGATGAGACACCGCTCGAATTTCCTCGCCAATCGGCAGCTCGGTTGCGTGAGCGATCCACACATTGCGGAAGGGGTCTTCCTCTGGTGTTTCGTGTTGTCCGGGATAGGCGAGTGGGTGGATTTCCAGATTACCTGGCAGCTGAAGCTCTGACAGACGCTGGATTGTGCGCGATGGCCCCACGGCGACCGCTTCTCCGGGAACGATATTGCACATATAGGCTTTCCTCCGCTACTTGGCAGCGCTTCCGCTTGACGGCGCACCGGACCATTTCAACTTGACCGCTACAGAAGCCGACGACTTTCCAGAAACCACCAGCCATTGGCCCCCGACTTCCAGTGCCACGCTCAGAGACAGCTCGACTTCACTTGGAAGGCGAACTCCCGAATCCGACAATGCCGACCAGAATTGCTTTCCGGCGTCCCCGAGGGCCACCCCGAGCGTCGCGAAGGATTCGGTCGCTCTCGCGGTAAGTTTGTCGCGGGTCTCCGCGCTTGAGAACCCTCCTTCCTCATCTCGGTGCAGGACTATCTCCATCCGTGGGGTTTTCTGAGCGACCATGGGTCCCCTCCTGCGACGGACTCTTGCCTTGCTGTCTGGCTGAGTCAATGGCAAAGATCATCCCGCGCCGCGCCAATCACTGCGGGACCCGGAACGGCCAGGAGGAGCCCAGGTGCTACAGTTCCTCGCCGGAAAGGCGCTAAGGACATGCCTTGGACCTGGCCCGTGCCCGACCCTCGACGCCCACCTTGGCAAGAGAACAATTCCCGAGGGAATTCCTAACCTAACAACCACTTACATGTGTCCAGGCGTTTCACGGTGTTTCGTCCTGACACATGAAACTGTGGACTGGACTGTGGACGGAAGTCCGGGCCGATGGACGCGCTTGCAGCGCTTGCCCTTCCTTGCTTCAGGGACGCAACTTCGTGAGATCCCAATCGAGAAACCACTGCCGCAATTCTTTGCCGGTCATGTGGCGGCGGGTTACCAGCGTCTTGGCTAGGTCTTTGACCACCGGCCAGAAGCGGACTACGACGCCCTCAGTGCGAAGATCCATCCAGCGTAGGTACGTTTCCAAGAGCTGTCCCTCTCCACCCACATAGCTCGCCAGGTGAATTACTTTCTGACGATCACTACGGCTGTGGTAGTCGCGCACGCTGTGCCGATTGAACCTTTTTTGGGCGACCCTCCCGGAAAGGCTGACAATGATCTGGTCCTCAAGGCGATCTCGGGTGGCCCCAGTCAGCTCAACCTCGGGGTCTCGCCCCTTTAGCAGCGACTCACTTCGGAAGAAACCAAGATTGCCCTCGCCAGGCTCAATACTGATTTCTCGCACCGCCTTGAGGCCCGTGAGCATCCAGGCTGCTACAGCGTGTCCAGCTTCGTGGTGCGCAGTAGCTAGCTCTGCCAATCTTTTTCGTCTAGCGGGTGCCATGGTGTGTTTCTCGCTGTTCTGAGGATCACGCGAAGCCAACCAGCGCTTGAAAACTCTGTTTCAAGAGGTCGAACTCGTACAGGTGTCCTCCACTTTCCCTGTGGGCTGCGAGATGCGACAAATCTGAGTCATCCAGAGCGATGACGTAGCCGCGGTGGTCGTTTGCCGTGTCCCTGCAGCTCTTCAGAAACCGCTCCTTGTCCTCGAACGCGCGACACACCAACAGGCCAACTTGACCGCGACTCGGCGAAAATCGGCCGGAGATCTGGTCTAGCTCGGGGTTCCCCACCTCTCCTCCGTAGTTTTTGCACTCCACAAAAACGTGCGCGGCAGGGTAGTGTTGCCCAACCCAGTGAAAGAAGCCGCGGGTAGCGCTGTTGGTGTAGGTGATGTCGATCCGCTTCCGGCCGTCGTGTATCCGAGCCTGGGGCTGAGGATTTGTCAGCGATGGATAGAAGATGGCCGTCAAGAATGCTTCGACCTTCTTCTCATAGTCACCGGACGCATCAGGCCCCGTTGCAATCCGAAGCACATCCTGAAGGAGGGCGTTCCAATCCGGCCGCGCTGCGTTCTCCTCGTCAGCAAGTGCCTCTTGCGTCAAGGGGCGACCAAAGCTCCTGAGTTTCATTCCGCGGTAACCGTCGAGCAGTTCAGGCTTCTGGAGGGTCTCGCGGACTACCACGCCCTTGCCGCGTCCATACTTGGCGACGAGATCCTTCGTCAACACCCTCCTTCGGCCATCCTTCAGCGTGCGAACAAGCTCCGAGTTCGCACTCAGTTCGCGCTCTCGGAGGTATTCCAGAATGTAGTTCTTGAAGTACTCATCAAAATTGTAGTCCATCCGACGGCGCACAATGACCTTGGGAACCAGGACGAGCTTCTGATTAGCCGGAACCGGCAGCGCAACGTATCTGGAGTGCCAGTCATGCTGGCCGGGATCCCATAGCGGTCCGGAATCCACGTCGTCCTCCAAGGGAATCCCGTAGTACGCGCACATTTCCTGCGTGTACGTGACTAGTGGCGCGCGGATCACGTTCGTGGTGATGTCGGAGATGATGTCGTCGCCAATGCCTTCGATCATGAGGATGCTGTCCTCTAGATCTTGGAGAAGACCACTCTTGACAGCGTCGCTCCGTCTGAGTGATTCCCACACGGAAACCGCCGACACCGGCCCGAGCGCTCTGCCACGGGGCCGCCCCTTCGATAGCCCCAGTCGCGTCTCATTTGGCTCCCGGAGCATCGATAGAAGCCTCTTTGCATCCAGTTCTCGGCCAGAGCGGATCGCCGAAAGAATCGTCTCGAAGAAGTTCTGAAGAAGCGAAACACATTCCGCGCCCCAGTCCGACGGCAGGAGGCGAAGGGCTCGCGGATCGGTGAATACCGGCAAGTCTGCGTCGATGTCCACGTCTACGAAATCGAGTCCGGGCTGTGTCCGGCCGAGTTTGTAGTATTCTGAGACACGCACCGGATGATTGTAACGCGTATACTCGCGGGCAGCCGTCTCATCTTCAACTACAAGCTACGTCCTCCCCTCAGTCCTGCCTGACCTGATCATGGCCCCAGAGTCGGCCTCTGGCTGGCTGAAGGGTTGGCGGTCGTCTGAGTGGCGGCGACACCAAGTTCAGGGTCGAGACCGGACGTGACAGCGCGTGTCTTCGATGAACGGCCCCGCGAGGCGTCTACTTCTTGTGCAGCCTCGTGTAGCTGCGAATCAGGGCCTCGGAGCCACGAGGGAGGGTGACCTCATCGCCCGATTCCCAGCCGAGGTGCTCCTTCACCAAGCGGCCGATGCGCTGATGGACGAACTGGCGCCGTTGCTCGGCGGTCACCTGCCGGGATGGCGGCTTCAGTGCGCTGGCGTGGAGGCTGGCTAGCCGCCGCGTCTTCTTGATCTCGTTGAACACGTCCAAGGTGACATGTTCGTCGAATCGACCATTGCGGCTGTCTAGATACCGGACTATCTCCTCCGACAGTTCCTTGAACGCCGCCCGAGGGTCGTCATCGTCGATCAACTTGGCTCGCTTCGACTCTTCTATGGTGAGGTGCTCGACTAGCACGGAGTCGGTGACTCCCCGAGCCTCAGCAAGTTCGCGAAGCAGCACTAGAACCGGAGCGTCGATTCGGAATGACACAAGAGCTGTAGATGATGGCGCCATGATGATCCTCCTTTTGGGGTGCTTGCAATTGGCCCCAGCTACTGTATACAGTAGCTGGCATTGAAGTGCAAGCACCTGTATACAGTAGCTGGCGTCTTGGAACGGGGACCACACCTCGGATGCGCGGCAGCGTAGCTCGCCTCCTCACAAAGACCCGCCCGCCCTGGAGGCACTGGCAGCGAATTGCATCTACATGCGCTGCGGCGTAAGATCCCATATCGCGGAATGCCCAAGACCGGCAAGGCCCCCTCCCGTCCGTTGACGATCTACCTCCTCAAGGCAGGACACACGCCGGAGACTGCGGTCAAGGATCTCGGCAAGCTGCGGAAATTCTCTGTCGGTGAGAACGGCAGCATCGGTGATTTGTACTTGAGTGTGGCACCCGCCCGCCCGCCGCGATGGGTCTCTCTCTTCCGGGGCGCTACTTCGCCTGAGCTGCCTGTTCTCCTCGGGAGTCCGCCGTCCGGGGTCTTGCTGATTGAGAACGGCGGGCATTTCTTTGCCCTGACCTTTGGGTATGGCCGTCATCTCATCATGCCCGGAACCTACGAGGAAAACTTCGGCCTCATTGTCACGCTGAATAGCGTCCCGGGCGACCGCATCCGTAGCATCGACGTCACATCGTTCGACGCGATTTCCAGCCACTCACGGACTCAGGCCAGCCGGGAGGGCTCCATCCGCGAATTCGGGATGGACATCGAGCAGGACCTCCTTCGTGCGGTCACCGGCACGCCTGCTGACACGACACTTGGAGCCCGCCTTACCGGCATGGACGCCTTGCATACTGTTGTTCAGGTCAACCTCTGTGACCTACCAGCGCTCCTGGGGCGCTACTACGAGCGGCATCAGGACCAGGGATACAAGACTCTCTATCCTTGGATCGACCAGATCGCCGAAGTTCGGGACAGTGCACGCCGAGCCAAGCTCGACGACGCGCTCGTAGACAGGCTTCGCAGGGGCAACCTCGACCGCTTGTGGCTGGCCGTGCCTGAAATCCTCGACTGGACTGACGTCGGAGGCTTCCGTTACTCACGGACCTCCGGGGACGGCCTACACCTCGACCTCCACGCGAGGGACTTCCTGGCCACGCTCAGGGATCCGACAGCGCTCACGACTGACTGCCTGCGGACCGAGCGTGTACGTTGCTTTTCCGCCTCGACGGATATGCCCAGAGAAACCTGGACCGTCTACCAGTGCGTCTACTGCGAAATCGACGAGGGTGGTGAGATGTATCTCCTGTCAGCCGGCAGGTGGTACCGTGTCGCGAAGAGCTTCGTGTCGGACGTGAACGCCGCGATTGGCAGACTTGCGCTGGTTGATGAGCCACTGCCCGCCTACGAAGCTGGGGACAGAACCGAGGGCGACTACAACAGACGCATCGCCGCCGGCGATCCCGCGCACTACGCGCTCATGGACGCCAAGATGATCGAGTATGGTGGTGGGAAGAGCACCATCGAGTTCTGTGACCTCTTCACCAAGGACCGCCGGATGATCCATGTGAAGCGCTACTCCGGCTCCAGTACCCTCAGCCATCTGTTTGCCCAGGGCGAGTTGTCCGGAAATCTCTTTGTAGCGGAGAAGACGTTCCGGGAAAAGGTGATAGCCAAGCTTCCCGCTTCACACAGAGACCTTGTGCCCACGAAGCGGCCCGCACCAGATACGTTCGAGGTGATGTTCTGTGTGGTCAGCCGATCGAAGAAGCCCATCGCGGAGGCGCTGCCCTTCTTCAGTCGGCTGAACTTGCGTAACAGGGCGCGAGTTCTGGCGAACTACGGGTACCGGGTCAGTCTTGCAAAAATCCAAGCATCCAGCTGAATCTCCCCAGTCAAGAGTGCGACAACCGGGTTCACGCGATCGAGCACGTCATCCTCCGGGCTGGAACGCTGAGCTTTCGCGCTATCATTCAAGGCACGCTGACCCCGGCCTGCACGGCCGTGCGAATCAGTTGCGAGACGTGACGGGAGAACTTCGTTGCGCTCATGCGGTCGTGGAGTGCATCGCTGCGGTGCTCGTTGAAAGTGTGGGTGTGGTAGGGGCTCGCCTTTGCAAACATCACGAGAGTCCCCCGCAAGTGGCGTGTGACGGGGCGCCACCCTGGCTCACGGACGTCGTGGTTCCAACGATCCAGAGATTCGTATTTTCCGGGGGCAACCTCTATCAGCTCCTCGCGTGGGTCGGCCGAGCCAGGGTAGATGTTGGTGGGTTCGAGCGCGTCGAGTTCCAGGCGGAAATAGGACATGCTCCAGTGTGGCGGGTACGCCTGGAACGCGAGCGAGCGCGGACGGACAATGAACACGCCGTCGTGGTCAAATAGGAGTTCTATGCATCCTGCCTCATGCGAGCGTCGCGCCTTCGTGAGTTCGAGCCACCCGCCCTCCGGCAAGTATGTGCAGTTCAGGCTGGGCGCGCCAAGCTGGGAGAGGACCGCGCATATCTCGTCAACACCAGTCCACTTCCGGGTGGCCGGGAGCTTGGACCCGAAGACTGATCCAAGCGCGGCCTTCCACATTTGGATGTTCTTCTCCTCGAACTGCCGCCGGACGCGCGCCCCCTTCGTGGCCGCGTCATCTCGCTGCAAGGCGGTAACTCGACTCCTTTGAGGGCGTTGCGCTGACGCCTCAATCCGCGCCTTGGTATGGGCCTTGTCCGAATTCCCCATTGGCGATCTCACTGGCTTCTTGAGCTGATCTCTCCGGGGCATCGTGTTCCTTCCTCGCGAGAACTGACGCCCGCAGCTTGCCACAGCAGGCCGCCGAGGTGCGACGATTCTTCACCACGATACCGGACGCCTAGTGTCGGTGGGCGCGTCGGTACTTGGGCGATGCATCGATGGGTGGATTCGGGACAGAGAACGAGATGCGCTCGCGCCTCGTCAGCGCAACACGCGGTTGCCTGCGCTCGAACGCGTTCGAGCTGCTCTGATGTTCAGGCGTTGACACCATTTTCGTTGCCCATATTCTGCGGGGCGGGCTCCCTCTGGGCTGGGCTGGGTGCCACAATAGGCGACCCAGTTTTTTCCTGACATTCAGTGACGACCGGTGCGGGGGATAGGCGCTGCTCGCAGTGTCCTATCCGGTCGTTCGTCAGGAGATGCATCCCCCTTCCGCGGGCACAAATGAGACCCTAGCTGTGGGAGCCCACTAATATCGTGCGTAAGCTGCAATACTACTTCTCGGATCGTCGTCTCGTTGCGCTGCTCTGCCGGAAACGGATCGCGCTTGCGAGGAAGAACCGTCGAGTTCAGTTCGTGGCTCGCGCGTCTGGCGGGACGGTCGACTCCGAGCAAGATGAACTGCAGACACTCCTGCCCCCACGTGGACATTGGCCTCGCCCCCGGCGACGAGCACGCTGCGAATCCCCAGATCCCCCCGCAACTGTAGCCAAGACGCTGGCCTGGCATGTGCTTCGGGTGGTCTCAGGAAAGCAGGCCACGTATTCCTGGGCAAAACGCCTTCGCCGTTTTCTGGACGACTGCCGGCACGAGGCGCTCTCGTGGGACAGGTCGAAGGTCCACAAGGCCAGACGCGTCGTTGCCATCCCGAAGGAACGGCCGGGAAACGGCCAGACGTACAGAGTCGTGGTGACCTACTCCCTGCGCGACAGCTTGATTGCTAGCGGGTTTGCCGCCTACCTGGGTGCGGCCATCGATGGCGCGTTGGACGATTGTTGCTTTGCATTCAGACCGGTCCGGAATGGAGAAGCGAGGACCCACCACGACGCAGTGGACGGCTTCCGAGTATTTGCCAGCCAGATCGCCAAGGGAACCGATCTCTGGGTCGCGGAATGCGACATCCAGGGATTCTTCGACTCGGTTCCGCACAAGGTGGCGAGGGCTCGGCTTCGCGCCATGGCGGCGAAGACGGGGACAACGTTGGACGAGCGAGCCATTGCGTTCCTCCGTTCATTCCTGACTGGCTACAACTACGCGTCGGCGCGGAAGAAGGCGATCAAGCAACTTCGAGTGCAACACGTGGACAGGCCTATCCTGTTCGACCCGGACGCAGCTTTGGCCGATGTGGGGGACAAGATTGTCGACCGGGGAAAGCGCGGCATCCCACAGGGATCACCACTGTCCGGCGTGCTCGCGAATGCCATCTTGGCAGCCGCGGACGAACGTTGCGTGAAGAAGCTTCGCCGCAATGGACGGTCCCACTACGCAAGGTACTGCGACGACGTTCTTCTGGTCAGCACGAACCGGGAGTCTTGCCGTTCGGCCCTCGACGCGTATGTGCGTAAACTTGGCAAGCTTGGTTTGGCGCACCACCCGCCTCATACCGTCCGCCGCTACTGGGGGCGAAACATGAGGCGCTTCTGGGAGGAGAAGTCCAAGCTGCCATATCGTTGGCGCTCGACAGGACGTGCGCTGGGCGTTCCGTGGGTCGGCTTTCTCGGCTATCAGTTCAAGCGTGACGGTACGCTGCGAATCCGGCAGGCGTCGATTCGGCGCGAGATCGCCAAGCAACGGAAGATCGTGGACGATGTCCTCAGGAGCATGCAGACCGCGGCGCGCGCCCAGCGTGCGCGCGGGATCGCTCACAAGATTCCGCCCACGCACAGGATCGAGCACAAGGTCCGGATGCACTTGGTCGCGATCGGCGTTGGGTACCCATCGGAACATGGCACGAGCCCATCTTCCTCGTCGCTGAGCTGGTGCAAAGCGTACCCCCTGTTGCGAAGTGGGCCGGTAGAGCTTCAGCCGCTGAAAGACCTCGATCGGGGCCGCACCTCCGCCATGAAAGCCCTTCGCGGGAGACTGACCACCCTGGTGAACACGTCGAAGGACATAGTGGAGTGCACCTCGACGCCCGCGGCTCGAAGGCCATTTGGGCTACACTACGTCGGTCACTCGTTGAGCTACCACGGCCAATTCCTACCCGCCCGAAGGACTACCGCTACGCCGGTCACACCTGTTTCAACCCGAGGTGGTTCGGTTTCTGCCCGCGCCAAAGGAATCACGCCCAAAAGGGGGCGACACACATGTCCAAGATGATGTTGAGCCGTCGCTCGTCCTTCCCAGCTGCCCTTGAGCGGATGCCGGCTTCCTAGCATCAGATCGTTGACAGAAGGGGCTACAAACCAATGCCATTACAAGCCCTATGAGACTTCGAGCACCGACTCGATCAGGTACAGCGGTTGGTGGATCCTCAGATCGCTCTTGTCCGCTCGAAAAAGGGGCCGAAGCTCTGATGGAGAACGGCGGAAGCGGATTCTCGCGGACAAACTGGTCATCGACGCGCTCGTTTCGGATCGACGGACGCGGTAACGTTGGGCGAGCTGGATAAGTGTGAGGCGAATCAAGAATGACATCCCAACCTGCTCACCAGCGCGCCTGGACCTGGGCCAGATGGCTACTCCTCGGCTTCCTTGGCGCTGGCGCATTCCTGGGCGCGATCAGCAACTCCATTGCCATCGCCACGTGGCGAGTGACCCTGTGGGGTACATGTATCGTTCTCGCGGCATGGCTGACAATTGAAATCGCTGCTCGGTATCGACTCCTCACCTGGGTCTTTGGTACACATCCGACCGTCATCCGCGCGTTTGGCCCCAGGCCTCGGATCTTGATGATAGGTGCTGTCGCGGTCCTTTGGATTCCGCGCGCCGTTGAGATTCTAGGCTTTTCTTCCGCGGCTGCACCGGAAGTGCAAGCGATATTCTTTCCGAAGAGCGCAGTTCTCGGCAAAGTTGTGCCACACCTTTCGTCTGACGGCAGTTCCTCTCCCGTGACGATTTACGTCGGCATGAAGAACGCGGGCGGAAGACGTGCTTCCGGCGCGGTAATGACTATCAGTTTCAGGAAGGGTGTCGACGCACGAGCTGTGGAGGGCCAATGGAAACAAACTGCGGACCTGTCCGGCTATAGCCACTTTGGCTTCGAGGACTCGGCGTTGCCGCTCTATGCTCGGTCGGATCGATACGTGGGCGCCTTTCAAGTGCGGCTTCCGAAAAGAACCGACAGGCGCGAGATCCTTGCCTGGTTTGAGTTGCACGGCGACTTCGTTCGCAAGGAGGGGCTCCTCTACTACGATCGGGCCGCTGATGAGTATCAGGCGTGGCACACGGCGACGCTGAACGAGGCATCTCTAGTCTGGAACGCTCACGTCACGGCGTGGAACCAAGCGCAATAGGTGAGCAGCATCTCGTGTACGGGGAATCCATGTGACCAATGGCCCTGAGAGTAGGCGCCGAAGACAAGGCAGTGCCGCCGCCAGCACGAGAGGGTCGCTGCGCCGTTTGCGAAATCCCCGACACCTTCCTGAACGACGTTAGACTCTTGTCGAGGAAGAATGCCCTCGCCCTCCGCATCTTGGAATCCGACCCAGGGACGTTTTCCAAGGGTCCAAAACTGTTCCAGAAGGTCGTTCATCGGGGATCAAGGTTCTTCTGTCCTCCTCCCATCCCCGTGGTCCCGGTCTAGGTGCGCCGGGAACGTCGTCCGGTTCCTACGGGATGGCGCGTCGCGAAGTCGTCACTGCACCTGTCGAAGCCACCTTGCGAGGTCAAGTCGCCGAGAGTCTTCCCAACAGCCCGCAGCTTCGAGCGACAAACCGAATCAACTAGGCGCAGATCTACTTTCAGCGTGCAGCACTCCCGGAACGTCTGCGCCGAGGCGTCTACAAGATCTCCGACCGAGGTCGCGAGCTTGTTCAGACGTCACCGACGACGCTGATCATGGGGTAGACTGGCCGCGTGTAGGGATGCAGCATCGATGAGCGCACGTCTTCTCTTCTCTGCGATCGAGATCCGTTTCGCCGCCCAGGACTTCACCGGCGCGCTAATTCCGTATGAAAGCGACGACGCCTTTCATACTCTGCGGAAGCGAACCGACCTACTTGCGTACCGGCGTCGCGGTAGGCCGGAGGACCCGCAGGTGCTCGTCGTTCCGACGACGAACGCTCCATGCGAGGAGATCACGTTCGGCCCGCTGCCGGTGAAGGACAACCTTCGCGCGCTCGCGCGCTTCATCGAAGATCGCCTTGTCGACCTGCTGCCGAAGTTCGAGCTTCGGCGAACGCGATGGGGCGTGGATCGGATCCGTCGGAAGGACGACCTTCTTGACGCTGCGTTTGGGCACATGCGCCGCCCGCGTCCCGATCGGCTCGCTGGCTTCCACAAGTTCCACCGGACAACGTTCCGCGTGCGCCACGAGCACCTGCCGGGTCGTGGTGGCTTGCTCGTGCTAACCGTCGAGTTCCAGCGGCACCAGGAAATCGAACCGACGATCGCGGAACTTGCCGGACGTGGTTTCAACTTGAACGGCCTCGAAGTGTTCGCGAGGAAAGAGGGGACGCCGAAGGTTTGGCTCGGCGAGATCTTTCACGCCGAAGGCGAGACCGTCACGGTGAACGATGGCACGCACGAGGCAACTCTCGACGGGCGCTCTCACCACGTCGAACCATCGACAGAAACCTTCACGACGCTCTTCGAGCAAGCGCTTGGTCGTGACGGGTACGACGATCTTCAACGCGCCGAGTGGGCTCTCCGAGCGAAGGAGGTTTGTGGCCGAGGCTACGTCGATCGCCTGGAGCAGGTTGCTGACCACCTTCGGAAAGCCGGCACGCTCTCCGTCGCGCCAGGCATTGCGATTAGCTTCGGTGACATCGTGGCCCTGAGCACGAGCGGGCGCACGCCATCGGCGATCCAGCTCCCGGACGTGGAGTATTGCTTCTCTTGGGATCGCACGAACATTCACCGGTATCCGGCACGTGGTCTCGACATGTTCGGCCCATTCGATGGCACGACGTTCGACACGAAGGAGCCGACCGTGCTCGTGGTGTGCCCATCCGATGCCCGAAATGATGTCGACCACTTTGTTCGCAAGTTGCGCGATGGCGTCGGTGGCGATACGTCACCACGCTTCGGTCGTGGGCTGGTGGGCATCTACCGCTTGACGCGCATCAACACACGCTTCGCCACCGTGAACCTCCCGACGAACGGTCCCGTCGGGCAGCTCTACATTGACGTGCTCCGTGATCAGCTCGGAGGGGAGCGAGCGCCGGACATCGTGCTCGTCGTCGTCCGTGATCAGGACGCCTTCGTCGATGCCGACAACCCGTACTGGCGTGCGAAGGCATTCCTCCTCGCACAAGGCATCCCCTCGCAAGAGGTTCGCCTCTCCGTGGTGAGGAGCCGGCCGTCGCAGGTCCCCTACATCCTGGAGAACATCGCGGTCGCCATCTACGCGAAGCTCGGCGGGTCTCCGTGGACGATCCGACCGACGCTTCCGCTGACGAAGGAGGTCGTCATCGGTATGTCACACGCGCAGTTCGGCGGCCGTTACTCCCCGCTTCGTCGCATCATGGGGATCACAACCGTGTTCAGCAGCGACGGCACCTACCTGCTCGCTGCCGGATCGCAGCGGTGCGAATACGAGAAGTACCCGGAGGCACTTGCCAACTCGGTCCGCGAGACGCTTTCACGGCTGGCGAAGGAACAGGGGTGGACGGCTGGCGACGTGGTGCGTCTCGTGTTCCACGCGCCGAAGCCGCTGACAGGAACCGAGATCGGCATGCTTGCGAAGATCGCCGTGCAGACGCTTGGCGAAGGCATCCAGTTCGAGAGCGCATTCCTGACGATCGAGCGAGATCACCCCTTCAAGGTTGTCGCACCGGACGAGAGGGGGCGACAGATGTTCGTCGAGCGGTTCGACGGGACTTCCGGAAAGGCGACCGTTGGCGAGTGCGCACCTCACCGAGGGCTTGTCGTTGATCTCGGGAGGACGAAGAGGCTGCTCTGCGTGAACGGTCCGCTCCTCATGAAGCGCGAGGGTGAGTCGATTCCACAACCGCTCCAGATCACGCTGCACAAGGATTCGACATACAGCGACATGACGGCGCTCACTCGACAGGTGTTCCATTTCACCGGCCTGTCGTGGCGCTCGATGCTCCCGGTAACTGAGCCCGTCACGATCTTCTACCCGCATCTGATCGCGGACAAACTCATGCGACTGTCGCCCCTCTCGGACTGGGACGACAAACTCCTCGACACGCGACTCCGGCGAAGTAGGTGGTTCCTGTGACAGCCGCCTCGACGTTTGCGCTCGACTGGGTGAAATCGCTCAGACGCGTAGTGATCTCCGATGCTCGTGAGCTTGGGGATGTCCGGCGCAACGCGGCTGCTTTCCTCGCGAGGAGGGCTGGGGACCGACGTTCATCGTTTGAGCGCAATCTGCGGCCCTCGCTTGACGCCACGAGGTTCACCGAGGTGCCATACCTCGCGTCGATCGGGTACTTGATAGCGGCCGGTGTTCTCCTTCATCCCCCGATCGACGATCTTCGGAAATCGCTGGAAAAGACCGTTCGTCGTGCCGCCCACACGGTCGAGCGAAGCGGATATGCCGACGATGCCCTCTGCGCCTGCGGTCTCCTTCTTCTCGCGCGGGCCGTGAACAGCGCGTCCACCGTCGCCAGCATCGATGCGAACCTGAACAACATGCTCGCCTCCGATGCTTCGATGGCCTGCATCGCCACGGTGACCCTTGGGACGCCGGTTCGAGCTTCCTTTGCACTCGACCGGGATTCGGTGGAGCAGCTTGCGGTGGCGGTTCTTCTGCACCGGATAGACGACGGTCTCGCTCGAAAGCTCTTCCCCGGCTTTCCAGCCGACGTTGAGGGGCACCTGCTTGCCTTGCTTGCGAAGCACACGTACTCGCCAGCCGCCGATCTCGCATCGATGCTCGTCCTTGCGGCAATAGAGGCGAGGGTTGCCGTGTCGGATGACGAGCTGCCCGCTGCCGATGGTCGCTGTGATCTTGGAATCGTTGTTGCACTCAAGGAGGAGTTTCGGATCCTTTTCGAGCGATTCGAGCACCGGCACACGCACGTCGAAGATGGCGGACGCTCGTACTACATCTTCGACGTGGGCTCGCTCGCAGGGGAGCGCCCCTCTCGGTGTGTGGCAACTCTGGTCGGCGAGATGGGCACGAACCGTACTGGCGTCGTGACCGAGAAGATGCTCGCCCGTTGGGATCCATCCGTCATCGCGGTCGTCGGAATCGCCGGAGGTATCCACAAAGACGTTCGCTTGGGCGATGTCATCATCGCATCCGAGGTCTCGAACTACGTAGAGGGCGCTAAGGCCGTCGACGGCGCGTCAGGCACGTCGTTCGATCGAGCCAGCGACTCGTTCAAGCCGAGGCACCTCCTCCTCGACCGTGTGCGTAACTTTGAGTTCGCGAGCCGCACGAGCTTCCAGAAATGGGAGACCACCTGCGAGAGGAGATGTGCGGCTCTTGGCGTTGATGTCGAGCCTCTGCGGAAGAGCGAGCTCCTTCCCGCGAAACCTGCCCAACTGGAGGGGCACGTAGCTAGCGGCCCGGCCGTCGTCACGTCTAGCGCGTTCGTCGCGTGGATTCGCGGCGGTGATCGCACGTGCTTGTGCGTGGAGATGGAGTCTGGTGGTGCGATGATCACGGGCCATATGGATCCTTCGCAGCGAGACGTGATCGTGATCCGCTCGATCTCAGACCTCGCTGACGAGCGGAAGGCCGTGCTTGACAAGATCGGCGGTGGCGCGCTCCGTCGGTACGCGATGGAGAACGCGCTCGACTTTCTGTGGGCTCTCATCGAGGCTGGTGTTCTGCCGAGAGGTCCCGACGACGTTGCGCAAGAGCCGAATAGGACGAGACCCGAGACAACCGAGGAAGTGCTCCTTCGTGTGCTTCACGAGCACGCCGACGAGAACGGCGAGGTCACCACAAGCTGGGCGGAGATCCGCAGGTGGCTCGGTGGCACGACCGCCGACGTGCATGCCGCCGCAATCCATTTGAAGGACGACGGGCACTTTCGGTCCCAGATGTTCGAGGGTGGGCCTGACGGCATGTGCAACGTTGTGCTTCGTCGATAGGCAGCTGCGAACATCGATCACTCATGGCTTGCTCTGGCGAAGCTGCGATCTCACCCCACGACTTCCAAGAACTCCGCGATCACTCGGATCTCCCCATCCGCGCGTCGCATCCGCATCGGTTTGAAATCGGGGTTGTCGGGGCGCAGTTCAACCTCCTGCACGCCGCCGTCGGTGCCAATCTTGACCACGTGCCAGCGTTTCAGGGTGTAGCTGCCGCCGTGCTCAGGATCAGCGGCCTCGCGTAGCTGAACGACAACGCGGCGGCCGTCGAGCGCTGTGGCTGCGGGGGCTGCACCGCCGGGGAACAGGCGGAACAAGGCCCAGCTCCCATCCGGGATGAGCGTTTCCATGGAGTGGCCCACCACCTTGGCCACGAAGGTTCGCTTGTCGAGAGCGTGCTGGGAGTGACGGATCTTGGCCCAGCCAGTGACTTCTGGCGCCTGCGATTCGCCAAACCCACCGGCTGCCGCCGCCAGATCGTGGACGGGCGCGGCTGTGCGGAACTGGTCGGCGGCTGGAACACTGTCCACCACCTCCAGCTTGGCTTCCCGGCCAAGCAGCGGCTCCATGTCCGGCAGCAGCGGCAGACTTTCCAGGTGGCGCATCAGATCTGAGATCTCCCGTCGCGATTGCTGGCCCCACCAGGTGATGTCCTTCCGCCCTGCGGGCTCGTTCTCCAGCAGCATGAGGTAGTGCCAGGGCTCCTTGTCGAACTCGGTCAGAAGCTCGCAGTAGCGCTGACCGCGCCGGGCCTTCTCCTTGTCGCGATCGTCGAAGCGGCCTTTCACCTCGATGATGAAGTTGTGGAAGACCTCGCCGATGCGGGCACGGGCGATGAAATCCGGGTAGTAGTGCGACAGCAACCCCTGCCAGTCGTACTCGATGCAGTACCCGACGCCGCTGCGGTGGTTGTAGACCCAGCCGGTCACGTCCTTGGCCTCGTCCAACAGCCTTGCGACCGCCTCCTCGTCGTCATTCTCGACGGCTGCCCGGTCAAAGCAGCTCTTCTTGGGGGCGTCCACCACGTGCTTCTTCAGCGCCTGGTAGCCGGCGATCTCATCGGTCTTCCGCTCGGAGAGCTGGGCCTCGGTGGCGCGTCGTTCGGCCGTGATCGCCTCCTGCAAGCACGGCAACAACGCCTTCTTCACGGCGGCGATCACATCGGCCCGTGCCAGGTTGCCCAGTGCGATGCGTGCGTGTGGCCCTTCCGGAATGCGATCGAAATAGAGGGGTAGGCCCATGGGCAGGTTGAACGTCTTGCGCTCCAGGAACTCGCGCACCACGCCCTTCACCGCCGTCTTGTGGTGGAAGCTGGTGCGCAGGTCGCGCAGAATGGGCACAGCAATCGCCATCTCAATCACGTGGTCAAAGTCGCGGTAGGAGGGCACCTCCGGAATCACAAACTCCAGCCCATCTTTCTCGGTCTGGCCCAACGCCTCTTTGAGGTAGGTGCGGATCTCGGTGTCGGCGATCTCTTCCAGCCAGGCCAGGCGTGGCGACAGCGCCGGCACGCGCTCCATGTCGAATGACTTGCGCCAGTCGGGCACCACCTCGCGCAGCCCCTCGAAACGCACCAGGCGCACGCCGTTGGCTTCGCGCTCGGTCAGATCGGCCCTCTGCAAAACGGGCACGTACTCGCGGGTGTGCTCGATCTCGTCCGAGGACTTCTCCTCGATGATGTCCTTGATCTGATCGATGATGCTGCGGAACGAGGGGTGCTCGATGACGTAGAGATCCTCGGTCTTCATGGACGAGCCGCCCTCTTCGTCGATGATGGGCGGGTGCATCTTGCGCAGACCGCGACCCAGGGTCTGCTCGGTCAGGGTGCGCGAGTCGCAGGGTCGCAGCGGCACAATGACCTTCACGTTCCGGACGTCCCAGCCCTCCTTGAGCATCATCACGCTGACCACGACGTTGTAGGGGTTGGGCTCCATGACCTGCTGGCCCTGGCTGTCCAGCGCCGGCATCCCGCTGTCGTCGAGCTTCGGGATCTCGTCGTGGTCCACGGCATTGACCGAGCGCCGAACGGCATCCCATGCGTCCTCGTTGCGTTCTTCCTTCTCGCCGATGTGGATCTCGACCACCGTGGACCGCGCTACGCCACCGCTCTTGTCCACGAACAGCGCGGCCTTGCCATCCTGGTAACCCGTGACTGGCCGTCCCTCCAGATCGTCTCTCGCGGCTTCGCCGTAGCGCAAAAAGTTGGCCACCTCACGCGCCTCGTTCCGGTCGTTCGACAGGATGAACAGAATGGGCTTGCGCTGGTCGCCTTCGTCTTCGAGCTGCGCCTTGACCTTCTTCCACCGCTCGATGCCGGTGACCAGCAAGTTGCGGTACTTCTCCCAGGCGTTTGGTTGGCCATCGCGGATGTGCGGCTCGATCGCGCCGGTCTTCTTGTTGCGGACCTCCACCCGCTCCAGCACCGGCCTCTTGACGATGCCGTCACGAATTGCGTCGGCTAGCGGGTAGTACACGCAGGTGTGCCGGAACAGATCTGCGGGTTTGAATTCCTTGCCCGACTTCTTGCCTACCTTGGTGGTGGCTGCGCCCGCCTCCTCGAATAGCGTCGCCGAAAGGTCGACCTGCAAGGCGACGCGCCCAGGCGCCTGCTTGTCGCCGTTCAATCGGCGGATCGAGCGAATCCACGCCATATCCTTCGCCGCCTCATCGTCCTTGGTAACGAGCGCCCTTTCTTTCGCTTTCTGCTCAAACTTGGCCTGCCCAGTCTCGTCCCAGACGTGGTGGGCCTCGTCGTTCAGCACAAGCAAGCCACGCGAACGGCTGAATCGCTCGATAAGCGGGGACGACACGGCCTCCAGCCGCTCGGGCTCGCCGGCCTGGAATAGCAGCTCCATCTGCCGCTCTTGCCACTGCGCCAGCGTAGGCGACACTTCCCGCTCACGCAGAAGCTGGTGGAAATTGGTGACCACCAGGGCGCCCTCGTTGGGTGGCAGGCTGCGCGGACAGGTTTCGGGATTGTAGACCTTCAGGTTGAAGTCGCGCTCGAAGGCAGGCGGCACCACTGGATCGGCGAAGAACACCGAGGTCTCGCCCGTGGGCGGCGCGAAGTCTTGCAGCAGCCGGTCCTTCACGAACAGGTTGGGCGCGATCAAGATTGCGTGCTGGCCAAAGCCCAGCTTGCTCTCGCCTTCCAGGACCGCGTTCAAATAGGCCCACGCAATGATCAGGCTCATCATCTTGGTCTTGCCCGACCCGGTGGCGAGCTGGCCGCCCAGCTTGGTCCACGGATCGCGCTGTGGACCAAGCGGCTCGACTTCGGCCAGCGTGTACAGATCCTCGGTGCGCCGGATGCCACGCACCTCGTACAGATAGATGAAGGTCTCGACCAGGCGCCGCTGATGCGGCCAGTATTTGAAGGCTCGGTTCCCGCGCAGCAGGTGCGGCTCGTGCCGGAACCAGTGCTGGAGCAAATGCATGGTCGTGTCGCTCACCGGCTGCTCGCGGTCAGAAACCGGCTGATAGCGCGGGGCCTCGATAGGGTACGGTGCAGCTGCGCTGGCCAGCGGGAAGCCGCGCCAGGTGTCCACCAGGCGGGCAACCTCGGCGATCACGCGTGCCTGGCCCCGCAGATCCGCGATGTCGTCCGAACGGTCGAAGAGCGCCATCACTTCACCTCGATCTGAACGGTCGCGATGCCGTCGTTGCCGAACACGTCGGTGAC
>PMBS01000348.1 GCA_003153015.1 Myxococcales bacterium
TGTCGGGACAAGAGCGTATTTCTCCGTATAGCGAAAGAACTTCACGCCCGGCACGAAGTCGTACGCGAGTTTGTAGAGCGGCAGGTGTTGGCCGGCAGCAAGGCCAAGCGCCAGCAATCCAAGACCAGCCAGAGTCAGCGACATCCGATCTCGGCGGCCGAGCACGGCGACTCCAGCGCACAGCAACACCAGCGGTCCCAGGTAGAGTCCGGGCGCCCAGGGCACGTGGTGAATCCCGTCGAGCAGCCCGCCGCTCCACTGACCGTTGTCCGGGAAAGCCAGGCCGAAGGGCATGGGCGCGATGAACTCGATCCAGCGCAACGGGTGCAAGAACCATGTCGACGAGTCCGCCAGCGAGACGCCGTGCGTACGCATGGTCGTGGTCAAAAAGTGAGCGGACGGCAGGAGTTGCGCGGCGCCACCTGCGATTCCAAGCCCGACCGCTCCTGCAAGCGCCATGAGCGCGGGCCGGTTGAGGGGTGAAAGCGCGACGGACAGCACCAGAGCAAAGCCAAGCACCTGGGGTTCACCGTTCAAGAGCATCGCCGTGACGATGAGTGCGGCGACAGCGATGGCACGCGGGCGCCGGGTCGCGGCNNGTGGCTGCCGTGCATGCTGAGCAGATAGCCGCTGCTCACATAGATGCTGGCTGTTGCAGCGGCTGCCGCAGGTGAGAACTCGCGATCTCGCGCCAGCCAGTAGGCGCCTAGGCCAGCGATTGGCAGGTGCATGAGCACGAACAGCGTCTCTGCCCGCTCCGGCGCGAGCAGGTGATACACGAGATTGGGCGGATAGAAGACGCCCACACCCGGCTCGGCTAGGTGAGGCACCCCCCCGAACACGAGCGACGTCCATTCAGGCAGACGTCCTTTGGCCAGTTCCGCGGCATTGAAGATTTGCTGCGGGATCATGAAATGCATGAGGTCGCGGAAAAGCAGCACCTCTCCAGCGAAAAACGGAAGAGCATAAAGGAGTGGCAGCAGGACAACCGGGATGAGATAGGGGCGACGGCTCAACCCCGAGAGCAGCGCGCGCAGCCTTGGATTGAGCAGTCGGAGCAAGGCTTCAATCATCCCCGCAGCATCACGCCGCGAACTGCCTCAGATGGAAATGATTCGTCAGTTGCATCGCGCCTGCGTTCCGGCAGAGGGGACAAGGTTGACGTGGGCATGGTAGGAGGAACAAGCCCACTTTCCCTCATCACGTATCGCATGCGCAACTGATGATACCCAAGCAGCCCCCTGCTTGTGGTATCGTCGAAGCCGCACCGTGCGAGGGACTGCTCCACTCCCCATTGGCGCCCCTGCCCGGCCATGACCGCGGGTTCCGTCGGGGCCGGCGGTCCGTCACGGGTCGGTCTGTTTTGCGTCGGCTTGCTGTGCGAATATCTGGGTCCACCATGGCCAACACCAAGGACAAAAGGGTCGAGGATTTGCTCGGGCGATATGCGGCCGGCGAGCGGAACTTCGCTGGGCTAGACCTTTGCGAGGCCGAGCTCCACTGGGCCAACCTCCACGGGGCCAACCTCCACGGGGCCAACCTCAGCGGGGCCACTTTCCGCGAGGCCCACCTCCGCAGGGCCGACCTCTTCGATCTCTTCCGCGGGGCCGACCTCAGCATGGCCGACCTCAGCTTGGCCGACCTCAGCTTGGCCGACCTCAGCGGGGCCGCCTCAGCGGGGCCTACCTCAGCGGGGCCTACCTCAGCGGGACCCACCTCAGCGGGGCCAACCTCAGCGGGNNCGGGGCCAACCTCAGCGGGGCCCGCCTTCTTCGGGCCAACCTCAGCGAGGCCTTTGTCGAAGAGGCGGATCTCTATAGAGCGACCTGTGGATCCACCGTCTTCGCTGACGTTGATCTTCGTCTGGCAGTTGGATTGGAAGAGACCATTCACGAGGGGCCTTCGACGATCGGGATCGACACGCTTTACAAGTCTCACGGCGAAATCCCGGAATCCTTCATGCACGATTGCGGCGTGCCGGACGACTTCATCACCTTTGCCCGTTCCCTGGTTGGCGCGGCAATCGAGTTCTACTCGTGCTTCATCAGCTACTCGAACAAGGACGACGATTTCGCGAGGCGACTTCACGCCGATCTGCAAGCCAACCACGTCCGGTGCTGGTTCGCGCCCGAGGACTTGAAGATCGGCGACAAGTTCCGACAGAAGATCGACGAAACGATCCGTGTCTACGACAAGGTTATCGTCGTGCTCTCGGAGACCTCGATCGCGAGTGATTGGGTCGAGAGCGAAATCGAGGCGGCGCTTGAGAAAGAGCGGAAGACGAAAAAGCTTGTGCTATTCCCCATCCGCCTCGACGAGGCAGTCATGGATTGCGGCATCGCGTGGGCCGCCGAGATTCGTCGCACCCGGCACATAGGGGAGTTTTGCCACTGGAAAGATCACGACGCGTACAAGAAGGCTTTCGATCGAGTGCTCCGGGATCTCAAAGCGGATCGGGCGCCGCAGGCCGAGTAGTGGCCCCGGTGGCTATTTACCGCCCGCAACCTGAGCGCCGCCGTCGCATCGTCCAACGCCACGGCGGCCACCTGGTCCGCACCCGCGGCAGATGCCAGGGCGGCGACGAAGCAGGACTCCCGGAAAGACCTCACCAAGGTTGACTTTCTTCTCGTGAGATCCGCTACAGACGACCACAATGTTGCGCGCCGGCATCCGAATCTCCCACTGCGATCGGCACCGAATATTCGCCCGCGGCAAGCAACTTGCACAGCGCGATT
>PMBS01000003.1 GCA_003153015.1 Myxococcales bacterium
CCGATGTATTTGTCCATGGGGGCCCTCCTTGTTGGGGGGGCTTGGGTGTTGCAACGCAAGTGCCTGCGAACGAGGAGGGACTCCACTGCCACGTATCGGTACTACCTGGGCGCCCCGCCGTCCCCGCCGGGGCGCAATCGCGCGGCCACCCGACCGCCCTCCAGGAGAAAACAACCCCCTGCCGCGCGAAACTCACCCGACCGCCGACGGATGCTATTCTCGCAAGCCGTGACTTGCTCGTGGACGCCATACTTCCATGATGCCTACGCTGCCGTCCGGGTGCCAATGGGCGGCCGATCTTGGGCCGAGGGTCGGTTTTTCATCCGGAGACGGATCTGCGGGAGGCTCCACCCAAGAAGAACAGGGATCCCCCGCCGCCCAGCAGCAACGCGACCGCGCCAGCAAGCAGAAACGCCGGTGCGAACGAGTGCGTGGCGTCCGCGATGGCGCCCGCCAAGTACGGCCCCAGCGCCTGGCCCAGGCCGAACACCAGGGTGATCAATCCGAGCGCCGCCGGTGCCAGCCGCGCCCCGAACAGATCACCGCACAGGGCCGCCATCAAGGCCGGCACGCTCCACGCGGTTGCGGCAAACAAGGCCGCGGACGAGTACACGCTCCACGCTTCGCGGCCCAGGCCGAAGAGCAGGAACGCCGTCCCCTGCAGACCGAACACCCAGAAGAGAGCCGCCCGCCGTCCCCACCGGTCGGAGACACTGCCCCACAAGAACCCGCCAACGATGGACACCACGCCAACCTGCAACCACAACCCTCCCGCCCCGCTTCGGCTGAACCCTGCCTCGCCGGTCAGGTAGCGGACGAAGAACGTCGAATAGATGATGTAGGAAAAGCCAAAGCCGAAATAGATGGCCGCCAGTTTCCACAGCAGACGGGAGCGATAGACCGATGCCCAATCCAGCACCGAAGCGGCCGCTGCGGCCGGGCGCGACTCCGCCTCTGACTCCCCGATGGGACGCAGCCCTTTTTCCGCCGGGCGATTTCGCAGGAACAGCGCAGCCGCAGTGAACACCAGCAGGGTCAACCCGGCGAGTACCGCCCAGCTCACCCGCCAGCCGTCGGCGCCGGCGCGCTGGAGAATCGCGGGCACCAGCGGACCGGTGACAATCAAACCCACGCTCGACCCCGCCGCACCCGCACCCGCCGCCAGGCCGCGTCGCCGGGCACCGAACCACGCGGACAACAAGGCCATCGCCGGCACGTTGCTGCTCGCACCACCCACCCCGGCCAGAAACCGCCCGGCGCAGCCCGCGCCGAACGTCGGTATCAATCCGGTCAACCCCATGCCCAGCGCGACGACCAGCAAGCCCACCGCGATCACCACGCGGGGTCCGAAGCGCGCCGCCAGAACGCCTGAGAACACCACCGTCACCAGGTAGCCGATCAGGTTCCACGACTGCAACACGCCGGTTTGCGTGTTCGAAAGCTGCAGCGCCGCCTGCATCGCCGGCAGAATGCTCGTGTATCCAAACCGCGCCAGCCCCAGCGCGCTGAACACGACGAGGATCACCAGACCCAGGACAACGAAGCCATAATGAAGGCGCCCTGCCTTGCCGGTCTGCCGGGGTTGGTTGTTGTCGTCCATCGGCACGAGCAGTCTAACCGATAGCGCCCGCGAAGCTGTTGAGGCAATTCGCCTTGTCCTGAGCTGCCTCTGCTGCTTCCTCGCCACCGGGTCACGGGTGAAGATGTCGAGCAGAGAACAAGAGACTACGTCAACTACGTCCTATGCCCGAGGAAACGCGCCTCTCGCGCGGCACACCGAGGGGCAGGTGCGCACGCGAGCCATTACTCCGGATGGTCGTTGCTTACATCTCGGGCATCACGAAATCGCCCCAGCAAACAACGCTACCGTCGGAGCGCAGTATCAGCAAGTTCGGACGCTGTGCCCAGTCGAATCGACCATTTCTTCCAGCGCCCACAGCGCGTCGTAGTCAGGATGGAGCTGCGCCTCATCGAGTTCGAATGCGCGAGGATCGCCAATCGCTCCCTCCTTTTCGTTGCGGCACAGATCGGTTCCGCGGAACCTGTCCCTGCAGTCGGCGAGGCTGTACGGCGTGTACTCGGCAATGGCCTGCGCGACGATCATCGTGTGGACGAGCGCCGGCGTGATCTTCCGCAGGCGGCACTTGCCGTTGCCATTCGCGGAGAAGATCTCCATGTCGACGCAATTGCCGGCCTCGCGATCCACCCACTGCGCCATGCGCCCGCTCAGCACGTGGCGCACGGTCACCTTCTTCTGCTCCTTGCCGACGAGGATCGTCCCGATCTGCGTGTCCATCGCCGCCCGGGTCGCGTCGTGGAAGCCGTCCTGCCACGATCCGTCGTACGACTCGCAGTTCCTGCGGGCGCAGTTCGCGAGCACCGCTTCGAACTCGTCCATGCCGAACGTCTTCACCGGGATCTTCACGAAACGTGCCAGGCCTCCGATGTCCATCAGATCGGCCCGGTTGGACGTGAGAATCAGGATCACATTCTCGTGCAGGCCGCCGGCGGTCGAGTCGAGCGAGGCCATGAGCGTTTCGGTGGCCTGGAGTGACACTCCCGAGTCCAGGTAACCGGCGCTGGAGGAGCGATCGATCACCAGTGATGTGGCTTCCTCGATCACGAGCAGCACGATCTTGCCGTCTTTGGCCAGCGCGTTCACCGCATCGAACGTCCCCGTGATGCGGTCGGTGGTCTCACCCACGAACTTCGAACGGAAGGCGTTGGCGCCGAGCGCGAACATCTCGAGGTTCGGCGCGGCCTTGAACGCCTCGCCCGCCGCGGCGCGGATCGACTCGCTCTTGCCGAACCCGGGCGGCCCGTAGACCAGTAGACGGCTTTCGCCGTCGCGGTTTCTTTTCGGATAACGCTCGGGATGCTGCGCGCGATCCACGGTCGCGCAGATCTTCCGGATGAGCGCGCGCTGATGGCGCCCGAAGACCTCGTCGGCCCCGACGTTGTAGGCGCAGGATCTCTTGTGGGAATCGAGAAACGAAAGCCGCCCGCCGTCTCGCACGCCGTACACGAACCGGTTCAGGTAGTAGACCGACTGGCCGACCTCGAGAGAGTCCGGCGGCAGGCTCCAGGCGACGTGCATCGTCATGTCGTTGGTACCGTGCTCGGTTCCCACATCGACCGTGGTGTGGCCGTTCGCGCGGTTGATGTGCCTGACGATCCCGACGGCGCACTCCCACGGTGGTTCGTCGCAAACATCAAGAAGCTCGGAGTGATCGACTGTGACGATGCCGATCATGCCGGGCCTTATCCTCTTGGCGAGGTCCGCCTCCGGCACGACCAGTTCGACCACCTCGCCGTTGTGCAGGATGGCCGAAGTGATGGCCTTGTCACCGAGGCGTCGTCGCGGGTGGACGCCAACCAGCTGTGCTCGACGAGCGAGCCCAGCCTTCCTCTCAACCATCTCGCGCGTGAAACCGCAGATCTTGGCGAAGATCTCCTGGTTCTGGCTGAGCAGCTCGCTTCCCACCTCGTCGAGCTGCTTCGATTTGAGGATCTGGCGGCTGTTCTTGCCGTGAGTCTCGGCGATCGCCGTCATCACTGTGGACATCTCGAAGAAGTCGCTCATGACTACTCTCCTGTGATCAATTGAACGGACCTGCGTGCAAGAAAGCCGTACGCCCACCCCCAGAAACCGATGATGTTGCCGAATTCGTCGACTCTGGACTCGCCGACCGTTGCGCACGCGTCGGCATCGAGGACTGCGGTGAGCGACGTGGGCGAACGAAAGCCGAGGCGCTGGGCCGAGTCGACGTCGGTCTGCGAGAGGAACAGGCCGCTCTTGAGATCGGCGAGGGCCGCATGGAGATCGGACGGTGCCGTTGCGCCGTTGGCATCCGCCGCAGGCGTTGAGATCGCCGCGGTCGCAGCCGCGCCGGCGGGTTGGCGCCGCGCCACTTTGCGCAGCCTTTCGATTGAGTGCGTGTGAACCCACCCGAGAAGATCGAGGCCGCGCGCATCCATCTCCTGCCTGGCGCGCACCCAGGTCTGCGGGCCGAAGACAACGTCCGCAACGGTCGCGTGTGCGTCCACGGCTGGGCAGATCGCGCGCACGCGCGCGGTGATCCGTCCGTTCTGCCGGCCGAGGTTGCCAGCGAGGAACCATGCGCGCTCCGCCCACGCGTCACCTGCGCGGGCGGCGTACGCCGCCTCATCGTGGGCGAGCTTCTCGAGTAGCTCGCGAGGGACGCATACGCGAATCCAGTGATCGCCGGCATGCGACGGCGACAGCTCGGTGTGCGGCTGGACAGCGGCGTCCGCGAACGGTGCGTAGCTGGGCACACGCAGCGTGACCCACTCGCGTTGCTCGTCGCTCGTGCCGCTGATCTCGAACCCGCTGCTCTGCTGCGGCGCAGGCGCGTCGGAGACTGCCACTGGCTGTACAATGAAGAGCAGGTTCTTCGGGTCGAGCCCCTTTTTGCGCATGAACTTCACGAGCGGCCCGCGGTCCAACGTCTCGATATGCATCGGTGCGCCTGCCGCGAGATCGGCCTGGTCCCAAGTCGGCGAGCACGACTTCTTCGCAATCAGCATCAGGATGAGAGGGTGTTTGTCGAAGTACTCGACGCCGACGGGCAGATCGGCTCCTTCGAGATCCGGGCAATCGCGTGCGACCGCGTAGCCCAGGTCCTGGAGGTGGTCGCGGCAGATCACCTCGGGCCTGACGACGACCCGAGCCACCGGCCGGCTCAGGTCGGCGGTCGCACGGTCGGCGTCGCCGCCCGCTTGCGTCGAGGCCGCCTTCTCGTAAAGCACGACCTCGAGCGAGCAGGGCCGTCCGTCGTGATCGCGGAGTTGCGCCATCTATCGGGCCTCCGGCGATCCGCCGGCCGTGCGCGGTGTCAGGCGGAGCGTGCTGTAGTCGTTCAGGTTGACGACGTTGGCGCCGTCGAGTTCGACGCTTCCGCCGTTTCCGTCGAGCCCGAGAAGCGTCCAGCTCTCGTCCTCGTCGCTCTCGACTTCGAAGTCGTCGATGGGGCTGCCGACCTCGAAGAAGTGGAGCATCTGCTGACGCAGCGTCGTGGCGTTGACGGTGTTGCTGGAGGTCTTGACCTTTTCCTTGCGCAGCTGTCCGTTGTGTTCAATCTGGATTTCGCATTGGCATACGTTGGCAACCATGGTTCACTCCTTCGTGATGTGTCATGCATCCCAAACGGCCGCCGGATAGCGGTCGTGCTGGAGAAGCTCGATGAGGTGGCGGTCTTCGTCGGCCTCGCCGATGAGCGCTCTGGCTTTCAGGCGGATCTGCTTTTCGGACGATCCGCTGTGCCCGACGGCAACGGCCCTCTCGATCGAAAAGACGTCGCCCGGTTCGCGCATGAAGTGAAACCTGTCGTCGGTGCCACCTGATACCGAGAGCAGGACCCACGCGATCCGGCGCACGCGGTCCGGATCGGCCGCCGATTGCACAGGGCGAAGGTCGCGCGGGAAAAGCGCCGCGGTCAGAAGCGGTGGCACTCCGTTCGTGTCCACAACCAGCCGGCCGGATCGGCCGATCGAACCGACGAGCGCCGGTGTCGCTGCCTCGCCGCGATCTCCGCGCATGCGGGATACGAGAAGATCGGTGTTCCATCTCTCCACCGCATCGACCGTGAGGCGGCGAACCAGCTTGCCGGTATCAGGGTGGACGACGAACGGCGTCGATCCGCACGCGGCGTTGCGCGCAATCGCCTCCACGTGATCGGTGAGATCCGTCGACAGCCAGACCACGGCCGTGCCCGCTGGGCGCTGATCGACGGACAGGAGCGCGGGCGCTATTCTTGTCTGTACCAACACTTGATCCAGAGTGGTCTGCATCGTTGTTCCCTGTCTTTTCAAACGCTGGTGGGGGCCGAATTTTCACGGCCGAGCACGCCTTTTCTTTACGGATCGGTGTTTCTGGTGAGGACGAAATCCGCGTCGACGGACGCATTTCGAGGCGCCGAGGCCGGGCCGAGGGGCTGATCGAGCGGCACGGCGTGATCGGTCTGAGCCAGCCAGTACCTCGCGGCGTCCGGATTGAGGCAGTCGTTCGGGCTTGCCATCGTGGCCGGCTCGACGATGAGCAACGAGTGGATCTGCCGGGCCACCCAGATGAGGTCTCGCTGCGGGTGCCACTTTCTGTACAGGCACGGGATGCCGAGGCCGACATGGCCGGGGAAGGCGGCGTCGAGGATCGCCGAGAGAGCGCTCAGTCGGGGGCTGGGCACGTGCACGCGGATCTGATCGGTGCTGCGTGCACAGTCGGGGTCCGATCCGTCCTGGGCCTGCGCTATGAAGTGCAGGTTGGAAAGGAAGGGCTCCACACCCGTTGGCAGGTTCGGGAAGCGGAGCCTCACCATCGGATCGCTCAAGGGGTAAGGAGCATCGCCAACGCCCGGCGAGATGTCCGCGACCACCTCGATCGCCTGCACCACGACGGCATTGTCGTCGAGCCTGCGCAGGCCGGTGCGAACGCTCGGGAAGCGCATGCCAATCCCCACCATCCGGCCGCCGAACGCAGCTACGCCCATCTGGAAACGCTCGTGCCCGACGGCCTTGGCAAAATCCGAAAGGTCACGCAGATCGTGATCCAGGCGTGCCAGGCAGCGCTCCTCAATAACACCGGTAATGGTGGGTTCGGACGGATTGCACGTGGAGCCAGTGTCGTTGCTCATGCGTGCAAGTCCTCCGTCGGCTGCGCGATGGGGTGAGAGGGAGTGTTGGCCGCCAGAGGCGGCACGTCTTCGTGCCGATACGTCAGGCGATAGATTTGGCTGCGGCCGTCGCGCGTGACCGCGTTCAGGCCGATTCCCGCTGGCGCGTGCAGAGAGCGCAGCGTGCGGCGCTTGATCTCGCGAGCCTCCGCGGGCAGCATCTCGCGGCTGGCCGCGACGAGAATCGACTTGTCCTTGCACGTCGGGCAGCGGCCAGTCACCGGGTACCGTTCGAAGCCGAGGTACTGGCTGATGCAGGCGCAGNNGCCAGGCCCCGGAGATCGCTCCGGATCGGCTGCGTTCCGGTCAATTGCAGTCGGTACGGCACGCTGTCAATGGCGCGGTTCAAGTAGGCCTGTACTGCGAGCGCGCCGGTCACGATCCCTATGGGATGCGCCGCGCCGTCGAGCGGCCGCGCCGGCTCGCCGGTCATGCAGCTCTGACGGCGACCCGCCTGCGACCAAGCGGCGTCGTCGTATACGTCGCTGAGCGCGGCGGTGTCGGGAGGGAAGACCTCGATGCAGTGGGTGGCCAGATCTCCCGCGCCGGTGCTCACCCGGCACTGCCACCGGGATCTCACGAGGCTCGAGACGAACTGTGCGTCGCCGAGCGAATCGACGCAGATGAAGACGTCGCGATCGGCGAGCAGGCCCGGCACGCTCTGGGCGGCCGCGATCACCGGGTGCATCGCGGTGGAGATGCGCACGCCGTACGTCGCGTTGATCGCCGCGACAATCGCCTTCGGCTTGTGGCACCCGAAAAGCCACGGCGGGTAGCCCTTGCGAACGGCGCGATCGTCGACGGTATCGAAATCCACGAGCGCGATGTCCCACTGGGTTGTGAGGCTGCCGAGCATGGCCACGCCCAGTGCCATCGTTGTCGAGTAGCCGACGTTCCCGAGCCCCACGACGGCGATGCGGTTGACGTTGTCGCTCATGGTGTCCTCCCGTTGGTTGGCCGGCGCGCATCGGCGATGCCGGCAGCGCATTTCTGGCACAGGGGTCCGTCGACCAGCGCTCGCCAGCGCAGCGACAGACCAGTCGCGTCGACGATCGCACCCGCGCTTCCGAGCGTGCGGTGGCAGAAAGCGCAGCGGCCGGTTTGATCGGCCGCGACCGGCACTTGATCGGCGCAGACCAACGTCCACGTCTGCCGGGCTGCGTCGCCGTCGCGCAGCGAGAAAGCCTGTCCCGGACCGATCACGAACATGCCGGTCCTCCTGCGGCCGTTGACAAAAACCTGCGTGCCAGGCGCGACCTTGCACACGATCTCGACGTCGGAGCGGTCGCTCCAGCCGGAGATGACCGAGATCCCGTCGGAGATCGATACGGCCTTGCCCTGCATGAGATCGTGTGCGCANNCTCCCTCTCAAGTGGCCACGCACGGGCACGTCGCATTGACGAGCCTTCCCAGTGAATGCCGCAGGCCCGCGAACTGCGGCTCAGGGCTGGTGTGAAGCAGGTGAACCTCGGCGCCACGTGAATCGACATGCCGGCCCAGCCACACGTTGCGCAGGTGGGCGGCGGCGAGCCCGCCGACGATTGCCTGCGGGATGACCGACGATGGCTCGGGCTCGTCCGCGCACGATCGCCGCGTTCCTTGCGGCCGGTTCGAAAGCTGCTCGACGCCGTGAAACGACATGCAGGCGGTGTCTTTGGTCACGATGCGCTCAAAGCCACCGAAGAAGCTGCTGCCGGAAGAAAGGAAGGCCGGCACCTGGCTTGCGCGCGCGAGCTCGACCAGCGTGCGCCGCGCATCCCAGGAATCGACCGAGGAAAGGACGACATCGAAGGGCCCGTAGTCGGTGAAATGCCGAAGGGCGATCGGCTGGTTGAGATCGACGATCCGTGCCCTGGCGAGCGGTCCGCGAGCGAGCCAGTCGCGAGTCGCTGTAGCTTTGGGCCGGCCGACGTCGTCGGGCAGGTATCCGACCTGCCGGCTTCGATTGCTTTCCTCGACCACGTCGTCGTCGGCGCCGACGATGATCGAATCCGGGTGCGAGAGGATCTTCTCCAGGACCGGATCGATTGCCATCGCGTTCAGAATTTGGTGTGCGATCGCTCCGCCGAAGCCGCCAAAGTAGATCCTGCGCGGTTTGATTCCGGCGCCAGGGTTGGGGGGCGGGCTCACGGGGATGCGCGCACTCCCCGGAGGCGGCGCGAAGCACGGCTCGTTTTCGCCGGCACTGTACGCGTTCAAGACGCTGCAGATCCCGGCGAGCAACTCGCCCACGAGCACGGAAATCTCGGCGCACGGTTGCACCGGGCGGCCCACGCACCCGATGCGCACGTTGCTGAGATCGGTGCCGAATTCGATCCGGTCGTCCTTATCCGCGAAGCAGATGATCTCGTGCCCGGATGGAATCGAGATGCCCCGTGTGGTCGGATCTCCGAGATCCACGACGCAGATCGCCGGCATCGTGGCTATGCCCCGGTGAAGACTC
>PMBS01000205.1 GCA_003153015.1 Myxococcales bacterium
CCGCGCCGCCGGTCGCCTTGCCGCCCATTGCGGCACTTCCGCCAAAGCCCACGCTGCCGCCCGTTGCAGCACTTCCGCCAAAGCGCGCGCTGCCGCCGGTCGCGCCTGAAGCGCCGCCGTTGCCGGACGTCCCGCCCATCGATGTCGTTCCACCCGAGGCACGGCCACCCGTTTCGGAGCTGCCACCGTCAGCGCTTCCGCCTGCGCCGGTGCTGCCACCGTAACCCGGGCTCGAACTCCCGCCGGCAGCGGACATCCCGCCCGTGCCCGGGTTGCTGGAGTTCGTTCCGCCACATCCGAACGGAAACAGAGCTACCAGAACCAGACATGGTCTTGCGCGCATCCACCAAGGGTACCACGAAGGTCTCGAACAGAACTTGCTGACTTGGATTTCGTAGCGCCGCGCCCTCGAACAAGGCTTACATTCAAGGCGACATGGGAAGGTGCGAGACGTGCACCAGGTAGAAGTACTTCTCCGGCTCCTCCTTGCCAGACCGATCCGCTGCCTGAAGCGTCGTCACCAGGCGGATCTCGCCGCCGCTCCGACGCCAGTCGATGGCCGGCCGTGCGAGCGACGTGTATCTGTCACTGTCGCGAAACCCCGGCACGGTGAATGAGGCCACCACTCGCCCCGCCTCCAGCACGGTGAACACCGTCTGCGCCGAAAGATCCGATTGCGCGAGGAACTCCTTGAAAGCTGCGGGATTGCGATAGCGCGCCGAGCCCACGGCCTCGGGATGGCGCAATGGCCAGGAGAGCCGCGTCCTGAGCTCCTCATCGAAGAGTCGCTGTTGATCTTCTTGGCTATATTGGTTTCCCAGAGGGACGTGCACCTGATTGGGATCGAGAATCGCGCGCAAGTCTTCCAGTTCAAGCGACGGCAGGAACCGCTCCGCGGCGGCCAGCAATTCGTCGTGGGTGAGCTCCCGCTCCTGGTGCTTGCGCGAATGCACGACGAGGAAGTCGAGCGAACCGTCGCCGGCAGGATAGATCCCGACTGGCTTGAAACCAGGCCCAGGAGGCTTGACCTCGATCAGCGGTTCGGCCTTCTCGCGCTTTCCCCATCCATGGGCGGATCGCGTCCAGAACGCCCCTTGCCCATCCACCGCCCACACTTGGTTGTCGCCCGAGAGGAGTGAAAGCACACTTGGCGCCTCAGCGCTCAGCCCGAGCAGACGCACCTCTCTATTGATCAGAAAGGCGCTGGCCTTGGGACTCTTCGCGGCAAGGTCGAAGTGCCAGATGCCGGTCCGCTCGGAGGCATCCATGGCTCCTGCCGCCAGCCTCGTGCCGGGGAGCACGACCATCTGCTCGAAGCCGGACCCGGGCACCGGAACCCCGAGGCCAATCGGACCAGCCAGCCGCTCTCCGGACATTGCATGAAGAGTCAACGTGACGCCCTTGGGATCCTTGCCGAAGAGGGCAATCGACTCGGCCTTGCCGTCGCGGTCCGAGGTCACCACGAACCCGATCACGTCGTGCACCGGATCGGCGAATGAGACCGGGCGGATTCCATCGCGATCGACGCGCAGCAACCGAAACGCGTCGCTGGCGCCGGCCGCTGACAGCGCTGCGGCGGTGCGCTCCTTGCCGCCGGAGTCGCGCTCGAAGTAGAGGAACAGCACCTGGCCTCGGCCGGAGTGCACGATCAGGCGTTGCCTGAAATTCCAGGTGGCGATCTCGGGGCGCGGCGGTGCCGGGTACTCAAACAGCATGTGCCGCAATCCGTGGACGCGCACGCCGCCCCAGTTTCGAACGACCACCAGATCGTCCACCCCATCGCCGTCGACATCGGTGGTGATGATTCCGCGCACGCGATCCTCGTTGTCCGAGCCTTTCGCATCGTCTCGAGGGGCAGCAGCGGTCATCTCTAGCGGAAAGGTCCCGCCGGAGAGGATGCCCCCGAGTGGCGAGGAGCTGTCGATCCGCTCGATTCGCCATTTTGTCGTTCTTGGGGAATTGGTGGGCCGGCGTACCGTCAGCACGGCTGCGGGCTGCGCGCCCGTCCAGAGCACCAGCGGCGCATAGTCGATCTCATCCTCTTTCCCACCCCACCTGCGCGGAACCTCGCCCGGCCCGAGCTTGCCGAGCTTCTCCAGCTTCACCTCGATGGCGTTCGACTTCGCCCCCGAGTGCGCCGGCTCGGCGGCGTCCGCCGGCCCGAGGCTGAGGGCGAGCGCGGAAGCGATCACGAGAATACTACTTCTTGCCATAGCCAGTCGGCCTCCACTCGATCAGATAGAACCCCAGCGGGCGGTCGATGCGTTTGGCCGGCGAGGAGCCCTGCAGCTCGGCGGATCCATCAAACTGGTTCTTGGTCTCTCCGTCGTCCAGGGCGAGCACCACGCGCGCGCCCGTGCCAAGCGGCTCCCAGTGGATGTTCGCGGCGAGCGCGTCGTCGCCGAGCAGCTCGCTGTGAGTCGCACCCGAGACACTAAATGAGCCGGCAGGCGCGCCGTGGCGCAGCACGGTGAAGGTTGTGCGCGCAGGGAGATCGAGATCGGCAAGCCAGGCGCGATACGCCTCGGGCTCGCGACACTTCCCATCGTGGATACGGTGTCCGTAGCGGAGCTCTTCGGTGAGCGCGGACTCGATTTCGACGCGAGAGCTGCTCTGGCTCGAATCGAGCCAGAACTTGTACGTCTTCGGCAGCAGACGCTTCAGCTCCTCGACGCTGCGGATGGGATGAGCGATGTGCGCCTTCTTGCGTTCTTGTTCAAGCTGCCCAAGTTGATACGCATCGGTCGGCAGTTGGACGCGCGCTTTCTTCTTGAGGGTGGCCAATTCCTCGACGGGAAGGAAGCGCTCTGCAGCTGCCAGCGACTCGCTCTCGCTCAGGGACCGGATGGAGTGAGGTCGCGACTCCACCAGCAGCAGGGCGCTCCCATCTCGGGAAAGAATGGCGTCGGTGAGCGTCTGCCTTGGCTCGGATTCGGGCATGTCGAAAAATGGCGCTCCCTGGGGGCCCTCCTTCCAGCCTCCGTCCTTGCGCACCAGTTGGTGGCCCTGCAGGTCGAACGCGAAAAACTGTCTCTGGTAGTGGGAGAGGATCTTCGGCTGAGTGGATCGATCGGCAACGCCGAGAAAACGCACGACCCCGGAAACCGCATTCTTGATATTGAAGCTCGCTGCCCAGCCCGTGGGCCTGCTCGGGGCGAAGACGTAGGCCTCGCCGTCTTGAATGTCCCAGGAGACCGCCGTATCACGGCCCGGCAGGAAGTAGAAAGTGTGCCCATAGTAGGCAGAGCCGCTCGTCCGCCGAGGAGCGGCAAGGATCGAGCCGTCGGGCGCGTGGCGCGAGATGTACAGGCCGTCGCCGTCGTGTTCCTTGGTCAGCGCCACCAGCATCTCGTCGAACCGATCCGAGCCGGAGCGGCTGATCACGCCGGCCCCGGCGACCTTCGAAATGTCGAAACCAACGTCGCGCAGCCGAATATCGGTGATGCCGTGCTCATCCACCCGCAGCAGGGCGTAGGGCTCGGGGAGCTTCTTCTTGTCTTCGTCGCCCTTCTTCTCGTCGTCGTCGCTATCTTTCTTGCTTCTGTCCCAGCGCTGCAAGGCTATGAGCACGATGTCCTTCTTCCCGATGCGCGACACCGAGTGCGACATCACCGAGTGATTGTGCCCGCGTGCTTTGCCCTCCCAACGCGCTAGCCGCTTGCGTGCCGAGTAGACCTCGACATTGCCAGAGCCATCGGAGCCGCCGCCATAGAGGGCGATCAGCTCGTCGTAGCCATCGCCGTCGAGATCGGCGGCGACTACCTGGTCGACTACGTCGGGGTGGATCTCTGACGTCTCGACAGTACGGTTGACGATGGGAAACGCGCCCAGCTTGAAAGCACCCGGCGAAGCGACGCCGATCTCCTGCTTGCCCGAGCCGCCGATCATGTAGATGCCTCTGGCCTTGGTGCGTGAGTAGAGCACCGCGGGCTCACCGCTGGCGGCTTCCAGGACTATGGGCGCGCTGGAGATGACGTCGACCGCGACGGAAGCCGAGTCGCCGCCGCTCTTCTTGTCCTTCTTTGGGGCGAGATCCCCGAGCCTTCGAATGGTGACACCTTGGGATTCGGTCGCGCTGGCACCTAGGGATGCCGCCGATCCTTCGCCCGGCGGCGATGCGGCGAGCCCCAGCGAGAGGATGAGGACCGCAGCGGCTCGTGCTCTCATGCGGCTGACTGTGCGCCAGGAACGCCGGCAGCGTCAAGCGCGCAATGTCTGGGGCAGGGGACTAGGATCACCGGCGGTGTGAGGAGCTTGACGAGTCTGACTACTTGCTGTCCTTTTCCGAACTCTCTGCCGCCGGCTTGCCCATCTCTTTCAGCTTCTCCAATTCCAATGGGTGGTGATGTTCCATTTCCTCTTCTGTCATTTCTCCGGTGAGCCATACCTTGCTCATGGGCCAGACGTCCGGGCTGAAGATGACGGAATACAGGTGCCAGATGATGATGGCCAGGAAGGCGAGGGCGGCTTCGTAACCGTGAATGGCGGCGGCAACGTCAATGCCGAGCTTGGGCATGTGGCGCATCGACCATCCCGGGAACCAGAGCAGCAATCCCGTCAGGATCATGATGAACGAGCCCCAAACTACGGCCAGGTACTCGAATTTTTCGATGAAATTGAATCTCGCGTACGCGGGACGCTCTTTCGAGCTGCCCAAGTTAAAAGCGATGAGTTTCCGGAAATCCTTGTAGTCCTTGATTCGCGGCACCATCTCGGCCAGGTCTTTGCGCGCTCGCCGAGAGGCGAGCACGAAAACCGTGTGTACGGCAGTCAGCGCGATGAGCACGATGGCTGCGCCCCGGTGGATCAATCCGCGCAATTCGAAGCTCCCGGGGGTGTGGAAGATGGCTTTGAAGAAACTGGATTCCGGGAACAGGATGGGAAGCCCGGTGAAAATCAGCGTCAGAAAGCACAACATCATGATGATGTGCTGAACTCGGTAGCTCAATGGAAAGCGGAGGTATGCCTTTCCTGCCCGTCTGGGTTGGTTTTCCGCGCTTTTGCCCTGCAGCCGGGCGAACAGCCTGCGCGCGTAGTGGCTGAATAGGTCGAGGATGATATAGGCGACAAATCCTCCCACCAGACCGACAATCAGGATGAGGTAGCCGAGCTTGATGAGAAACACCAAGGGGTTGTCTCTCAATGTGTGGTTCTGATGGATCTTTCCCAGCGTCAAAAAATGGCTGGGGCCGGAATGGCAGCTTCCGCAGGTTTCGCCCAGGTTCTTGGGGTTGACCCTGGACTTGGGATCGCTGGACGGCAGGATGTCGTGGGAGCCATGGCAGCTCGCGCAGTTGGCCGCGCGTCGGTCACCGAACCCATGGGCGATGCCGTGGTAGCTGGTCTTGTAGGTTGCCTCGCGGTTGGGCGGCATCTGGTAGCGTGAACTGAGAAGCGCGTTCTGGTGGCACGCGCTGCAGGTCTTGGTCACGTTTCCCGAATAGACGGGCGAGCTGGGGTCGTCGTGTCTTTGGATGGTGTGTTCGCCGTGGCAATCGGAGCATGTGGGAACGTCTTCATTGCCCTTGGCGAGCAACTTTCCGTGGACACTCGCCTGGTAGGCCTCGGCAAGCTTCTGGTGGCACTTCGAGCAGGTCTGCGGCAGCTTGTAGCGGTCGACGTAGGATTCCTTTTTCGAGACTTTGGCGATGTCGTGCTCGCCGTGGCAGTCGGTGCAGACGGCAGCGGGCAGATTGGTGAAGGCCTGGTTGAACTTGCCGTGGATACTGGAGGCGTAGGCCTTTACTCGGTTGCTGCTCTTCATCTGCCAGGGCTTGTCTTCGCGGTCCACGTGGCATGAGGAGCAGGTGGTGGTGACGTTCTTGCGGGAGACTTTGGATTCAGTTGCGGTTGGCGAGAGGATGCGATGGGAGCCGTGGCAGTTCTGGCACAGGGGGGCGCGGGGGTCGTGTTTGCCCAGCTTGGCCATGCCGTGCACGCTCTGCCGATACAAGAGCGGGATGCCTTGGCTTTCCGCCTTCACCATGTTGCTCTGATGACAAAGCGAGCAATCGACCGGATCAAAAGGCTTGTGCCCGGTGCGGCCCTCGGGAACCTCGGCCGCTGCATCGACCTTGTGGCAGGCGGTGCATCCCAGCGCCTGATGGGGAGTGCCCTTGAACATGTCGGGCGTTGCAGCCAGCAGCTCACCCCCGTCCGTCTCGGTCTGATCGGTTTCATGGCACTCTGCGCAGCTTGCGTCGTCGAGTTGTTGCGCGCGGGCTTCTGAACTCAGGCCAGAAATCAGCGACCCCAGCGTCGCCAGGAAGATTGCTGACAAACACTTCTGCGAGCGCGAGGGTGCTCCAGCGCCACGGACACCTTCCTGCGCAGTCTGGGGCATCGACTTCATATTAGGCCGCGCACGCCAGCCAAGCGCAAGGCGAAAAGAGGACGTGACTCATCCAGTTTCGGCGCACTTGGTCCGGGCATTCGCCATGACGGTGGCCGCCTGCTCGTATAGCGGGGGTGAGCAGGTTCGCGCAGAATTTGCGTTCATTCGACGTCTTCATGCGCTGCGGGGCGACGATTTCGTGTTTCTCGTCAGGCCCGAGGCAGCCGGACCACGATGCGCGTGCTGTGATCCAAGACCGACGACAGCTCACAGGTTCCCCCCAGCGATCGGGTGGTGCGGTCAACGATGGCGAGGCCGAGGCCGTGACCAGGAAGTTCGCGGTCGATCGGGCCGCGGTAGAAGGGCTCGAACGCGTGCCTGGCGCTTTCGGGATCCATCCCGAGGCCGTTGTCATCGATTGCGATCTCGACCATCGGCCCGACATCGCGGGTCTCGATGGTGATGCGCAGCGGCCGGGAGTGCGCGCGAAACTTGATCGCGTTGCCAATCAGGTTGCGCAGAATCTGGGCGAGGACCTCCTCGGTACAGGCGACCCTACCGGCGCGCAACTTGGTCACCAGGTCGACCCCTTGCAGTTCCGCTCCCATTTCCTCGATCAGCCGCTCGACTGCCAAGGCAGACGATGAATGTCCCACGGGCGGCCGCCCAGAAACCGACAGAGCCAGCATGTTGTCGACGACGCTGGACATGCGGTCAACTGATCGGCGAATTCGTCGCACCATCCCCGTGACGTCATCCGGCAATCCAGGGGACTCGAGAATGAGGTCCGTGTATCCGCGGATCGGATTCATCGGACTGCGCAGGTCGTGGGCTGCGCGTCCAGCAAAGGCTTCTAGCTCTCGGTTTTTCTCATCGAGCAACTGGACGCGTTCGACGATCAGCCGGCGCTGGTGCCCGAGCACACGAAGCAACCAGAGCGAAATGGCCAGCGCGATGGCGATCACGATCCCGCCGACCACGACGTCGCTCCACAGCGCCTGCCGGTGCGCAGCGCGGATCGCAGCCACGTGGCTGCTCCCTTCGAGGAAGTTGATCGAGAGGAGCTTGTCGATGGAGCTGTCGATCTCTCTTTCCACGAGCGAAGCTGTTCGCTTGCGGTTGCTAGGGTTGTGGGATAGTTCGTCAAGCAAGCCCTGAAGGTGCGTCCACTCCACGCGTTCTCCCTGGTAGGTCGCCAGGGGATCGTAGTTACGGGCGTCCTCGTCGATTGCCCTGGTGAGCTCGTCGATCTCCTGCTCGCTGTTCGTCGCGGCCAAACGCTTGGCGTGATCTCGGATGTTGTTCAGCAGGGTAATCGAGCGCTGCGAGTTCTCGACGATGTCGGTGGTTCTGCGCGACTCCTGCTGTGAGAAGAACATGTCGAGGCCGAGCATCCCGACGATGAGCAGCGTCACCAGGCCGAGAGCGGCCAGCACAGGCCAGGTAGATAGCAACACGGTCCTGGGATTCTCGTTGCTCATGAAGCCCCTCCTGCGAAACCAGATCGGTGTCACAGGATCTCCATGATAATCTTGCCCGCGTGGATTCGCACGGCAGGATTCTCATTGCCGAGGACGATGACCTGACGCTTGAGCTTCTGGCCACCGTTCTCCGACGCGACGGCTACGAAGTGGTGACCGTGACCGACGGTCGGGAGGCGCTTGACCGACTTGCCCAAGGCACATTCGACTTGGTGTTGAGCGACGTCCAGATGGCCCGCGCCAGCGGCCTGGAGGTTCTTGCCGTGGTCACCAAGCAGTTCCCTGACACGCCCGTGGTTCTCATCACCGCCTACGCCGAGCCGGGTGCCGCGATGGACGCCATCGCCAGCGGAGCCGCCGACTACCTTGCCAAGCCGGTGGACGTCGTCGCGCTTCGTAGCACCGTGGCTCACGCATTGGAACGACGGCGCCTGGCTAGCGAAAACCGTTCGCTCCGTTCCGCCATCGCCGGGCGCAAGGTACTGGTTGGCACCAGCCCTGCGATGCTCGAACTCTACAAGCAGATCGCCCAGGTTGCGCCCACCGAGGCCACGGTCTTGATTACGGGCGAGAGCGGCTCGGGCAAGGAGCTGGTCGCGCGTACCATCCATGAGCGCAGCCGCCGCGCTGACCATCCCTTCGTCGCGTTTAGCTGTGCCTCGCTGGCGGAGGGTGTGCTGGAAAGCGAGCTGTTCGGCCACGAGCGCGGCGCCTTCACCGGTGCCAGCGCGTCCCACAAGGGTTTGTTCGAAACTGCCGAAGGGGGCACAATCTTCCTGGATGAGGTCGGAGACGTCCCGACCAAGATGCAAGGCGAGCTTCTCCGGGTCCTCCAGGAAGGCGAGGTGCGGCGAGTCGGCGGCTCCGCGGTCCTCAAGGTGAACGTCCGCGTGATCTCCGCGACCAACCGCGATCTGGGCGCCGAGGTAACTGCAGGACGAATGCGCAAGGATCTGGCCTATCGACTCAACGTCGTCTCGCTGCGGGTACCAGCGCTGCGTGAACGGGGCGACGACATCATCGCCTTGACCCTGCACCTCGCCGCCCGGCATGCCGCGCTTCTTGGTCGTGCCGAGCCGCACATCAGCGAAGAAGCCATGTACCGGATCCGCAACTACTCGTGGCCCGGCAACGTCAGGGAGCTGGAGAACGCGCTCGCCCGAGCAGTAGCCATGTCTCAGCGAGGCGTGATTCTGCCCGGCGACTTGCCCGCGCTCGCAGGGGGCGCTGGGCCTGCTAAACTGGCAGCGATCCACGGCGACTGGCCCACGCTTGAGGAACTGCAGCGTCGCTACATCGAACGAGTCCTTGAACATACCGGTCACAACAAGACCTCGGCGGCCAGTATCCTTGGCATCGATCGTCGCACCATTCAGCGGCTCGCCTCACGCGAAACCGAAGAAGACGACAAGTCGGAATAGCGACGAGCGGGCGCCTCATGCCTGCCCGGCTACCAGATTGGCCACGGCTGAGCGCAACTCGGGTATCCCGAACGGCTTGTGCAGCAGTTTTGCGTTTCCCAGACGGTCGACTTTAGTTTGCAGATCAGGCCGGGTGAGCCCGGTAATCACCAGGACAGGCGTGCGAATCTCGGCGGCTCGCGCTGAGTGCAACACCTGAAGGCCTTCCATCCACGGCATGAGGACATCGGTTACGATCAGGTCGAACGGGCCGCTCTCGGCCAAGAGATCCACCAAGTCCGCTCCGTTCGCGGCTTCGCAGATTTCGATTTGGGGGCCCCCAAGGGCCAGCCGCAGTAGCTCCAGGCTGTCGGGGTCGTCATCAGCGATGACAATCCGCGAAACCGTCGGATGCTCTTGCGCCGCACGCGCCAATTCACTGAACGCGAACTCACGACTGCCGGAATCGTTCATCATGGGACACCTCATTTGGCTGCTGCCTAGGACGATGCATCGGCCGTGCCGTCACCCAGATGAGGCTTTTCCGCTCGTGCGGCTTGCGGTTCGCGGTCGACACAGCGACTCCGTGTCGCATGGCCGGGAATGGCCGCGACAAACTGCCGCGGTGTCATTGCGGCTCCCGGTCGAACCATAGGCAACCAGACCCGGACCGAATGTGGCTGGCCATTTCGATCTTGGCACCTTCTTTGCTGCCTCCCTTGGTTGTGCCCCGAAAGGAGGCTTCCCATGAAGACCCAATACTCCGAGACTCCAAGCCTCTCCTCATGGCGGTTTCGTAGGCGACTTGCCAAAATCGATCAAACCTCTGAATCCCGCGAAGCGAAGTGGGACATGCGGGCGCATCCCGCGGTTCTCAGCAAGGCGGGCCACCCGGTGGGATGGATAGAACGAACCCTCCTCGCGGTTGACACCGATCGGGCGTTCATCGACGTGTCTGATCCAGAACTGCGCGAACAGCTGGTCGCCGCGTTCGAAACCGAAGGCCGCGATGTGATCGCCACCAGCAACGGCCGGACCCTCCTGGCATTCATGGAACAACTGCCGGTTCCAAAGGATTTCGGCGACGACATCGTGGTGGTGGAGGACGATCTGCCCGGGACGACTGCCATCGATCTTCACCGCCAGCTCTTGGCGCGCGGCTGGGCAATCCCTGTGTTCACCGTATCGACACAAGAACCTTCTGACAGGGCGGGGGTGGCGTCATGAAAATCAAACTGATTGTCTCCATTTCTTCCCTCATCTTGAGGTTCGGCGTCGCTCAAGCCCAGGACGTGAGCTCGGTCGAAAATTCGACGAGCCAGGCCGCGCCGCAGTTTGTGCAGCCGTCCACACCGGCGCCCGACATGCAGCCACCGGCGCCGCCGCAACAGCCGCCCGCACCGCCGGTTCAGTCCCAGGGCCAGGTGCAGCCCCAGATGCAGCAGCCCGCGGGGGAAGCTCCAGCGGCGGGCGGGGGCCAGTGGGTGTACACGAGCGAGTATGGCTGGATCTGGATGCCCTACGGGAACCAGTACACCTACGAAGGCACGGCCAGCGACGCCTACCCCTATTCCTACGTGTACTACCCCAGCTACGGATGGATGTGGCTGGCGGCACCCTGGGTTTGGGGCTGGGGTAGCTATCCCTACTTTGGCGCCCGTGGGCCAATGGGTTTCGGCTGGTACGCTGGCCTGTACCGGACCGGGTACGGCTGGGGCGGATATCGCGGCGGCAATCACGGCGGACACGGCTTCAGTGGTGGCTGGCACGGCAGCGTAGGTGGCGGCTGGCACGGCGGCGGGGGTGGCGGCTGGCACGGCGGCGGGGGTGGCGGCTATCGCGCAGGCAGCGGTTCGCACAGTGGCTTCAGTGGTCACGGCGGGTTCGGTGGTGGCCGCGGCGGTGGACATCGCTAATGGCGAAGCTGGTTCTGTTGATTGGAATGCGACGCTTCTTGTGTTCCCACTTCTTGTGTTCCCATACAACTACCTCGTTTTCAGTGGTACCGTGTCCCGGTTGATGCTCTGGCTTCGCCCCACCTCTTCCCGGATTGGCTCTACCCGCGTGAATCTCCTGATGGCGTCGGCGTCCCTGCTTGCGGTTTTGACAGTCGCGTCGGCCTGCCGATCGGGCAAGTCGGGCGCGACCGTCGCGCCGGGTGGGGGGCGCGCGGTGCCCGTGCTGCCGGCCACCGTGGTTCGGCGCGATGTGCCGGTGTACCTGGAAGGCATCGGCAACGTGGTGGCATACAAGACGGTGACAGTGCGGTCGCAGGTGGACGGTCGGCTGATGCAGGTCCTGTTCCGCGAGGGTCAGGCCGTGCGCAAGGGCGAGGTGCTGGCCCAGATCGATCCGCGGCCATTCCAGGTTCAGCTGCACCAGGCCGAGGGCGCGCTGGCGCGCGACCGAGCCCAGCTGGAAAATTCGAACTTGATGGTGAAGCGTGACAAGGAGCTGGTGGGCAAGAAGCTCATCGCTCAGCAGCAGCTCGATTCCGATCAGGCCGTAGCCGGTCAGACCGAGGGGACGGTCCGCATGGACCAGGCGGCCATCGAAAGCGCGCGGCTGAATCTGGACTACGCTCGTATCACATCGCCGGTGGACGGGGTCACCGGCGTGCGTCTGGTCGATCCGGGCAACGTGGTTCACGCCGCTGATCCGGGCGGTATCGTGGTGGTGACGCAGCTCGATCCCGTGGCCGTGCTTTTCAACTTGCCGCAGGACGAACTGCCGCGCATCAGCGATGAGATGGCGCGCGGCAAGCTGGGCGTCCAGGTGTACGGCCGCGATGGCGCCACCGCGCTAGGCAAGGGCGAACTTGAACTCATCGACAACCAGATCAATCAGGCCACCTCGACCCTGCGCCTGAAAGCCATCGTGCCCAATCCTGAGCGTCACCTGTGGCCCAACCAGTTCGTCAAGGCCCGCCTGCTGCTCACCACGCACAAGGGGGCGCTGGTGGTGCCCGCCTCGGCCTTACAGCGTGGCCCCGACGGTACCTTCGTCTATGTCATCGGCGCCGACCAGACCGTCACGGTGCGGTCGGTGCAGGCCGTCTCGCCCACCAGCGACCTGGCTATTGTCGACAAGGGCCTGAGTGAGGGCGAGATCGTGGTTGCCGATGGACAGAATCAGCTTCGCCCGGGCAGTAAGGTGTCGGTGCGCGAGTCGGGCTCGCCGGGCGGCGGTCGCGGGGGCGGCTCGGGGGGCAAGCTGGGCGGCAAGGGTCGCGGCGAGCCGCAATGAGCGTATCCGAGCCGTTCATCCGGCGTCCGGTGGCCACATCACTGCTGACCGTCGGGTTGCTGTTGTCCGGCCTGCTCGGGTACCGCCAGCTTCCGGTGGCCGCGCTGCCCCAGGTGGACTATCCCACCATCGTGGTGGCCACGGCGCTGCCGGGTGCCAGTGCCGAGACCATGGCCTCGGCAGTGACCACGCCCCTGGAACGGCAATTCGGCCAGATGCCGGCGTTGGGCCAGATGACTTCGGTGTCGAGCTTCGGCAATTCCCAGATCACGTTGCAGTTCGATCTCAACCGCGACATCGACGCCGCCGAGCAAGATGTCCAGGCCGCCATCAATGCGGCGTCCAACCTGCTGCCCACCGGACTGCCGGCGCCACCCACATACAGCAAGAGCAACCCGGCTGACTCGCCCATTCTCACCTTGAGCATCAGCTCGGACACCCTGCCGCTCGACCAGGTCGACGACGTGGCGGATTCCATCCTGGCGCAAAAGATTGCGCAGGTGGCTGGCGTGGGGCTGGTGACCATCAACGGCGGTCAGAAGCCTGCCGTGCGCGTGCAGGTCGACCCCGCGGCGCTGGCCGGCGCCGGGCTCAGTCTGGACGACGTCCGAAAGATCCTGGTCGCGGCCAATGTCAATCAGCCCAAAGGCAACCTGGACGGCCCTCGCCAGAACTATACCCTAGCCACCAACGATCAGCTCGCGCGCGCGTCCAGCTTCCGACCGCTCATCCTGGCCTACAACAACGGCGCGCCGGTTCGGCTGCAGGAAGTGGCCAACGTCATCGACGGGGTGGAGAACAACGAGCTGGCCGGCTGGTCCGACGGGAAACGCGCCATCATCGTGAGTGTGCGGCGCCAGCCAGGTGCCAATGTGATCGAGGTGGCCGATCGAGTGAAGGCCCTGCTGCCGCGCCTGTATACGGCCTTGCCTCAGGGCGTGGACGTGAAGGTGGTCAGCGATCGCACAGAAACCGTGCGCGCTTCGGTCGACGACGTGCAGTTCACACTGGCCTTGAGCGTGGTGCTGGTGGTGGCCGTGATCTACCTGTTTCTGCGCAGCCTGCGCGCGACCATCATTCCCGGGGTGGCCGTGCCGCTCTCGCTGGTGGGCACCTTCGGCATCATGTACCTGTGCCACTACAGCCTGAACAATCTGTCGCTGATGGCGCTGACGATTTCCACCGGTTTCGTGGTCGACGACGCCATCGTCATGATCGAGAACATCTCCCGCTACATAGAACAAGGCGAGCCGCCCTTCCAGGCCGCGCTCAAGGGCGCCAAGCAGATCGGCTTTACCATCGTGTCGCTGACCGTGTCGCTGGTGGCGGTCTTGATTCCGCTGCTCTTCATGGGCGGGATCATTGGTCGACTGTTTCGCGAATTCGCCGTCACGCTCAGCATCGCCATTGGCGTCTCGGCGATCCTGTCGCTGACCCTGACCGCCATGATGTGCGCCTTCCTGCTGCGCGCCCACGAACAGCCGGGGTGGTTGGCCCGCCAGTTCGAGCGCGGATTTGCCGCCATGATGTCGGTTTACCGGCGCAGCCTGAACTGGGTCATGCACCACCAGCCCGCCACCCTGGCGGTGACCGTGGCCACCGTGGCGCTGACGGTCGTGCTGGCGGTGATCGTGCGCAAGGGTTTCTTCCCGCAGCAGGACACAGGAATGATCATGGGCGTGACCGAGGCGCCGGCCGACGTGTCGTTCGCCAGCATGATGGCACGCCAGCGCGCACTGGCTGATGTGGTGCGTACCGATCCGGATGTGGCGTCGGTGGTGTCCTACATCGGCGCGGACGGCACCAATCCGACGCCCAACACGGGAAGGTTGGCCATCACCCTGCGTTCGCGTGGTGCGCGCAGGGCGAGCGCAGGCGAGGTTCTGCGGCGGCTGCGGCTAGCCGCCCAGGGCGTGGAAGGCACCTCGGTATTCTTTCAGACGGTGCAGGATCTACAGATCGACAGCCGTGTCAGCCGTACCCAATTCCAGTACACACTGGAGGACGCGGACATTGAACAGCTCGGCGAATGGGCGCCGCGGGTACTGGCCCGGCTGGAGAATCTGCCCGAGCTGCGCGACGTGACCAGCGATCAGCAGATCTCGGGTCTGCAACTCGGGCTGATTGTCGATCGCGACACCGCTTCGCGTTTCGGCATCCTTCCCCAGGCCATCGATGACGTGCTCTACGATGCCTTTGGCCAGCGTCAGGTCTCGACCATCTTCACCCAGCTCAACCAGTATCGTGTCATCCTGGAAGTGAAGCCGGAATTTCGCGACAACCCCGCGGCCCTGGAAAATATCTACGTACGCGCGCAAACCGGCGATCAGGTGCGCTTGAGCGCCTTCACGCATTTCGAGCCGGCCCGCACGCCATTGGCTGTCACTCACCAGGGGCAATTTCCGGCGGTGACCATCTCGTTCAACGTGGCCTCGGGTCTAGCCCTGGGCGATGCCGTGGACGCTATCCACGCCGCCGAGCGCGAGATCGGCATGCCGGCGACGGTGCGCGCCAACTTCGTGGGCACGGCGCAGGAATTCAAGAGCGCGCTGGCCAGCGAGCCGTTTCTCATCCTGGCTGCTCTGCTCACGGTCTACATCGTGCTCGGCGTGCTCTACGAAAGCTACATCCACCCAGTGACGATTTTGTCGACGCTGCCCTCGGCGGGCGTGGGTGCGTTCCTGGCGCTCATGTTGACCGGGACCGAGTTCAGCATCATCGCCCTCATCGGCATCGTGTTGCTCATCGGTATCGTGAAGAAGAACGCCATCATGATGATCGACTTTGCGCTCGAGGCCGAGCGCGTGGACGGGTTGCCGCCGCAGGAATCCATCGTGCGGGCCTGCTTGCTCCGCTTTCGGCCCATCATGATGACCACCATGGCCGCGTTGTTGGGGGGTCTGCCGCTGGCATTGGGCAGTGGCACGGGTTCCGAGCTGCGGCGCCCGCTCGGCATTTCCATCGTGGGTGGACTGCTCATTTCGCAGTTGCTGACTCTTTACACCACGCCGGTCATCTACCTGTATATGGATAGGCTGGCTCACCTGCTGCGCCGTGGTCGCGCTCGCAACGTCACGGCAGGGCCGGTGCCAGACAGCGCGCCGTGAACATCTCCGAGCCCTTCATCCGGCGTCCGGTAGCGACCTCATTACTGGCCGCAGCCCTTCTGCTGGTCGGAGCCACCGCATACACCCAGCTTCCCGTGGCGCCCCTGCCACGCGTCGACTACCCCACCATCAACGTTAATGCGGGGCTGCCGGGGGCCAGTCCGGAGACCATGGCTTCGGCCGTGGCCACGCCGCTCGAGCGTCGCTTTGGCCGGATTGCTGGCCTGACTGAGATCACGTCAATCAGTTCGTTGGGCTCGGTCAGCTTGACGTTGCAGTTCGACCTGGACCGCGACGTGGACTCGGCCGCGCGCGACGTGCAGGCCGCCATCAACGCGGCGGCCGGCGATCTGCCGGCGAATCTGCCCACGCGTCCCAACTTCCGCAAGGTCAACCCCGCCGACGCGCCCATCCTCATCCTTTCGTTGATGTCGAAGACGCTGCCGCTGGCCCAAGTCTACGACGCTGCCAACACTATCCTGGCGCAGAAGATTGCCCAGGTGGAGGGTGTGGGCCAGGTCTTCGTCGGTGGCGGCCAGAACCCTGCCGTGCGCGTGCAGGTCGATCCGGCTGTGCTCGCGGGCCTGGGGCTGGGTCTGGAGGACGTGCGCACCGTGCTCAGCCAAGCCACGGTCGATCAGCCCAAAGGTTCCCTGTCGGGCGCGCGCCAGGCGCAAACCATTGCCTCCAACGATCAACTGGTCGGGGCCAAGAGCTTTCGCGACCTGGTCATCAGCTACAAGGGCAACGCGGCTGTGCGCCTGGGCGACGTGGCGCAGGTGATCGACGACGTCGAGAACAACCGAGTGGCGGCCTGGACCAACGACCGGCGCTCGGTGTCGCTGCTCATCCGCCGCCAGCCGGGCGCCAACATCATCGAGGTCATCGATCGCATCAAGCGTATGCTGCCCAGCCTGGCCCAGTCGGTCTCGCCCGCCATCGACATCGAGGTGGCGGTGGACCGCGCCGGCACCATCCGCGCATCGGTGCGCGATGTGGAACGCACCCTGCTCATCAGCGTGTTTCTCGTGGTGCTGGTGGTCTTCGCGTTCCTGCGCAACCTGCGCGCCACCGTGATCCCCACCGTGGTGGTGCCACTTTCGTTGGTGGGCACCTTTGCCGCCATGTATCTGCTGGGCTATAGCCTGAACAACCTGTCGCTGATGGCGCTGACCATCGCCACTGGCTTCGTGGTCGACGATGCCATTGTGGTCACCGAGAACGTCTCGCGCTTCGTCGAGGCGGGCGAAACACCATTTGCGGCCGCTCTCAAAGGGGCGCGACAGATCGGGTTCACCATTGTCTCAATCACTTTGTCATTGCTGGCTGTCTTTATTCCCATTCTGGTAATGGGCGGCATGGTGGGCCGACTGTTCCGCGAATTCGCAGTCACCCTGGCCGTGGCCATCTCCATCTCGGCGATCATCTCGCTCACCTTGACGCCCATGATGACGTCGCGCCTGCTGCGCCCACACAGCGAGCAGCCGCGCGGCTTCGCTTTCCGGGTATCGGAGGGTTTCTTCGGCGGCATGTTGGGCGGCTACCGACGCGGGCTTGCTTGGGTGCTCAACCACCACCACCTGATGGTACTCATCACAGTCGGTGCGGCCGCGCTCAGTGTGCTTCTCTACAAAGTGGTGCCCAAGGGGCTGTTCCCGCAGCAGGACACGGGCCAGGTCGCCGGCGTGGCCGAGGCGCCGCAGGACGTGTCGTTCCCGGCCATGCGCCAGCGCGCGGATGCCGTCAATAGGGTGGTATTGACCCATCCGGCGGTGGAGAAGATGGTTGCCTTCATCGGCGGAGGATCGTCCGGCAACACTGGGAACATGTTCGTGCAACTCAAGCCCATCGGCCAGCGCAGCCAGAGCGCTGACCAGGTGATTGCTGAATTGCGCCCCAAGCTGGCGCAGATTCCGGGCATCACGCTGTTTCTACAGTCGGTGCAAGACGTGCGCATGGGCGGGCGGGGCTCGCGCACGCAGTACCAGTACACCTTGCAGGACGCGAACCTGGACGAGCTCAATCAGTGGGCGCCGCGCGTGTTCGATATGCTCAAGGCGCTGCCCGAGCTGCGCGACGTGGCCACCGACCAGCAGACCAATGCTTTGCAGCTCAACCTCGAAGTCGATCGCGACATCGCGTCCAGCCTGGGCGTGTCGTTGCAGGCGGTGGACGGAGCCCTGTACGATGCCTTTGGCCAGCGCCAGGTGGCGACTATGTACACGCAGCTCAACCAGTATCGCGTGGTGCTGGAGGCCAAGCCCGAGCTGGCCGGGCAGCCTAGCGTGCTCGACAACATGTACGTGCGCTCGCTAGGCGGGGCCCAGATTCCGCTTTCCACGATTGCCCACTGGACGCCTTCACGCACTTCACTGTCCATCAGCCACCAGGGCCAGTTTCCCGCGGTCACGCTGTCGTTCAACCTGGCGCCGGAAAAGTCACTCAGTCAGGCGCTGGATGCCATTCATAGCGCGGAAGCGCGTATTGGCTTGCCCGCCGGCGTGGTTGCTTCGCCGCAAGGCACGGCCAAGGCCTTCGTGGATTCTCTGTCGAACCAACCCATTCTGATCCTGGCCGCATTGCTGGCCGTGTACATCGTTCTCGGTGTGCTCTACGAAAGCCTGATTCACCCAGTGACGATTCTGTCCACACTGCCCTCGGCCGGCGTGGGCGCTTTGCTGGCCCTGATGCTGATGCACACGGAATTCAGCATCATTGCGCTCATCGGCGTGATCCTGCTCATCGGCATCGCCAAGCAGAACGCGATCATGATGATCGACTTCGCCATCGCCCGCCAGCGCGCCGGGCGGGTCAGCGC
>PMBS01000042.1 GCA_003153015.1 Myxococcales bacterium
CGCCCACCGTGCCGCAGTAGTGGTCCTTGCTCGTTGTCTCGCAGGTCAGAAGATTGCACGCGGGCGGTGTCCCCTTGCAGATGTTGTCGGTCCCACATTTCCAGCCCGTCGGACAATCCCCGCAACTGAGCGAGCCCCCGCAGTTGTCGCCCACCGTGCCGCAGTAGTGGTCTTTGGTCGGGGTTTCGCAGGTGAGCGGATTGCATATGGGGAGGTGCCCCTTGCAAAGATTCTTCTCACAGACCCATCCCGCCTTTGGACAATCCGTGGGACAGACCAAGGTGCCCCCGCATCCGTCCCCGACCGTGCCACAGTACCGTCCGCCGCCCAGGGCGTCGCACGTTGCAGGCGTGCAAAAGGGTGGTGCTCCCTTGCAGATGTTGTCATCTCCACATTTCCAGCCATTTGGGCAATCGTTCCCGCACTCCAGCGAACCACCGCAATTGTTTCCCACCGTGCCGCAGTAGTGGTCTTTGCTCCCAGTCTCGCAGGTCAGCCGAGGACACGTCGGACCACCCACGCAGATATTATTGACACAATCCCACCCGGAGGGACAATCATCCCCGCAGGCAAGCGTGCTGCCGCAGCCATTCCCGATCGTCCCACAGTAGTGATCTCCTGAGGCCGTCAGGCAGGTCGCCAGGACACAGTAGGGCGGTACTGCCTGGCAGACATTGTCCTTTCCACATGTCCACCCGGCCTTGGCGCAAGTGGGCGGACAGGAAAGCGTCCCGCCGCAGAAGTCCCCAATGTCTCCGCAATAATCCCCGCCGGGAACGCTGCACGTCTTCAGGCAATCGGTGGTCCTAACGCAAACGCTGCCGCTGCATAGCATCCCGGTCGGACAGTCGCCACAATGCGTGGTCTGTCCACAAATGTCCGTGAAATCTCCGCAGTGCTTGGTGGCTCCCGTGCCGCATTCGAACGTCCCACAAAAACCACCATCGGTCGTGCGTGGCTCGGGTTGGCTGACTATGCCCCCAGAACCCGACGCCCCTCCCTCGCCTGGGCCGACCGCTGATGGAGCGTCCACCACCACGCTCACCTGGTCGTCGACGCTGCAGCCGGCGGTCCATGCCAGAACGAGGACCGCCCATCCCTGTAGAGAAAGACATGCCTGACGGCACATCCATACCCTCGGACGGCCGACTGAAAAGTCACGCCTCATTGGTGTTTCCCCTCGTCACTAGTTTCTAGTTCGAGCGTACTCTCCATGCCCCGGATTGTGCAAGGATGAACACGTGGCCTCCGTTGCCCAAGGCAAGCGCCAACACGCTGCGCGAGGATAGTCGCGCCACGGACTGCTAGGGGATGATCGGAAGGTTTGGTTCCGGCTGAGCCGGCGGAGGAGGTGGAGGCGGTGGCGGAGGTGGTGGCGCTGCGGCAGGGGGTGGCGGTACCGCGGGTGGCACCGGTGGCGGTGGGGACGCAGGGGGCGGCGGTGGCGGCGGCGGGGCCGGGAGGGCGGCCGGCGGCGGCGGTGCGCCGGGCGGTGGCGGGGCCGAAGCGGCTGGTGGTGCTGCAGCCGGTGGCGGTGCGGCCGGGGGCGGCGGGGCCGCAGCCGCAGGTGGTGTGGCAGCCGGAGGCGGCGGAGGCGGCGGTGGGACCGAAGTCGCAGGCGGCGCAGCAGCGGGCGGCGGCGGCGCAGGCGGAGGAGGTGGGGGAGGCGGTGGCGGTGCCGAAGGTGGCGGCGGTGCTGCCGGAGGCGTGGCCCCAGCCACCGGCGGAGGCGTGGGTGGGAGTTCCGGGGGATTCACACAGCCGGAGAGGTCGAAGAACATGAACTCCATCGCCTTCTCCTGGCCGTTGAGCGGGCGGATCTTGCACTCTGTCGGGAACACCGGCGTGCCGCCAAGTACACGCACGGCGTCTTGATCCGTGCCGGAACTGGATGAGGAAACGTGTATTCCCGTGTAGACGATGCGGCCACACTTGGCGGTTTGGTCGGTCGGAGTGAGCAGGTCAAAGTAGTGGACGTGGCTTGATGTGTCGTTCGAACCGGATACCGGGTTGTAGATCCAGCGGGTAGCCGGCGCTTTGGTTATCTTGGCGGTGTACTTCGATTTCAGCGAGGTGTTGCTGGGGTCGCTGAGTTGTAGGCTGCCAAGCGTCGTCGAGGCTTGGACAGTCATCAACCACTGCGCGAAAGCCTGCCCTTTGGCGAAGGACCGATCGATGCGCGTCGTCAGGTCGCCGCCCACGATCGCTGTCCCCAGCGTCCCGTCCCACGTCGCCAGGTCGCCATAGGGTGCAGCAAGTGAGCTCGTTGACGTCAGGAAGCTGGCGAAGAAGTGCTCGATGAAGACCTTGCCGCCACCGTTGACGTAGGTCTTCAGATTCTGGCGTCGGGCCTCAGTCACGTATTGTCCGGTGCCCGGGGTCAGGTAGTTGGAACCGGCACAATTGATTATGATCATGTCGTAGTTCTGTTCAGTCGGCACCGAATCGAATAGCGTTGTTGCGACCGGGAAGGTAGCGCCGCCAGTGCCGGCGTACTTTGTGGCCCCGTTGTCGTTGCTCGAGGATAGGAGGCTGTAAAGGTTGATATGCCCGGTTCCTGAAGGATTTGTGAATTCGCCTGTGTCAATGCCGGCCCGGGTCAGCAGACACTCGAGGGCGTCGATTTGGCCGGTGGTGATGGCGATCTTGGGCATGCTGGTGTACTGGCCGTTGTTGTCACCGTCGTGAATGTTTCGTGGCAGACGCAACAATCTGTCGGGCAGGGTTCCCGCATCCGGCGGGTTGTCAGTGATCGGATTGTCTGCGCATTGGTGGGTGACCCTCGACGCAGGAATGGTGATCTGGCGCCGCCACTTGCCGAGTTGCATGACCAGCGGGAAATCCGTGCCCCACGGCACGTTGTTGAGGACAAAGTGTCCGCTGGAATCGGTCAGCGCAGTGGCAATCGGCTGGCCTGAGACCTGGGCGTCGCAGGAGGTGCAGGTTGCACCCGCGGGGATCGAGTCTAGCGCCGCATTCGGTATGGACACGATCACGTTGTAGAGCGGGTTCAGCCCCGCCGGGTCGTACACCGTGCCGCTGATGCTGGTCGAGGTCCCGCCGTCGCAGCGAACCTGCTTCAAGCACAAATTACCGCAAGTTTCGCAAACATTGGCGGTCACCGCACCACAGGGCACGCCGTTCGAGCATGTCGTCGGGCAGGTCAGCGTCCCGCCACATTTGTCCCCGATAGTGCCGCAGTATTGCTGCACACCTTTGTCGTTGTCGCAGGTGGCTTTCACGCAGCCGTCCCCGCCCACGCATACGTTCTTGCTGCCACACACCCAGCCACTGCCCGCACCCGAGCAGTCCGTGCCGCAATCAAGCGAGTTGCCGCAACCGTCCCCGATGGTTCCGCAGTACTGGCCCCCTGAAGCCGGTTTGCAGGTCAGTGACGTGCAGCCCGCGGTCGGCCCTGCCTTGCACAGGCCGCCCTGGCAGGTCCAGCCGCTCTTGCCGCAGGTTGTCCCGCAGTCGAGCGAGTTGCCGCAGCCGTCGCCAATGATCCCGCAGTACTGGTCGCCGTTTGTGGTCGTGCATGCCAGCGGCGTGCAGCCAGCAGTCGGCCCCGCCTTGCACAGGCGGTCCTGGCAGATCCAGCCGTCCTTCGCGCACGCGGTAGCGCAGTGGGTCGTTGATCCGCACCCATCTCCGATGTCGCCACAGTACTGGTCACCGTTTGCGGTTGTGCATGCCAGCGGCGTGCAGCCAGCGGTCGGCCCTGCCTTGCACAGATTGTCTTGGCAGGTCCAGCCATCCTTGGCGCAGGTGCTTCCACAGTGGAGCGTTGATCCGCACCCATCTCCGATGTCGCCGCAATACTCGTCCCCAGACGCCGTGGTACAAGTCTTCGGTACACAGCCAGCGCTTGGCCCCGCCTTGCACAGCCCGTTGTCGCACACCCAGCCGTTCTTGGAACAGGCCGCGCCGCACTCGAGCGTCCCACCGCAGCCGTCCCCAATCTTCCCACAGTAGTTGTCCTCGCTCGACGCCACACAAGTAAGCGGCTTGCAGGTTGAATCGCCCACGCACACGTGATTGCTGCCGCACACCCAGCCGCCACCGCCAGCCGAACAGTCTGAGCCGCAATCGAGCGAGTTGCCGCAGCCGTCGCCGATGATTCCGCAATAGTGGCCTCCCGCGACCGGATTGCAGGCAAGAGGCGTGCAAGCGGGCGGTTTGCCCTTGCAGAGATTGTTCTGGCAGGTCCATCCGGTCTTCGTGCACGTGGTTGCGCAGTCGAGCGAGTTGCCGCAGCCGTCGCCAATGGTTCCGCAGTACTGGTCGCCGTTTTCGGTTGTGCAGGTCAGTGGCACGCAGCCAGAGGTTGGCCCTGCTTTGCACTGCCTGTCCTGGCAGGTCCACCCGGTCTTCGTGCACGTGGTTCCGCAGTTTACCGTCGATCCGCACCCATCCCCGATGATATCGCAGTACTGGTCACCGTTTGCGGTTGTGCAGGACCTCGGCACACAGTTGGCCTTGGGCCCGGCCTTGCAGAGATTGTTCTGGCAGGTCCATCCATCTTTCGTGCAGGTGGCTGGGCAGTGCAGCGTTTCACCACAGCCGTCCCCGATGTCACCACAGTACTCGTCCCCGGACGCTGTGGTGCAGGTTTTCGGCACGCAGTGAGCGACCGGCCCCGCCTTGCACAGACCGTTGTTGCACACCCAGCCTTCCTTGGGGCAGGTCGGGCCGCAGTCGAGGGTCCCGCCACAGCTATCCCCGATTGCCCCGCAGTAATTGTCCACGCTCGACGCTGCACAGGTCAGCGGCTTGCAGGTCAAGTCCCCCTTGCATATGTTGTGGTCGCACAACCAGCCGGCCTTGGGACAGGTAGTTCCGCAGTCCAGCATGCCACCGCAATTGTCGCCGATGGTCCCGCAGTAGTGGTCGCCGCTCGACGCCTCGCACGTTGCCGGCGTGCACACCCCCGGCCCCCCCTTGCAGATGTGGTCGGCTCCACAAGTCCATCCGGTGGGACAGTCGTCGCCACACGCAAGTGTGCCGCCGCAAGCATCCCCCACGGTTCCGCAGTAGTGATCCTTGCTCGAGGTCGTGCAGCTCAAGTGGGCACAGATACCCGCGCCTCCCTTGCATACTTGGTCGTCTCCGCAGGTCCAACCCAGCGGGCAGTCATTTCCGCACTCCAACGACCCGCCACACTTGTCGCCCACGGTTCCGCAGTAGTGGTCTCCAGTTGAGGTCGTGCAGGTGATTTTGGTGCATATCCCGGGCGGCCCTATGCACAGGTTGTCTTTGCAGACCCATCCGGCCTGGGGACAATCCGTCGGACAGTCCAGCGTGCTCCCGCACCGATCCCCGACTTTTCCACAGTACCGTCCCCCGCCTACCGTGTCACATGTGGCCGGCGTACACGCCGGGGGCACGCCCACGCACACGGAATTCACGCAGGTCCATCCCGCGGGACAGTCCGACCCGCAGTCGAGCGTGCCACCGCAACCGTCGTTGATCTTTCCGCAGTAGTGATCCCCGTTGGCAGTCGCGCAGGCCGTCAGGGTGCAGACGGGCGGCGTCGCCTTGCACACGTTTCCTTCGCAGGTCCATCCGACAGAACAGTCTCCGCAGTCGAGTGTCCCGCCACAGCGATTGCCAATGGTCTTGCAGTAATGATCGCCGCTCTCCGTCGCGCACTTCAAGGGGTTGCACACGGTCGACGAACCCACGCAGAGGTTGTCGACGCAATCCCATCCGGTAGGGCAGTCACTGCCGCAATCGATGGTGTTGCCACAACCATCTCCGATCTTTCCACAGTAGTGATCTCCTGAGGTCGCCTCGCAGGTCACGGCATGACAGACGGTAGGATCGCCCTTGCAGATGTGGTCAGCCCCGCATGTCCACTTGGCCTTCGGGCAGACCGTGCTACAGGGCAATGTCCCGCCGCAGCCGTCCCCGATGGTTCCGCAGTAGTCCCCTCCCGCAACCGTACACCCGGTCAGGCAATTGCCTCCTCCACACACGTTGTTCTTGCACGGCTTGTCGGCGGGACAGCCGCCACAATGCAACGTCTGTCCACAGCGGTCACTGATATCTCCGCAGTACTGAGTGGCTCCCGAGATGCAGGAAATTGTCGGACAGACACCACCATCGGATGTGCGCGGTTCGGGTGGGACCAGGATTCGGCCACTGTCGGAAGCGGGCGCCGGGCCCGCCTCGGGCGTCCCCGTCCCCGCCGGAGCATCGCTCACTGGGTTCCCCATGTCGTCGACACTGCAACCCGCGGTCCCTGCCAGAGCAAAGACCGCGCATCCCAGAGCGAAGACCCTCCCGTGACGGAAGCGAAGTCCCGCCAGACGGCTGACCGATGTGGTTCGCCTCATTGGTTGTCCCCTTCTAACTTGTTCCTAGCCCAAGCGTACTCCGGGTTGGAAAGTTTTACAATAGATGAGATGTGAGCGAGATTACGTATCGTACGACATGCTACATGTGAGCATGCGTCGGATGGAGGCTTGTCGACCGATCGTTGGGGCACATGCCCCTGGCGAACTCCTGCACTTCACCATAAACTCGGTTGCATGTCGAAGCGCCGCGGGATCTGTCTGCTCTTGCTCCTCGGGGCGTCGTTGGCGGGCGGATGCTCGAAGAAAGCCAAGCAGGCTGTGGCAAAGCAGCCAGTCGTGACTTCCCCCTCGGAAGCCCGAGTTGCCCCGATGCCACCACCGCCCCCACCACCGCCCCCACCACCGCCCCCGCCGCCCCCGCCCCCCCCGCCCCCCCC
>PMBS01000022.1 GCA_003153015.1 Myxococcales bacterium
TCCGAGACCAACGGGATCGATCCATCAGCCACCCGGTACTACACTGCAACCGACTTGGCCGGCACTTGGTCTGGTGCAACGATGCTGGTCACACCCGGCTCATCCACCACGTACGAAACCCAGTGTGACTTCGTCTTTCCGTTTACCGGCACGGATGGGACCGTCTACATGTTGGACGCCGATCGTTGGAAACCAAGTGGGAATTTCATGGGCAACTACGTGTGGTTGCCCTATACCTTCAGCGCCACCGGCGCGCCAACCGCGAACTATTACCAGGATTGGGATTTGAACCCGGCCGCCGGCACGTGGAGGGAATTCGATCGCACTACGCGCGACTTGGCTCTCGGCAAGACGGCGACCGCGTCCTCGGAGAGCGGCGCAAACGTCGCGGCGGGCGTAACCAAGGCCACGACCTATCAGAACTACACAGCCACGCGGTGGGAGAGCGCGGCCTCCGACCCACAGACAATCACGGTGGACCTTGGCTCTGCGATGGAAATCGACCGGGTTGTTCTCAAGTGGTACTCAAACTATGGCAAGGCGTTCAAGATCCAGGTATCAACCGATTCCACAACCTGGACCGACGTCTTCAGCACGACCGTCGGGGCATCGTATTCTGTAACCGACGAGAAGTTTGCCAAGACGACGGCGCGGTATGTGCGAATGAACGGCACGCAAAGGGGCAATGCCAACGGATACTCACTGTTTGCTTTCATGGTTCTGAATGACCCATGAGCGAAACAACAAGCGGGCGGACGCGCTTTGCTCGAAGAGAAAAGCCATGAACACGATTCCGAGGAGACGTTTTCTTGCCTCTGCGCTGCTGACCAGCGCGCTGATCGGGGTTGGCTGCGCTGGCAGCAAGGCGCCAGCCGGTTCCGCTAGCGGAGGCGTTCAAGCCGGCGGCGCGGGTGGGGCAGGCACCACGACCGGTACGGGTGGACAAACAGCCACCGGCGGAAGCACCGGTGGCTCGCCAGCCAGCGGTGCCGGTGGCGCCTCGCCGAGCACCGGCGGGGCTGCTGCGGGAGGCAGCAGTGCCGCCGGCGGCATCCTTGCTACTGGAGGCGTAGGTGGTCGGGATGCGGGGCTGCAGGGCGGCAGCACCAGCACCGGCGGAGCCGTTGGAACAGGCGGCACGGTCAGAACGGGCGGCACCCTCGCAACCGGCGGTACGCTTGGAACAGGTGGCACCACGACCACTGGCGGGAGAACGGCCACCGGAGGCACGACCGCTGCTGGTGGCACCACGGCGCTTGGCGGATCGACCGCCGCTGGTGGAAGCACAGCGCGTGGCGGATCGATTGCTGCCGGCGGCACCACCGCCACGGGCGGCAACGGTGGGGATGGCGGGGCGCCAGCGACAGGCTGGGTGACCATACACAACGACTTCTTCTGGTATGACGAAACCGGAGCGGCGATCGAGACGCGCGCCGGGTGTCTTCGCAAGTTCGGTGATACCTACTATTGGTATGGCCTTTTCGCCTGGCAGGACCCCAAGGCTTGGAACGATCAGACCTGCTATGCTTCGAAAGATCTGGTTCATTGGACCTACAAGGGCGTTGTGCTTCACGTGGACGCGGGTGCCAACCGAATGGACGTGCTCTACAACGACACGACCAAGCAATACGTGATGTTTCTCAAGTACGGTGGCGACGCCGCCTCTCTGGGATTCGCCACCGCTTCCACTCCCGAAGGACCATTCACCTTGCTAAGTGAGACTCAGGTGGATGGCGCCAATATCGGGGACATGTCGGTGTACAAGGACGACGACGGGAAAGCCTACCTGGCCTACGTTTGGGATAAGACCGGCCCGAATCGACAGCACGGCATCTACCGAATGTCGGCGGACTATTTGAGTCTGGATGCGCAAATGTATTTGTGGAGCGTGGCCAGTCGCGAGGCCCCCCACATCTTCAAACGCAACGGCACCTACTACTATGGGGTTTCCGAGACCAACGGAGTTAATCCATCAGCCACCCGCTACTACACGGCAACCAACTTGGCTGGCCCTTGGTCCGGTGCAACGATGCTCGTTACGCCCGGCTCGTCTACCACGTACGAAACGCAGTGCGATTTCGTTTTCCCGTTTACGGGCGCGCAAGGGACTGCCTACATGTTGGGCGCCGATCGTTGGATACCAACGGGAGGGTTTCAGGGTGGGTACTTGTGGCTGCCCTATGATTTCAGCACCACCGGCGCGCCAACGGCGAACTACTATCAGGATTGGGATCTGAACGCGGCTGCCGGCACGTGGAGGAACTTCGATCGCAGCACGCGCGATTTAGCTCTCGGCAAGACGGCTACCGCCTCGTCGGCGAACGCCGCGAACCCGGCCTCGGCGGTAACCAAGGCCACGACCTATCAGAACTACACGGCCACGCGATGGGAAAGCACGGCGAGCGACCCGCAATGGATCATGGTGGATCTCGGCTCTGCCTTGGAAATCGACCGGGTTATTCTCAAGTGGTACTCAGACTACGGCAAGGCATTCAAGATTCAGGTATCGAGCGATTCCACAGCCTGGACCGACGTCTACACCACGACGGTCGGAGCATCGTATTCTGTGACCGACGCTACCTTTGCCAAGACCACGGCGCGCTACGTGCGAATGAACGGCACGCAGAGGGGCAATGCCAACGGATACTCATTGTTTGCCTTCATGGTTCTGAATGATCCTTGAGCACGGCAGGTAGGAGTCAGGTCGGCATTGCTGGCCGCCTACCCTTGCCAAGACAGGCTGGCGGTGTGAACATCTAAGGATGTATGCTCTGGCGAAGCCCTCTGGTCGACTGGTCTTGGCGTGCGTACTCGCATCGTTCGCGAGCCCTGCACGCGGCGCCACCATCGAAGTCACCCCCGCTGATTCGTTCGCCAAGATCGAAGGGGCCAAGCCGGGCGACGAGGTGATCATCGATCCCGGCACCTACAAGTTTCGTGTCTACCTGCAAACCAAGGCCACGACCACCCAGCCCATCGTCATTCACGCCAAAGATCCGGCAAACCCTCCCGTCTGGGACCTGAGCGCTAGCAACGTCGAGGCCGCTCCGGGCAGCTACACCGCGGGCGATCGCGGCCGTGGCTGCTGGCAATTCAGCGGCGCCGAGAACATTCAGGTTTCGGACATCGTGATCACCGGTTGCCACAACGCTGGCTTCAACTCGGCCGGGGTCCGCTACTACGAGGCATCCAAGGGCATCAAGCTGAACAACGTAGTCTTCCGCGACAACGACAACGGTCTCACCGGAGGCAGTCAAGACAGCGAGATTACGGTCGAGTTCTGCGAGTTCGACAAGAACGGCAACCTGAACGCCTCGACCAGCTCGCCCTCGCACAACATCTACATCTATGGAGGCACGTTCACCCTTCGCTACTCGTATGCGCATGATCCCATCCAAGGACAGAACTTCCACATTCGCGCCCACGATGCTGTGATCGAATACAACTGGTTCTCGCGTGCCAAGTCGTATGCGGGTGACCTGATGACCGACGACGACAACGACGGTACCACGGCCGAGACGCAGAACATGACCCTGCGTGGGAACGTGATCGCGCAAGGCAGCACGCAGTCGAACACGTCGCAGATTGTGGCGGTGTACAACGACGCGGGCTCTGCCAACCTCACCCTGAACGTGAAGCTACTCTACAACACGTTCGTCGGCACCACCGGGGGACGCGCGGCGCTCGTGCACCTGTCCAATGACGACGCGACCAGCATGAACGCTGAACTCGACAACAACATCATTTTCGGTACGAGCCGGCCGACCCTGGTTGAGGACACCGCCCACGGGAAGGTTACCGGTCAGAACAACTGGATCATGACTGGCGCCGACGCGACCGGACTCACCGGCTCGCTGAGCGGCGCTGACCCCAAGTTCACCAACGCCGGGCAGAACGACTTTACCCTCGCGCCTGGCAGCACCGCGATCGGCGCCGCCCTCACCTCGATCGCGGGCGTGCCGGATCGCGAGTACTACATGGACGAAACCGTCACGCGCGAATACCGTTTGCGTGCGACCGCGAAAGACATCGGCGCGTTCGAATCGACCACCCAAGGGCCCGGTATCGGTCCGGGGGGTGGATCTGGCGCGGGTGGAACCGGCGGCACGGGTGGGACGACGGGCGCGACCAGTTCTCCAACAGGAGGTGTGACGACGACGGGAGGTGTGACGACGGCAGGAGGCGCGACCGGCGGCCGTGTGACCACGACGGGTGGAGCGACAGGTGGCCGTGTGACGACAACGGGTGGAGCGACAGGTGGCCGCACAACGACCACGGGCGGCGCTGCGACGAGCGGTGGAGCCGGGTGAACGGGCGGCATTGCGACGAGCGCCACCCAGGCATCGGGAGGCTCGGTCACCGCAGGCGGAACCAGCGCCGAGACGACCGCAGCCGGCGGCAGCACCGGAACGACCGAGACTACGAGCGCCACCAGCGGGGAATCAGGGTGCGGCTGNNGCCACCCGCTGGAGCGCGATGCTGGCGCTTGGCGCAGTGGTGGCGAGCAGGCTTCGGCGCCGCGGCGTGCGCCGGTCGTCGTGATCATCCGCATCGCCTGAGTCGCACGCAGAAGTCAGCCGCCCCACGACAGGTACGATTCGTCTGGAGTCCGCGACCTGGGCCATTCTCGGGTTGGGAGTCAGGCTATTCGTATTCGTACAGCTCCGCACTCGCAAGAGTCACGAAACCCGGCCAGGATCCATCAAGCCGGTGATCGACAAAGTCGTCCCGCTGGCAGAGGCCGCGCAGGCCTACGCAGCCATGGAAGCCGGCGGCACTGTCGGCAAGGTGGTCATCCGCATCGC
>PMBS01000180.1:0-218 GCA_003153015.1 Myxococcales bacterium
ATCACGCCGATCTTCATGCGAATCTGATTGATGAAGATAACCAGGGTGTGCGACTTGGAGATGGTGCCGGTCAGCTTGCGCAAGGCCTGGCTCATAAGGCGCGCCTGCAGACCCATGTGCGAATCACCCATCTCGCCTTCCAACTCCGCGCGTGGGGTCAGCGCCGCGACCGAATCCACCACCACCACGTCCACCGCCCCGGAGCGGACCAGCATCTC
>PMBS01000180.1:239-14721 GCA_003153015.1 Myxococcales bacterium
ACGCGGCCGCGCGGCAGCCCGCCGACCCCGAGCGCGATGTCCAACCCGAGCGAGCCGGTCGGCACAACGCGCACCTCGGGCGCGGGGATCTCATCGCCCAGGCGCATGATGCTGCCCTTGCCGAACTGCTTCTCGATTGTGGACACGGCCAGCTCGATGGCCCTGTCGCGGGCCGGATCCCGCTCACGCGGTGCCGGCGTAGGTTTGCTGGATTCGGGCTTGCTGTGTTCGTTCTTCTCAGAGGGCACCATACAATTCTCCTGCATCACTGGGCGTGGCGGCGCGCGAGATCGAGAGCGAAGTAGGCCGCTGCCCGCCGGATGCGCGCGCGATCGCCGCTGAAGAGTTTGCTGACGGCCTTGGTGGACTTGGCGCTGGCCAGGCCAAAGCACACGGTACCCACCGGCTTGTCACTCGTGCCCAAAGCGGATGGGTCGCGCTCTTTCAAAGGACCCGCCACGCCGGTAATGGAAACCGCGATGGCGGCCCCGGTCACGCGCCTCGCCCCTTCGGCCATCTCCTTGGCACAAGGCTCGCTGACCGCCCCGGACTCCGCGATAGTGGCGGCCTTCACGCCCAGGACATTGATCTTTACATCGTTGGAGTAGGCCACCACGCTGCCCAGGAAGAAGTCGCTCGCGCCGGGTTCGGACGTGATCAGCTCGCCTGCCTCGCCGCCGGTACACGACTCGGCCAGCGCCAGCGTGACGCCGGCTGTGCGCAGGCTTTGCCCCACCACCAGCGGAAAGCTTGCGCCGTCTATGCCGTAGATCCCGGGGCCGATGCGTTTGCGCAAGTCACGATCCACCTGCTCGAGCAACTCCTGGTTCTTGCCCGTGTCAGACCCACGGATCACCACCTTGACGTGGTTCTCGGGCGCGTCGGTGCGAAAGTGCAAGGTCGCCTGGGGGATGTTCTCGAGCAGCTTGGCCAGTCGGTGATCGATGTGCGATTCGCCCATGCCGTAGACGTGCCAGGTGCGCACAGCCGCGACCGGTACCCCCTGCGCGGCCATGTGGTCCCGCAGCCTGGGCGCCACGTGATCGAGGTAAATGCGCTCCATCTCGCGCGGGATGCCGGGCAGAAAGTAAACCGCATGACCCGCGAGGTGAACGAAGAAGCCGGGCGCGATGCCGGCCTCGTTGGGCAACGCCTCGGCGCCCCGGGGCACGCGCACCTGGCGCAAGTTGTTGGGCGTCAGCTCGAAGCCATGCGCAGCAAAGCGCGTCTTCATCGCCTCCAGCGAAGCGCCATGCGGCTCCACCTCGACCCCCAACATGTCTGCCACGACGTCCACCGTGCGGTCGTCCTCGGTTGGACCGAGTCCTCCGGTTACCACGACAACCGCAGCGCGCTGCGCTAGTTCTTCCAAGGCACGCCGCATCGCCGCGGCCTGGTCAGCCACGACCCGCTGTTCGCAAACCTCCAGGCCCGCATCGAAGAGTCGTTCGGCAAGAAAGGTCGCGTTGCTGTTGGTGATCTCGCCGCGCAGGACCTCGTCCCCTATGGCCAAGATGGCCGCGGTGTGCGGCGCCACGACGGACGGCACCGACGCGAGGGCGTCGGGAAAATGGGCGGCTGGTGGTCTTGCGGGCGGAGAGCTTCTGGCTGCGGGCTTCTTGGCTGCAGCTTTGCGCCCCTTGCCCCGCGTGGGGATAGACATTCGTTCAGTACCTTATCCACCGGACGACACACCGTCAACAACGGAAAGCATTGCCCGCCGCCGCTCGATGTTGCGCTCCAAGGTTGACAGGAGCGACGGACAACGCTCAACTGTACGGGCTGACTATGCATATCCGCTACGCCGCCAAGACGGATCCTGGGCTGAAACGCAACCACAACGAAGACTACTTCTGCCTCATCGAGGACGAACAGCTCTTCCTGGTCGCCGACGGAATGGGCGGCCATGCCAGCGGCGAGGTGGCCTCGAAGATGGCTGCCGACGTGATCCGCGAGTTTTTTGCCCGTTCCAAGGATGACGACGCCACCTGGCCGTACAAGATGGACCGGGCTCTGTCCTACCTGGAGAACCGCTTGGCGGTGGCCATCAAGCAGGCCAACAGGAAGATCCACGAAGCCGCCACTCGTGACGTACGCATGACCGGCATGGGCACGACCGTGGTCATTGGTCAGATCTTCGAGGACAAGTTCTACATTGCCCACGTCGGCGATTCGCGTTGCTATCGTGTCCGCGACGGCGTGGTGGAGCAGCTAACGCGTGACCACTCGCTGCTCGAGGACTACAAGGACGCGCGGCCGGGCATGTCGGAGGCTGAGCAGAAGAAGTTCCCGCACCGAAACGTGATCACGCGCGCCCTCGGCATGAAAGACACCGTGCAAGTCGACATCTCGGCCGCCGACGTCAAAGACGGCGATATCTTTCTGCTCTGCTCTGACGGGCTGTCGGGCATGGTGGAACCTCCGACTCTCCGCGACCTGCTCAAGGTGGGCCTTGACCTGGACGATGCCGCGCACAAGCTAGTCGATGCGGCCAACCAAGCCGGCGGCACTGACAATATCACCGTGCTCCTGCTGGAGTGCCGGCAGAATTAGCCGCTGGTAGGTCGATAACGAAGCGAGCCCCGCGCATCGTCTCCGGGTCCAGTTCGAGCGTGCCGCCGTAGGTTTCCACGATGGCTCGCGAGATCGAGAGCCCCAGCCCGGTGCCCTGGCCGGGTGGCTTGGTGGTGAAGAAGGGGTCGAATACCTTGCGGCGAAGCTCACGCCCGACGCCCGGCCCCTCGTCACTGACGGATATGCGCACCCGTCCCGCCGCGCTCTCACAGGTGATGGCCACCTGGCCCTTGCCACCCATCGCATCGGCCGCATTGAGCAGGAGATTAACCAGAACCTGGGTCATGCGTCCCTGCGAAACCATGACCGTGGGCCAGGGGCCTGCTTCCGGCGTCACCGTCATGCGCACCTCGCGCAAGCGCGCCTGGGGAGCCAGCAGCGTCTGCGCCGAGCGCACCACGGCAAGGGGCTCGACGAGCGAAGGCTCTTCACGGCTGGGGCGCGAGTACTCGAGCAAGTCCCGTATGATGCGATTGATCCGCTGGGTTTCAGTCTTGACCCGGTCGAGGGCATCACGACGTTCCGCCTCCGGCAAGACGCCGGTTTCGGCCGCATCCGCGCGCAGGATGTCGACGTAGCCCAAGATCGCGGCAAGTGGATTGCCAATCTCATGTGCCACTCCTGCCGCCAGTTGCCCGACCGACGCGAGCTTCTCGGAGCGAATGAGTTGCTCGCGCTGGGCCGCCAGCGACGAGGTCATCTGGTTGAAAGCGCGAGCCAGTGCGCTCAGCTCGGAGGGACCCGGCAGGTCGATGTGCTGGTCCCAATCGCCCACCCCAACCTGCGCGGTAGCCCGCTCCATTTTGCGCAAGGGCCGCACCACCATCTGGGTCAGCACGAAGTAACCCAAGGCCAAGACCAGCAATGCGTCCCCACAGACCAGGCCCAGCAGCAGCCAGCCTGAACGCCGCAACACAACCTGCACCGGCGGGGGCGCATCCAGCACCACGCGGGCCGCGCCGACGATCCGTCCTCTGGCCTCGATACCGGCGTACGCCAACAACTGGGTGGCGCCATCGCCAGGCGAATCACGGTACTGGATCACAGGCGGGATCCCCGCCACAACGCTGTTGGCGATCGGTGGATCAACGTCGCGGGCCGCGCGCGGCGGCCAGGAAGCGACCACACCGCGGCTGGCCGACAGCACGGAAAACTGGATGCCCCCGGATCGTTCGGACAACGTGGACAAGGCCGCCCGAAGCTGCTCCCGACTCTCAGACGATGCGATATCGGTTTGGCGGTCCACGATTGCCGACGCCATCCTCGCGGCGGCCGACGCCAACGTCACCGCCTCGGCTTCGCGATGAACGCCCAGGGTGTTGCCGGCTGCCCAAAGGGCGAGAAATCCGGTGGTGAGGATCGCAATGAGCGTGACCGCGGCCTGGCCGAGCAGTATCTGGGCCCGCAGGCCGAACCGGCCCCTGCGCTTTCTGTCGGGGAGGGCGACGCCTTGGTTAGTCACGCTGGCCCACACGATATCACCGGTGCCGCCGGAACCGGTGCCGGATCCGAATTCGATTCCCGGCGCCCCGCGACTTGCTACAATGCGTGTCCGCATGGCACAAGGCGCGCCCCCACCGACCCCAGAGCCGGTCAAGTTTGACGAGATCCTGGCGCGCTTGCGCGTTCTGGTCGAACGTCTGGAAGGGGGCAACCTCACTCTCGAAGAAGGGCTCGGCTGCTTCGAGGAAGGCATGCGCCTTTGCGGCCGCGGTGCCGAGCTGCTCGACCAAGCGGAGAAGCGGGTGGAAGTCCTCTTGTCCACGGCCGGTGGCAGCCCCCGCACGGCTCCTCTCGCACCATCACCGGACCACGAAGAGAACGAGTGAGCGACTTCGAGCTGGAATCCTGGCTGCGAACCCGGCGTGCTGAGATCGATGCTCTGTTCGCGGCGCGGCTGGCTATCGTGCCGCCGGCTGAGGATCCGGGCCGCTTGGTTGAGGCCATGCGCTACTCCCTGCTCGCGCCGGGCAAGCGGTTGCGTCCCCTGCTCGTGCTGGCGGCCGCCGAGGCCGTCGGCCGCGAGCCTGACGAGCCCCTGCTCCTCGCGGCCGCGGCAGTGGAGTTGGTTCACTGCTACTCGCTCATTCACGACGATCTGCCGGCCATGGATGATGACGACGTCCGGCGCGGACAGCCCACCAACCACAAGGTGTTCGGCGAAGCCACCGCCATCCTGGCCGGGGACGCCTTGCTGACTCTGGCGTTCGCGTGGCTGGCCGAGGCGGGCGCGGCTACCCTGGCCGCGACAGGTGACCCCCTTGTCGCGAAACGTCACTTGCGTGCAGTCGCGGCGTTGGCGAAAGGTGCCGGCATGTCGGGCATGGTGCGTGGCCAGGCGCGCGATTTGGGGGAGCCGCCGCCCGAATCACTGCAGGCGGTCGAGCGTCTGGCCGCCGAAAAGACCGGCGCGTTGTTCCGAGCTGCGCTAGAGGTGGGCTCAATCTTGGCGGACGCCGGGCCAGCACAGGAGGAGGCCATGATTCGATTTGGCGAGAGCTACGGCGTGGCGTTTCAGCACGCCGACGATCTTGTCGATGAAGACCATGTGACCACGCAAAACGAAGCTCGCCAGCGCCTGCATGTGCTCACGCAAACCGCGCTTGACGCCCTTTCCCTATTTAATGGACGTGCCGAACCGCTACGCGCCCTTGCTCGCCGCCTCGTCGACGGTTAGCACTTTGGTGGTAGCATCCATGAGGTACCCGACGTGACCTGGGACGATGTCACACGCGTGGAGGAAAAGCCGCCCGGCTCGGTCAAGGTTCCCTCGAAGCGCGATTGCGCCTGTCTGATCGTACTGGCCGGGAGCGCAATGGGCGAGATGTACAAGCTCACCCGCGAGCGAACCATCATCGGCCGTGGCCAGAAGGCTCAAGTGCGCATGATCGACGACGGTGTGTCCCGCGAGCACTGCGAGATCGTCATGGACGGCGACAAGGCAGTGCTGCGCGACCTCGGATCCACTAATGGCACCTTCTGCCGGGGCACACGCATCGAACGCCAGGAGTTGGAGGATGGGGACAAGATCTTGGTGGGCTCGGGAACCGTCCTCAAGTTCACCTACCACGACAGTCTGGACGAGACCTTCCAGCGCCAAATGTACGAATCGGCTCTGCGCGATGACCTGACCAAAGCCTTCAACAAGAAGTACTTCACTGACCGCGTGGAGAGCGAGTTTGCCTACTCATTCCGGCAGAAGACCTCCCTCGCGCTGGTGACCTTCGATGTCGACCATTTCAAGGAAGTCAACGACACCCACGGCCACCCGGCGGGCGACTACGTCTTGGCGGAGATGGCCGCCGCCGTGCAGGGCATCGTGCGCGTGGAGGACGTATTTGCGCGGGTGGGAGGCGAGGAATTCTCCATCATCTGCCGGGGCGCCGACATCGCCCAAGGCCGAATCATCGCCGAACGAGTGCGGCACACGGTGTCCAGCCACGCCTTTGTCTTCGCGGGAAAGGACATTCCGATCACGGTCAGCGCCGGGGTCGCAGCCATCCAGGACCCCCGTATCGTGGATGCCCAAGGCTTCATCGCAGCGGCCGACCACGCCCTGTACGAGGCCAAGCGCACGGGGCGCGATCGCGTCTGTCTGTGGCGATAGCCGCGGTGGTCAACCGTCGACAAAGCGTGTACTGTCAGGGGGTACGTCCGATGCTCAGTTTCCTTGACCCCCAATTTGCGGTCTATACCGTCATCGCGCTGATCCCGAACCTTCTCATCATTCTGTGGGCAGTCGCGCGCTTGAGCCATGACCTCCGCCTGCTCAAACAGAAGAACGCCATGCTGGAAGACGACATCAACCTGCTTGACCAAAGCATCAGCAACCTCACGGTCGAATTCCAGGGCATCCGTCAGATCGAAAACCGCAAGGCTGGCCTACTTGACAAGCCATCCGCCCCACAGCCCACCAAGGCGCCCTAGTATCAAAAAGTGCTCACGCAAAGACTTTCGGGCGTCGCGCTGCTAGCGCTTTTCTTCTTGCCGCAGACCTCGCTTGCCGTCGAACCACCGGAAGGCGACGAGGCTGCCGAGGCGCCTGATGAGGCAGCGGCGCCAGCCACTGCCCGCGCCACGGTTCCCTTTGACAGGCGCTGGCTTGAGCCATTCTTCGCCTCTGGGCCGGCCCGCGCCGGCGCTGACCTCTTCCGCGCTGGCGACTTTGCCGCCGCGGTAGAGAAGCTGGTGGGCGCGCTGGCGACCATGTCCAAGCATGCGCCCGAGCGCAATCAGGCCCGCTTTCTTCTGGCCTTGGCGCACATGAATCTGAATGCCTGGCAGGCCGCGGGCGACCTTTTCGAAGACTTGTGGTCGAGCTACCCTGAGCTGGGTTCCTATCACGCCGGCTACGCCGCCCGCTGCCGGCTACGAAGAGGCGATGCCGAAGGTGCGCTCGCCTGGGTGGCCCGCGTGCCTGTCCACACCGTGCCCGAGGCCGAGGCGGTGTTGGTCAAGATTGACGCCTTGATCGCGAAGAAGCGTTGGTCCGAGGTAGAGAGCGAAGCAAGGGGTTTTCTCAACCGCTTCCCTTCCGGACCACGCCAGGCCGAAGCCAAATTTCGCCTGGCCGAGGCCATGCAGCAGCTGCAGCGCCCGGCCGAAGAAATCGCCACGGCTCTGCGGCGCATCTGGGCTGAGGCGCCGCTGGAAACCTGGGCCAATCGCGCAGAGGAGAATTTGCAGAGCTTGGCTCAGTCGGCAAGCCCTGAAAAGAGGTCGGTTCTGGTCACTCACAGCGCCGAGGAATGGGCTACGCGTGGCATGGCCCTGTTCGACAAGAACCAGAACCCTGCCGCCGAGGCGGCCTTTGCCGCAACCTTGACCGCGCCAGGACTGGACGCAGCCACCGAGTGCGTGGCGCGCTTTCACCGCGCTCAGTCGGTGTGGAAGCAACGCCAACGCACGCGCGCGGCGCCGCTGTTTGCCGAAGCCGAGACCGCGTGCCAGCGCGCGCAGAACCGCGACTTGGTGGTGCGCGCGCTCTATCAAGCTGCGCGCAGCCTGGCGGGAGCGGGCGAGCGTGACAAGGCCCTCGCGCTCTACGCCCGCATCGAGTCCGAGTTTCCCGAGCACCGTCTTGCCGACGATGCCCGCTTGCGTGCGGCCGAGGTGCTCACCGATGCTGGCGACAACGATGGCGCCGAACAACGCCTGCGCGATCTGCCCGACCGGTATCCCAAGGGCGATGTAGCCAGCGAGGCCTTGTGGCGTCTGGCCTTTGCCGCCTGGCATGCGGGCGATTTGGACAAGGCCGCAAAATGGCTCGACGAGGACATTCGCCGTTTTCCGCGCGAGGAGATCTACTACGCCGCCGGCCGGGCTCACTACTGGAGAGGTCGCATACTCGAAAAGCAAGGCGCCCGAAACCAGGCCCTGCAAGCCTACACACGCGCGGTGCGAGAGTATCCACTCTCCGTCTATGCGCTGTTCGCGCTCGAACGAATGCGCCACAGCTTTTCCCAGGCACGCGCCGGCCTGCTCCGCGAGTTGCGACCTGCGCTGCCGACGGGGGAAAGGCAATCTGCCTGGAACTTCCACCCCCAGCCCCTCTTTGCCGAACCAGGCTTCCTGCGCGCAGTCGAGTTGGCCCGCCTGGGTCTGGGCAGCGAGGCCCGCCGCGAGTTGGCCCGCCTGGGGTTGGCTCTTGCTGACCACGCGCCGGAATCACCAGCCACAACGAATACGCCTGCGCGAGAGGACGGGTACTGGATCACTGCGATCCTGCTTGACCGTGGCCGGCTGTGGAACGCCTCGCATGCCATCCCCCGCACCATCCTCACCGCGTACCGCTGGTCGTATCCGACGAACGCGCGCCGCGATGCCGAGTGGCGCCTGGCATATCCACGTGCCTTCCCCGAACTGGTGAGCAAGAACAGCAAAGCCAACCGCGTGCCCGAAGCCTTGCAACTCGCTATCATGCGCGAGGAGAGCGCCTTTTCCCCCAAGGCTGAGTCCTTTGCCAACGCCCTGGGGCTGACTCAGATGCTGGTGCGCACAGCCCAGCGGTTTGCCAGTGGACGGGTGACCCGCGAGACCCTGCTGGACCCGTCCAACAACCTGGAAGTGGGTTCGCGCTTCCTGGCTTTCCTGCTCGAGCACTTTGCTGGAGCCCTGCCCCTGGCCATCGCCGGATACAACGCGGGAGAGGCCGCGGTGGATCGTTGGCTGCGCGAGCGCGGCAGCTTGGAACTTGACGAGTTCCTCGAGACGATTCCCTACGACGAAACCCGCAACTACACCAAGCGCGTCCTGGCATCCGTGTTTGCGTATTCATGGCTCTACCAACACGACCACCCAGTGCCTGCCCTTTCCTTCGCGTTGCCCAAAGTCGAAACCAAGAAGGCCGAAGCCAAGACGGGAAAGTAGTTGGCGAGCCTTTTCACCACAGAGAGCACAGAGGACGGAAGGGAAGAAGGGGTTCGGACCGGACAGAAGCCAACCCTTCGCTTTTCCCATCCGGCTCTGTGACCTCTGTACTACTAGGATGCGGAATCTTCGCGGGCCGCGAAGATTCTCGACGGTGTCGCGATAGTTGCAGGAGGTCGTGGCCGTGGTCGTGGCCGTGGCCGGAGTGATCCCTTTNNTGCTCTGTGTCCTCTGTGGTGAAAGAAACTAGCTAATTCTTCTTGCGGCGACTGAACAGCCCACGCTTCTCCGACGGGGGTTCCACCTTTTCGCCGCCTGCGGCGGCAAACGCGCGCAAGGCCTCTTCCTGCTCTCGCGTGAGCGACAACGGCACCACCAGTTTGAGGTGCACGATCAGGTCGCCGCGGCCACGCTCCTGCAGGCGGGGCAAGCCCTGGCCGCGCAGGACCACCGTCGCGCCCGGCTGCATCCCGGGCGCAAGTGCGACGTCGACCTCGCCCTCCAGGGACTGCGATTTCACCGTGGTGCCGAGCGCCGCCTGCGGGAAAGAGATGGCGACCTCGGTGTGCAGATCGGCGCCGTCCCGCTCAAAGCGCGGATCGTCCGCAACCCGGATGTGGACGTACAAGTTCCCCGGACGTCCGCCCCCCGGCACCCCCTCGCCTCGCCCGGCCAGCCGCAGGGTGGAGCCATCCTCCACGCCCTGGGGCACGCTGATTTGCAGACTCTCCTCCACAACCCGCAGGCCAATCCCTTTGCACGAGGGGCAGGGCTTGCGCACAACCGAGCCCTCGCCGCGACACAAGGGACAGGTGGTGGAGATTCTGAGGAAGCCTTGTGCGTGCACGACTTGGCCGCGACCCCGACACTGCGGACATGCCTCGCGCGACGTGCCCTGCTCCGCACCCGATCCGAGGCAATCCTGGCAGACAGCGCGCCGTTGCACCTTCACTTCCTTGGTCGCGCCGGACGCCACCTCGGCCAAGGTCAACTGAACCTGCGTCTCGATGTCAGCCCCGCGCTCAACGCCATGGCCCATGCCTCCGGCAAATCCGCCGCCGAACATGTCGCCGAAGATGTCCGAGAACGCCGAAAAGATGTCGCTCACGCTGCCGAACCCGCCGCCGAAACCGCTCCCACGTGGCCCCTCGTGACCATAGCGATCGTAGAGCGCGCGCTTTTCGGGGTCCGACAGCACCTGATATGCCTCGGACGCCTCCTTGAAGCGCGCCTCGGACTCCTTGTCGCCGGGGTTCCGGTCTGGGTGTAGCTCGAGGGCAAGCTTGCGATAGGCCCGCTTCAGCTCAGACGCATCCGCCTGGCGGGATACGCCGAGCACCTGGTAGTAATCTTGCTTTTCGCTCACGGGGATAGTCGGTTAGCGTACCCGAAAACGATTTCGCCGCCAGAAGCGCATGCTCTCCCCAATCCCGCTCCAAGAGGAAGGGGCGGACCGACACAGAAGACCAAGCCTTTCCATGATCTTGTCGGCAGCCACATGATGCTGAATACTGGTCTTCGTGCCGCATAAGCTTGTCGTGGTCTTGTCTGCCCCGAGTAGCCCTCACGCTCGGCGGGCGGGCCAGGAGTAGTCGGCCTTGCCTCATCGCTTTCCTGACGACCCCGCGGCCTGGCAGGCGCTCAGCCCCACCTATCTCTTCCGCAAGCCGCCCTGGTTGGTACTGCGCCACCAGGGTTTCCGCCTGCCCAGTGGGCGTGAGATTGCCGACTACTGGATCTCGGAGTACCCGCCCTGGGTCAACGTCGTCGCGGTGACGGCGGCCGACGAGTTGGTCTTGATTCGACAGTACCGTCCTGGCCTGGACGACGTGCACTACGAGATCCCGGCCGGGGTTGTCGACGAAGGCGAGGACATCGAGGCCGCAGCCCGGCGCGAGCTGGCCGAGGAAACCGGATACGGGGGCGGTCGCTGGTCGGTGCTCACCCGCCTTTCGGCCAACCCTGCCCTGCAGAACAACATTACTACGTCCTATCTTGCCGAAGGCGTGGCCCCTCTCGGCCGCGCCCAGCCCGAAGCGACCGAGGACCTGCGCGTTCATCTCGTGCCGCTGGCCGAAATCCCCGGTCTGATTGACGGCGGCGACATGATTCAAGCCCTGCACACCGCACCCCTGCTTCGCTACCTGCTGCGCCGGCGCGCGTGAGCTTCGCACGGGGTGTCGGGACAACCAGCGTCAGGGCGAACAGTCCAACACGGTAGGAGTGTGCCCGGCCATCACGTCGGCACAGGAGGATCCGGAAAGAAGGAGCGTGGATGGGTCGGAAAGGCTCCACCCTCCCTGCTGGCCGCCTGCATCGGGCGTTACGCGTTTGCCGTCGACGGTCACATTCAACTGATCCGGGTTGTTGGGCGGGCGCACCAAGGAAAACCGGCACAGGTTCGCCTCCACCGAGGTCATGATGGTATCAAGTTGCTGGCCCAACACCGTCGCGTCCGTCGCCGGGAAGAACTGCGGGTTGTCGCTGAAGCTAGACGCATTGGCGGCCGCAATCTCGGTAAGGCAGTTCGTGCTCTGTAAGTCGCTGTTGAGCGCGACGACGAACATCTGCACGCCGACATTCCTCACCCCAAGCTTTTCGGCCTCATTAATCGCGACGCTGCAAGGTGAGCCCTCAGGGGAAACATCGCCCGAACAGGTCGGATCTTGATCAGTTACCAGCAAGATGAACTGAGAAAAGCGTGTCTGCGATCCCTCCTTGGCGAAGGTCTCGCGGCACTGACGCAATGCCAAGTGAGAAGGCGAATCATCCCCCGCGATCGGGCACCCCGCATCGCCTGATCCACACGCCATCTGAGTCGCAATGCTAGTCGAGTGGTTAGGCCCGGGCCAAACCGAAACCTGGCCCGCACAACACCCCGCCCCGTTGTTGCAGTCGCTCGACCAGGGGAATAGCTCGAGACCAAACTGAATGCTCGGATGATTCTGAATCGCCGCCAGAATGGCCTGTTGAGCCGCCTGCCACCTGGTGGTCGTCGAATCGAACGCGTGCTGCTGCATGGATGTGGAACGGTCGAGGGCAATAATCATCTCGACCGTGTTGGGCACCAGTGGGATGTACCGAGGGTTCGGGCAATCATCCGAACCGCGGTACCGCTGCCTCTCACTCGAACTGGCCTGGTCAACCGAAGCGTCCGCAGACGCATCCACGCTTCGGATTCCGCCCGTTTCGTCAGGACTTGAGCCTGCATCTTCCACCGCCACCGCCCCGGGCAGCTCGACCGGATAGGTATAGCCGCACGACATCCCGGCGAGGACAAGCAGCCATGAGGCGCTCGCCAGGCATTGGTCCTTCGGCCGGCCTGCTCGCGTTGCCCCATCCACCTTCACGGCCCGGTTGCTCCGCGCAGTCTTGCAGCCAGCGTGGCCACCTCGTCTCGACGCTCGCTATTCGGATAGCGCGACAGGAAAGCCTGCGCCTCAGAAAGCGCCGCGGCCTTGTCGCCGACCCTAGCCAAGGTTTCCAAGATCGACAGGTCCGCCTCCGCCCGCAGCAACCCCTTGGGGAAGCGCGTCCGGTAGGTGACCCACGCCACGACTGCCGCCCGAGGTCTGCTCAGACCGTCGCGCAAGACGCGGCCCATCTCATAGGCCGCATTCTCCGCCGCTGGCCCCACCCCCTTCGCACAGTGAGTCAGCATGACGAGCGCATCCTCCGAACGACCTTCCTTGAGCGCCGACCGCGCTGCCGTCAATTCCACGCTGGCAGGGCCATTTTCCACTGGCACCGGAGTGTCCGCAGAAGACGCGCGCCGCAGGGACGCGCTCGCCAGGGACGGACGACGTTCGCCCCCCACAGCTTCCAGCCCGCGGATCGGTCCAGCCCAGGAATCCCCCTGGACGAGGCGAAACGACCGAGCACCACGCCACACTTCGACAACACCCTGCTCGACCTCCACCGAAACCCGGTCGTCGTCCACGCCAACGTGAAACTTGGTTCCCACGACGGTAATGACATAGGGCCCAGCGGACACTGCAAACCTGGCTCCTGGAGCCTGATGGGGAACCTCGAACCTGGCCTGACCTCGCTCGACCGAAGGCCGCCGTTCCGCATCCCAGCTCAGCACGGAGTTGGCATCGAGCTCGACTCCCGCACCGCCAACCAATGCCACCCGGGCCTTCTCTCCTCGACCGGTTCGCACCGGCGCGGCGGATAATTCCTGGGACACAACCTTGGAAGCCACTGGGCCAGGCTGTGCAACCGGCGCAACCGCAGGAGCTGCCCGCTTGGCCGACGAATGGGTGAAACGCGTGGCTGGGACCAGCCACAGCACAGCCACCGCGCCAACCGCGACCAAAGCCCCGGTAAGGGCCGGCAGCGCCAAAGACCTTCCCCGCAACAGCGGCAAGCTCTTGTCCGACAGCAAGCCTTCGAGCCGAGCCCAGATCCGACGCCGCGCCACCTCGTCCCCAGTGCGCTGCCGCGCAGCTTCCAGGGTCTCGCTCAGCCACTTCTCCGTGTCATCGGATTCGTGTGTAGGCCACTTCATGTCGTTATCCTCCGCGCCGCCTTGACGAGTTCCGCCCGGGCGTGGCGCAGCCGGGACCAGACTGTGTTGGGGGGACATCCCATCACGTTGGCGATTTCATTCACGCCCAATCCCTCGATCTCGAACAGGACGAGGACCATCCGCTTCTTGGGTGACAACTTGGCCAGCAGCCGATCGAGCAGCCGCAACTCCGACGCCTTTTCGGCCGGGTCAGGCTGGGGCTCGGGCTCGGCCTCATGCCAGGGCAGAATTGACAGGAACGAACGCATGCGCCGCCGCCGGCCCAGGTGGGAGGCATGGCGAGCGGCGATGCGATAGATCCAGGTCGATAGCTGGGCCTCCCCGCGAAACTGCCTCAGCCCGCGGAAGACCGCGACGAACACATCCTGGGCCGCATCCTCGCGTTCCTCTGGAGGCACGCCAAGCGCACTCACAAAACGAAAAACCGGCTGTGAGTAGCGCTCGTAGAGCGTCCGCCACGCAAGGGGATCCCCGTTGCGAAACCGTTCAACCAATGCCTGGTCGTCTGCGACAGGTCTTGGTCGCTGGCTTTCCGCGGGGTTCTGTTGGTTCATGTTCACCGGCGAAATATGCGTTCCGCGCAAGCTTACCTTGCTTGGATAGTTAGTGCCCCAGGCCCGCCTGCTTCGTCACCTAAGCGACACGCCAAAAGCGAGTGCTGCGTCACCAAAGACGCTGGGAGTCGAGAAGGCGGGTTGATTGGTTCTCGGGTCACGATACTCATAGCGCAATGCGGCTACGGCGAAGTCGAGAGAAAGACGCAAGAAAAAGCGCTTCCCAAGGGGTACTTGCATGCCTCCGGTCAACGCTCCCGCGATCGCAAGGCGGTAGTCCCACTGCACATTCGTCTGGGACCTCGCTCCGAGAATCCAGAAATCGAGCAGCCCCGCCAGGCCGAGCTGCAGCTCCACGGCAGCTATCGCGCGCCTCCACAGGACCTCCATGCCTGCTGGAACACGAACCACCTCACCACGTCCGCCACTCCAATCGCGCTCGGTCGGGCCAGAA
>PMBS01000229.1 GCA_003153015.1 Myxococcales bacterium
AAACGCGACGTTAGTAGTACAGAGCCTGACGGGAAAGAAGGAAGGGTGGGCTCCTGTCTGGTCCAAACCATCTCGTCCCTTCCGGCCTCTGGGTTCTCTGTGCTCTCCTAAGGTGTCCAGAAATCGACGCTCGCTGATTGGACGCTCCAATGATTCCGATCACTTGCACGGCCGAAAACCGTTCTTGCGGCGATTTATGGACACCTCTTCTGTGGTGGAAAAGCTAGCCAGCTACGCATTGGATCGCGCTTCGCGAAATGCTGGCTAGAGAGCCTTCCACGGTCTGGCGCGTTCAATAGCCTGGGAGAGATGGACTTGAGGAGACTTGAGGTTTCTGGCTGGGGATCACGACATCCGTGTCACGAATTGGCTCGGTTCAGCCCTCTTGCTGCAGTTGGGCCAAGACCCGGCTTCGGCACGCAACCTATCGAACCTACGGCGTTTATTTCAGCCAGCATCCGCTTTCTTGACTGACAGGCGGCGATGTTGCAAGCCATAGAAGAAGGTCATCCCATGCTCGAGCCCTGGATCATCGATCAGATCCGACGCCGCGAAGAAGAAGAGCGCCGTCGCGGCGACCGGCCGCAGCTTGAGTTGCCCGTCCCCGAGCGCCCCATGTCACCCGAAGACAGGCCGGGAAGTGATGCGGGCGATGACGAGAAGGACGAACCCGAAACCAAGCGGGGCGTGGTCATCATCGCGATGTAGGGACAGGTATTCCGCGCCGATCCGCGGATAGTCGTGTTTTTTGCGTTCCCTTCCAAACCCTCTATCAAGGTATGATGGACCTTGAGCAAGACGGCAAGAAGCGGGATTTTCGGGTTTTGAGTTTCGTAGGACGCGAGCAGGAGCGCCGTGCGCTCGATGCTGCCCTTAGCCGAGCCATCCGCTTCGATGCGCCGCAGTTCGTGACGGTCATCGGCGAGAGCGGGTTGGGCAAAACAAGGCTTGTCCAGGAATGGGCCAGGCACGTGGACAAGGCCGCAGAATTCCGTGTCTTTCTCGCCAGCGGCAAGCCGTCCGCAGACGGCAAAGCGGCACCCTTCATGATGCTTGCCGCGTTGTTGCGCAAGCGACTCGGAATCGCAGCGGAAATGGATGACACGGCAGCCCAGACCGCATTTCGCGCCGAGCTGCAGGCGGTCTTCGGGGATCGCCGTGTGACCGAGGTTGCGGGCCTGCTTGGCCAGTTCCTGGGATTCGAAATGTCGGAAAGCCCATTGGCCCAGTCCTTGGCTTTGCGTCCCGAGCGGCAACTCGACATGGCGCGGGCGGTTCTGGGACGCTTTCTGGAAGAGGATGCGCGCAAGCACCCACTGGCCTTGGTGGTTGACGACGTTCACCTGGCTGACGACGCATCATTGGATGTGCTGCAATGCCTGTCAGCCGAGTTGGGCGAGGCCCCCATCGTGGTGGTGGCCACGGCTCGGCCCGAGTTGTTCGTGCGCCGGCCCGAGTGGATGAAGCAAGAAGGCAGTCACGCGCGGGTTGACCTGAAGCCGCTCGCGCCCCTGGAGATGGATGTGTTCATCAAGTGTGCGCTAGGCGCACAGGAGCTGGCGCCCGGGTTGGCGGAGCGGGCAGCCATCGAGTCCGGTGGCAATCCCTTCCTGCTCGAGCAACTCCTCGGCGTGTATCACGAGCACGGCATTCTCGTCGCGGCCACCGCGAGCTCGTGGATGTTCGACCTCGATCGCGCCGGCCAGGAGCCCATCGCGCTCGGCCCTGAAGCGGCTGCCCAGGCGCGCGTGGCCACGCTGTCGTCGGCCGAGCGAGAGCTGCTCAGGCGTGCCGTAGCCATGGGGCCGGTGTTTTGGGCCGGCGGGGTGGTGGCCCTGGGACGAATTGGTGCCGATCCCTGGGATCCGAACATGGTGTTTGCGCCGGATCCGTCCATCGAGGAAACCAGGCGCCTGGTGGCGTCGTTGCAGGAACGAGGCTTCGTCCGCCCAGCCGCCTCCGACAGGATCCTGGACGGTAGCGACCCCGCGTGGGCCTTTGTCGAACCGGCCGTGCGTGCCATCATCGAAGCCGCGGTCGACCCGCGGGTGCTGGCTGAGTACCGGCGTTTCGCGGCCCAGTGGATCGAAGCCAGGGTCGGCGCCTCGCCCTCGAGCGAGCAGCGCGAGTACGTGGCGGTCCTGTACGCCGAGGGTGGTGACCATCGCCGCGCGGCGCTCACCTACTTGGCCGCCGGGGACTTGGCTGGCCGGAACCGGCGCTATGAGCGCGCGCGGGCTCTCTATCTGCACGGTCTCCGTCTGCTCGCAGGGGACGATGCCCTGCTCAAGATCGACGCCTGCCACAAGCTGGGCGACGCGGCGGCTCGGCTCGGCCGAGGCCGTGAGGCGCTGGCTCACTTCGGCGAGATGCTGAGGGTAGCGTGGCGGCTGGATCTGCCGGCCAAAGGCGGAGCGGCGCATTCGCGGATAGGGCGCATCCATCGTTCGCTAGGGGACTACCGACTGGCGCTGCAGCACCTGGATATGGCGCACCTGCTTTTTGATCTAGCGGGCGACCGGCCCGGAGTGGCGGCCAGCTTGGACGACATTGGCCGGGTCAACTACCTCATCGGAAGGCCGGATGAGGCCATCCGCTGCCACAAAGCCGCCCTGGCAATCCGCGAGGAGCTGCACGACCAGCGAGGAAAAGCGCTCACCCTGTCGTGGATGGGGCTGGTGGAGGCGCAGATTGGCGAGCTGGGCCGGGCACAACAGAGCTTCCAGCAGGCCCTGCTCATCAGCAAGACTACGCGCGATCCGCATGGCATCGTGTTTTCGCTGCTTGACCTGGGTAGCTTGGCGCGCGAGGCCGGTCATCCCGGTCTGGCGCACAACCTGCTTGAGCAGGCGCGCGCCGTGGCCCGCGAGATGGGAGAGTGTCTGCACGAGTGTCACGTTGCCCTGCAGATCGGCGAGTGCCATCTGGCGCTCGGCCAGGTGGACGAGGCCGAGGCCGAGTTGAAGGCGGCCCGGGACATTGCACGCAAGTTCGGGGCGCGGCGACTTTGCGCCGAGGCCGATCGCGGGCTTGCCGAGATCTGCCTGGTACGCGAAGACCATGTAGGCGCGCGCGAGCACGCCAGCCGGGCCGTCGCCGAGGGGGAGAAGCTGGGCGCAGGGCCTCTGGTGGGCACGGCCCTGCGCGTGTTGGCCACCGCTCTCTCACGCGGCGCGCCAGGCGAGTCGGAACGCGGCGGTCCGCGCGAGGTCTTCGATCGGGCGGTGGAGGTGCTCGGGGAATCACGTGCGGAATTGGAGTTGGGCCGGGCCTTTTCCGCCTATGCAGAGTACGAGGAACGGACGGGTAGGGCGGCTACCGCGGATGACCTGCGCGAGCGGGCGCAAGCGATCCGCAAGCGCGCGATTCACGGGGAAACTGCCGGCATGGCGGAACTGTAGGGCGGCCGGTCAGCCCCCATCCTGACCGCGGTTCGCCATCGGACAGGATTTCCCTCAGACGCAGCAAAGAAAACTCTTGTGCTCGCCGCGATGCCCTGACCACAATGAAGGCTGACCCATGTTCGGAGATCGGCAACCTCACTAGGAGTAGGGACTCATGATGCGTAGCCTTGCGGCCTTCCTTTGGGCGGTTTCCTTGGTGTGGATAGGGGCCTGTGTGAACGTGGACAAGCCTGCCGCCGTGGTCTTGTGCGAAGAGAGCGATGGTGGGTGCACGAACCACGTAGGTGATGCCGGTGCGGGTCACGAGGTGCAGCCTGTGCGGGACGCCGGAACAAGCAACGACCTGAAACCGGGTCTTGTCCAGGATGGATCCAGTGTCCAAGATGCACCTCCAGTCCAAGATGGATCTGGTGTTCAAGATGCACCTCCAGTCCAAGATGGATCTCCTGTTCAAGACGTACCCACTGTCCCCGGCGCTGAAACGGGCGGCTCGCTTGATCGCGCACCTGACCGCGTGCAAGATGTTGCGCAGGACCCCTCCAGGGACGCGGCCCAGGATGTCGCACGGGATGTCGCACAGGATGTTGCGCAAGATGTCGCGCAAGATGTCGCGCATGATGTTGCGACGGACTTGGCCAGCGGTCCCTGTTGGGGCGCTAGTGGCCCATTAGCCTCCGGTTTCGTATGCCGCCCGGCCGCGGGACCGTGCGACGTGGCTGAGGTCTGCGATGGCGTCAGCGCCGCGTGTCCGCTTGACCAGTACGCGCCCCCAACGACTGTCTGCCGAGATGCCGCAGGTCTTTGCGATATAGCTGAAAGCTGCACAGGTACCAGCCCCGGGTGTCCGGGCGATGCTCTCATGACCCCGGGCACGCTCTGTCGCCAGGCCGCGGGTCTCTGTGACGTTGCCGAGAGCTGTTCAGGGACCGACCCCGACTGTCCAGATGACCAAATGGCTCCGGCCGTAACGATCTGCCGTGCATCCACTGACGGAAACCATTGCGATCCGGCCGAGACCTGCACCGGTACGAGCGTCTCCTGTCCTGCCGACGTCATATACGTGCTTCCTGCGGCGCCTACCGGTGTCGGGGCGGTAGCAGGCACCCTGCAGGGCACCGCCGCTATCTCGTGGACTTCAGCTTCTGGGGCCACCGGGTACAACGTCAAGCGGAGCCCCGTCTCGGGATCCGGGTACACGACCCAGGGCCAACCGCCCACGACCACCGCCTCTCCCTACGTCGATACTGGCCTGACCGGCGGCACGGTCTATTACTACGTCGTGTCTTCCGTCAACACCATCTCGACCTGCGAGTCGGGCAACTCGGTCGAAACCTCTGTCACGCCGACCAACCCCTGCGTCCCACCGGCTGCGCCCACGTTGACTGCCACTGCGAGCAACGGTCAAGTCTTGCTCACCTGGACGGCGCCGCCTGGTGCCACCTCGTATACCGTCACGCGCAGCACCACGGCCGGGACAGGCTACATTTTTCAGGCCACTGTCACCCCGGGCACGAGCTACACCGATATCAATGTTTCGAACGGGACGAACTACTACTACGTGGTCACGGCCAGCAATGGTACCTGCAGTTCCGTCTACTCGAACGAGGCTCCCGCATCGCCGACTTGCACGCCGCCGGCTGCGCCGACCAACCTGTCCGCCGTGGCCAACAACGGCTCGGTGGCGCTGGCCTGGACCGCGCCGGCAAGGGCAGTCTCCTACCGCATCTCGCGCAGCACGACCTCAGGTTCGGGCTATGTCTTGGTGGGCACTTCAGGCACCGCCGGCTATACTGATGCTACTGTCGTCAACGGGACCACCTACTATTACGTGGTCACGGCCAGCAACGGCACGTGCAACTCAGGCAATTCCACAGAGGTGGCAGCCCTCCCGAAGTGCACGCCGCCATCAGTGCCAACTGGTCTCTTGGCCACGCCGGGCGATGCGCGGGTCACGCTCGCGTGGTCTGCCTCGACGGGTGGCGCGAGTTCGTACCAGGTTTGGCGTAGCACGACCAGCGGTACTCAGTACGCCCTCATCGCTTCGCCGACCAGTACGGGCTTCACCGACACCGGTCTTACGGATGGGACGACCTACTTCTATGTCGTGAAGTCGAACAACGGGTCTTGCCTCTCCAACCCATCTGCCGAGGTTTCTGCCAAACCGGTGTGCACGCCCCCGTCGGCCCCGACCAATTTGCTCGCGACCCCGGGCGACGGCCAGATCACGCTTTCCTGGACCGCCCCGGCGACCGGAAACGTGGTGTCGTATACCCTCACGCGTACTGCTGCCGGCGCCGATTCCCACACTGACATCCCTAACCTGAAATCGACCACCTACCAAGACTCGCCGCTCACCAACGGGACGACTTATTCCTACGTGGTCAGCGCCAGCAATGGCACTTGCCTTTCTCTTCCCTCGGCCCCGCCGGTTTCCGCCACGCCGGTCAAGGCCTGCAACCTACTTGCGCCGACGGGAGTGGCTGCCGTGGCCGGCAACCAGCAGGTGACGATTACCTGGTCTGTTCCGGACGGCGGTTCGCTGTCGTATGTCGTGAAACGCGGCGCAGCCGCGGGCGGTCCGTACAGCACTGTCGTTCCCAACCCGAACCCGGCGGGCACCATAGACACGGCAGTCAGCAATGGGACAACCTATTACTACGTGGTCACTGCCAGCGATGGCGCTTGTACCTCGCCCAATTCAAACGAGGTTTCCGCCAAGCCGGTCTGTATACCTCCGGCAGTGCCGACCGGTGTCACGGCAACCCCAAACACCAGCAATGGCAACATCACAGTGGGGTGGAGCACCGTGACCGGTGCTACGGGGTACACAGTGTCGCGCGGGACGAGCGCGAGTGGACCGTTCGCTGCCGTGAGTACCAACCAGACCGCTGCCACCTTCCCTGACTTGGGCACCGGCCTGACTGCCGGCACGGCCTACTACTACGTCGTGAGCTCCTGCAACGCGAGTGGCACCTGTGTGTCGGGCAACTCCACTCCCGCTGCTGGGCCGGCTGTGTCCTGCAGCTCGCCGTCGATTCCCACCAACGTCAAGGCCACCGCGGGGATTGGCCGGGTGACGGTGTCGTGGACTGGCTCGTCGTCGGGGAATCCGACGTCCTATACCATCTGGCGCAGGACCGGTACCACCGGGTCATTCGCGATCATCAAAACGGTTACTACCACTCCCTACAGTCCCTACATCGACTCGACCGTCACCAATGGTACTACCTATTACTATGAGGTAGCTGCCCAGAACGCTGGCGGCGCCTGTAGTTCGGCCGTTTCCGGCGCGCAATCCGATACGCCAAGAAGTTGTAGGGTGGTTTCGGGCACTGCGGGGAACGGCCACACAGGGAAGTTCGGTACCACCGGCGCGATATGTTTCGTGACCTGTGACAGCATTACGGGTGGCTTCCAGTGTTATGCCACAACCAGCCGCACCATCAGAATCAACGGTAGTTCAGTGAGTTGCGGGTCCTTGCCGACTGCTGCGGCCAAGACCCCTCCCTACAACGTAATCGACTTCTCCGCCGGAACGAGTGGGAGTGACCAGGACGAGGTATGGTGGTGGGGCAACTACTACACCGGTTCCTGCAACATTCCTGCCGCCGGCCTTGATTTCTAGCCGCAGGACCGCGTGAGACGCGGAGTCGCTATCTGCGACTTGCTTCCGTTTGCGCCCCGAGCAAGGCGTTCCGGAAGATGTGCCAGGGAACCAGGTTGTCGATGCGACCCACGATCTGGCCGCTGGGCGCGAGAAAACGCACTGCCGGCAGGGTGGAGACGCTGTAGCGATCCTTGAGCGCGGGCAGGGAATCGTCCTGGTCTTCGCGGGTGAGGTCGATCTTCACCAGGACAAAGTTCTCCAGCAGGGCGGCGATCTCGGGCCGGGAAAACACGCTGACCTCGAGTTCCCGACAGGGCAGGCACCAGTCAGCCGTGAAATCCATCACCACGGGTTTTCCCCTGACCCGGGCGTGGGCCAAGCCAGCGGCTTCCGTGGGCAACCAAGTGAGGGCGATCTTGGGGGTCAAGACGTAATTGATGGCGGCGAACAGGCCGGCCACTGCCAGCGCGATCGCGAGAGCCTTGCGCAGCCGGGTGCGTGAGCCCGCGTGAAATGACAAGTGTACAGCGCCCAGCAAGATCCCCAACCCGATCACGGCAATGGCCGCGGCCAAGAAGGCGGGAGACCGGCCGGTCACCTGCGCGAGAGGCGGAAATACGACCCTCAGGTAGTAGAGGCCGGCCACGGCAAGCGCGATGCCGAAGACGCTCTTTACGCCCTCCATCCAGGCGCCTGACCTAGGCAAGTGGAGCGAGAAGCCCGCGATGGCCCAGAAAGGGACGCCGATCCCAGCCGCGTAGGTCGCAAGCAGCAGGAAACCCCGCAGGGCATCGCGCGTGGTTGCCACGTAGGCGAGAATCCCGGCCAAGGGTGGCCCGGTGCACGGCGCAGCGATGAGTCCGCCGACCAAGCCCATGAGAAACGCGCCCAGAAAACCGCGTCCGCCCACCCGCGCCAAGCGTTGCTGCAGCCCCGAGGGAAGTGCCAAGTCGAAGGCGCCGAACATCGATGCCGCCATGGCGAAAAAGAAAAGCGCCAGAGGTACCACCACCCAGGGGTTGGCCAAGAAGGTTCCGAACGCCCTCCCCAGTAGCGCAAAGCTAGTGCCCAGCGTACCGAACATGGTGGCGATTCCCGCCACATAGAGCGTCGCCAGGGCAACCGCATGGGCGCGCGGCACACCGCGGTGGCCGCCGAACACGCTGATGGTGATGGGAATCATCGGATAGACGCAAGGGGTGAGCGAGGTGAGAAAGCCTGCCGTAAATGCGAAGAGGAAGGCGCTCACAGCCCCGCGCCCGGCGGCATCGGAGAACGCCTCTGCATGGGCCGCAGCCGGGGCGAAAATGGTCGAGGCCAGCAGAACCAGCGCGATGGCGGGCGTCCTAGCTACACCGTGTCGGGGAATTGCGGGCCGCCCGGGCAAGCCGGGCCGCGGGTCGCGGGTCGCGGGTCGCGAGGGCGTGAGCGAGAGCGAGTTCGTGGGCGGTATGCGGAAGGCGGAAAGCGACCGGAATGCTGCTCTCCGCACACGCTCACGCGAGTCGCCCACGCAACCCGCTACACGCTGGTCGCTCACGCTTGCGCCACCGCTCACGCGCACGCTGGCCGACCTGCGTCGGCCCCGAGTTTCCCGACAAGCCGTAGCTATTCGCGGTCTGATGGCGATCAGGAACTGACGGAGAGTCATCGAAGGAACCTTGCACTGTTGTAGCCCACAAAGAGCCAACTTTCATCGCGGAGACTCCTGGTCCAGGTCGGTCGCGAATAGTGCGGGCTCGACGCAACTGATCTGATATCGTGTGTTTCCATGAATCACGCACATGGACTTTCGCGCGCAGTTTGGGTTTCTTGCCTGGTTCTTGTGGCCGGGCTGCTAGCCGGATGTGGCAGCGGGTCGAATGGAGATGCCGGTCCTGTGACGGGCACGGACGCTGCGACGGGCGGGGATGCTAGCGATGGCCCGGCGAACCTGTGCATCGACGTTACGGCCACGGCCCCGCTCTGCACCTGCAGCCCTTCGCTGCCTTCGGTGGTGGATCTCTCAGGCACCTGGGTGCTCAAGACCGTGGGGGCCCAAGTGGTCACGACTCCGGCTTTTGCGCAGCCATTTCACCTCAAGTCTGTCAATGTGCTCTTGGCCCAGGTCGTCCAGGCGGGGAGCGATGTCACCCTTGGCGCGAGCTACTGCGACCGGATCCAGCACGACGATCCCAGCAACCCAGCCAAGGTCGTCCTTCCCGATGCTTGGCGGCTGACCCCGGCGCCGCTAGTGCGCAGCGGAAGCTTCGCAGACGACGGTACTGGGCAAATGACGCTCACCCTGCCCACCCTGATCGAGGTCTTCGGCGCAATCCTGACTGACCCTGCCAACGAAGCCCTGCCGGTGGATGCCAACGATCCCCGTTTGTTCGACACCGACCGCGATGGCTTCCCCGGGATCACGGTTGACCTGACCGGCCTCATCTCGGGCACGCTTCGGTCCGTGCAGAGGCAGGCGACCGCGCTTTACGGCGTGGCCGTGAGCCCGGATCGGGTCGAAGGCGGGATGGCCTACGAGTCGGACCAATCGGTTGTCGCGTCTGACCCGCCCAACATCAAGACCCTCTATTCAGGCTCGAAAGCCAGCGCCGATCCAACCGCATGCAGCAGCACCTTCGTTATGGTCCGGGTGCCTGATGTCGCGGACGCCGGCGTGGTGGATTGTGCGTGGGTGCGCGACAACGAGGTCACGCTCTTGGGGCCAATGTAGGGTTCAGCGCGCGATGCGCAGGCAGAACCCAGCCCCTAGCATGTAGCCGGAGCTTTTGAAACCTGGGTAGCCGGGATTGTTGGTCTGCAGGCCGGCGGTGCCCGCCGCAGGTTGCCCGGTGCGGATATCGATGGTGTTGTCAGGAAACTCATCGACCACGGGATGCGCCGCATTTGGGTCCTTGTCGACGGAACGCGGGATGAACAGCGAGCCGAAGAGGTAGAAGCCCGCCTCAATCTCCCGCCCCAGCAGCTTGACCGGTGATTCGATGCTTGCGCTAGAAACGATGCGCGAGTTGTCCACGTAGTTACTGCGTCCCGTTTGATCAGGAACCGGCGACGGCGAATAGCCGAGATCAAAGGAGAGACGGCGCTGGCGCCAGGCGAAGTTGCCGCCTGCCACCACGGTAATCGTGTCGTGCCAGGGGTCTGCCGGGGATTCGCCGTGTCGATCTCGGTACTGCGACCAGCGCTCTCCCATCGCCACCAGACCCACTTCCCATGCCGCGCGGCCGTCAACCTGACGCCGGCTGTTCCGACTGAAACCCAGCCCCAGGCGTGCTGGTTCGTTGCCCTGGGTGAGGGTGTAGACCTGGGGAACATAGTTGAGGCCCGCCGGGTACTGGTTGGTGTAGTTCCGCATCCGCACCTGGTTCTGGCCGTTGGTGTCGTTGCTGGTGCCCAGGTGAAGCGTGGCCATCGCTGTCCAGACCGGCGAGGGCCGAAAGGCGACGCCCAGGTAAGGCTTGAATTTGCTGTTGGTGTGGATGTCCGGGTCGAGCAAGACATTCCCCTGGTTGCCCGCGTCGGGCATGTACACCGCCATGCTGGACTCTGTGACCACGGCGACGTCAATGCCAACGCCGACAGAGATCCAGTCGTTGAGCTGGCTGCCGAGCGCAAACGCGAAACTGGACGCGCTCAAGCGGTCGCCCAGTTGCTCAAAGTAGAGCTTGTTCGAGAAGTACTGTTCCCGCTCGTCGGAGAAGAAGCCCTTTTCGTCTAGGAAGCTGTTGACCGGCAGAAGAGTATAGAAGCCGAAGACCAAGTACTTTCCGGCCAGTGGGCGGACCAAACCCACGACAGCATAGAGCACGTGGTCATTCTCGTCGGTATTGCTGCGCGGGCTGGGTAGGTCGGCAGTTGCCATGCTGGGCACTGCCGTGTCGTAGACAGAGGTTGGCACGTCGACGTTCGTGCACCGTGGCTTTAGGCGAATCTTGCCGCGCGTGACCAGTCCGAAAACGCCGGCTTCCAGCTTGAAGGTCGCCGTGGGCAGCAGTGCCGGGTTGAAGTAGGTTGCCCCTGCGTTGCGGGAGAAGAGCCGCGCCGTGAGCCCGTTGCCACCGGTGGGCGAGCCGAGCATCTCCAGCGCACTTGAGGCACGGGCCAGCGGGGTCGAAAGAAGTAGGGTCGCGGTTGCGGGCAGGACAAAGGTGAAAAGACGATTCATGGCGCCATAATGCCACGCAACCGCCCACGCCAACAGGAAAGGCCTTTCGTAGGTGATGTAACAGCTTATGTGTCAGG
>PMBS01000116.1 GCA_003153015.1 Myxococcales bacterium
CGCACCCGGCAGGAATGTCAAGTTTGGCTGTGTCGGCGATCTCGACGGGGATGGCGAATACGAATATGTCGTGGACCGGCAGGCGAACAACATTTCCCAGTATGTCGATGCATACAAGAGAGACGGTACCTTTATGTGGCGGATCGATATGGGCCCTAACAGCACGAATACGAGCAATAGTAATCCCGGTCCGGCCAACATCGGTTTTGGGCATTCCGACAATGAAGCCGTGTTTGATATCGACAGCGACGGAAAAGGCGAATTCCTAGTCAAGGCGGCCAACGGCACCATCTTCGGGGATGGTACGACACTGAAAGCGCCCAATGACACAGACGCGTACATTGTCGCGGTCGACGGAGTCACCGGCGCGGAAAAGGGCACCCGCATCCTTGTCCCCAATGATAATCCCACGCTTGGGGAAATGACCGGCCATTTTGGCATCGCCTATTTTGACGGCGTGCATCCAACCCTGATGTTTAAAGCAAAATGGGGTGGGACGAAGGCGATGGCGGACTTTGCATTCGATTTCAAAGACAATGCCTGGTCGCTGCGATGGAAGGTTCTAGATGACCCGATAAATTCCTATCCCAACAACCACCAGATCAGATGTCTCGATATCAATGGCGACGGCTTGGATGAATTTGTCAACGGCGGATATGCTCGGGATGGGACTGGCAAGCTTCTTTGGAATATGGCTTCTCAGGGCGTGGTGCACGGCGACAGGTGGCATATAGGCAAGTTCAATCCCACCATTCCTGGACTGACAGGCGTTGCCATTGAACAGAATGGTCCTAGTTTTGACGCCTATGAGTATGATCCGGCGACCGGAAAACTACTTCATACTTGGGGCCAAAATGGCGGCGATTTAGGGCGCGGTGACACGGGAGATATCGACCCGGCCAAGCCAGGGTACGAATTCTGGGGCGGAGCATCGCTTGGGATAGTCAGCGTTGTAGACTACACGCAAATTGCGACCGGTATTCCACCGGCGAACTTCCGGATATGGTGGGACGGCGATCTGTTGAGCGAGAATCTGGACGGGAACACGATATCAAAATGGGCCTATCCGGGCATGCCTAGCGGCGGCTTTACCGGCGCGACGCTTTCCTCCAGCAACATGCCGGGCGGCAACCGGCCCCCTCTTTACGGCGATATGTTCGGCGACTGGCGCGAGGAGGTGATGCTGGAACAATCCCCGTCGCTTAGGATCTACGCAACCGCGATCCCAACTGACAAGCGTATCTANNGCCATGGTCGAAAAGGGCTATACCCAATCGCGCTTCGTGGATTTCTACCTGGGCGAGGGGATGACCGACCCGCCGAAGCCCAATATCACCTATCCCAACACAACCGGCAGCACGGGTGGCTCGGGCGGGGGCGGGACCACTGGGGCCGGCGGCGCGAGCGGCAGAGGCGGGAGCACCGGGGCCGGCGGCGCGAGCGCTAGCGGCGGCACCACCGGGGCCGGCGGCGCGGGCAGCGGTGGATCCATCGTTTTGGGCGGCACACCGAGCACAGGCGGCGCTTCTGCTACGGGTGGAGGCGGTGGTAGAGGTGGCAGCGTTGTCGGCAGCGGAGGAACCCCCAGGACCGGAGGCACCACCTCGGTAGCAGGCACCGGAGGGACGATCACAACCGGCGGGACCTCTGCGTCAGGTGGGGCGCCCAGAACCGGCGGCGATGCGGCGACCGGGGGCACCACTGTGGCAAGCACCGGAGGGACGATCACAACCGGCGGGACGTCTGCGTCAGGTGGGGCGCCTGGAACCGGGGGTAGCACGAGTGGCGGATCTGGGGGCGCCGGCGGTGGACAAAGCGGCACGAGTTCAGTCCAAGTCGCGGCCGATTCGGGCTGTTCGTGCGCGATCGGCGCAACCTCCAGGCGCGTCTCCACGGGCTATCTGGTCGCGATGCTGGGCGTCCTGGGAGTGGCTCTCCACCGACGACGCCGGCGGGGGAGCTTCTGAGAGTAGAGAGGGTAGGAGGAACAAGCTCGATCTTCTCCTAGAACATCGGGCTCTCTCTTTCCGAGATCGCGTCCGACCACCTCCTCTATACCGGGCATAGGGACGTAGTCGACGTGTGCGCCTTCGGGTGACGAGATGGTGGAACCGGGGAGGCTGGCGCCCCCTGGACGATTCCGGGTTCCGGAGATGGCGGTGCCACGACTCCCACCGGCGCAGTGGGCACGGGCAAGAGCGACGGCGGATGCGGATGCTCGCTTTTGGGCAAGAGCCCCGCAGCACGGTGGAGCTGGTGGTGCCTGCTGGCTCTGGGGACGGCGAGGTTGACTGCTAGACGGCTACGGGTGCGCCGCTAGCCAGTCCGTCACCCCCTTGTATTTTGGCGCCTTGTCTAAGGTGTCGCCGGTGTTCTGCTTCAGCCCCCAGCAGTTGCCGTTCAAGGTGTAGTGCATGAACGGTCCGGTCATGCCCGACGTGTTCAGCATGTCGAGAAAACTCGTGTACGCATCATGCATCGGCGCGCTGATCGAGAGCGCCCCACAATTCGCCGATCCGTACAGATCAGCGCCGCCTTCGTATCCAATCACCGGAAGGTGGTCCGCATTTGCGCATTTCGTGATGTTGGCCTGGATCCCGACCGTCAGTCCCGAAATCGCAGCTTGCGCGGCGCTGATCGAATTACCCGAGAAATACGGCGCCACCGCGATCACGTCCGGCATCGTCCCATTGGGATTGACCTTCGCATTGTGAACCGCCGCCATGATGTCCACGCATGGACCTTCCCATGCCTGCTGTCCCGAAATCACCTTCACCAGTCGCGGATTCCCCTTGCCGAACGCCGCCTCGAACTTTTCGAACACACGCACCGATGCGTAGGCCTGGTACGCCGCCCACGCGTTGCTGCCAGGCAGCCCCAGGGACTGCGCCTGCTGCGCGGCATAGTTGTGTTGCGGCCCGAGGCCGCTGTTCCAGACTTCGTTACTCCACTCCACGTAGACGCGCAGGCTCGGATCGAGTTGGTTGTAGCAGAGCTGCGCCAAGTTCGTCGCGTAGGTGTCGAGGTTGGCCTCGGAGGGATAGGTGAACCAGCAGTCGGTCTTCGCCCGGTTGCACAGATCGATCTGCCATTCGTAGGCAATAGGGTCCTTGTTCTGGTTGTCGGTCTTCTTGGGCCGCGTGTCCCAGTTGGCCTGCGGGTTGGGGCTCACGTTGGCGAGATTCCAGTCCATGTACCGGATTGCGTGGAACGGAGCCAAGTCGGCGATCAGATCGTCGCGCCATGGATTCGTCTCGGTCGCGAAGTTGACCCCTGCCTTGAAGAATTGATCGGAGCCCATCCAATCGATGCGCCAGAAGTTGACGCCAAGGAATAGCTTACTGCCAGGCGCGGGGTTGGCCATGGTTCCACCGCCGGTGCTGCCACCGCTTCCCATCGTGCCGCCGCTCAAGGTCGCGCCGCCCGTGCTGGTCGCGCCACCTGTGCTGGTCGCGCCACCTGTTCCACTCGCGCCGCCTGTGCCTTGGTTCCCGCCGCCGTTGCAGTTGCTGCATGCCAGTGAGGCTGTCAGCAAAGCCGCTGCGAACAAGAAATGAACTGCCGACGTTGTCACTTTGCCTCTGTGCATGTGGACCGATCCGTAGTGTACCCCGAACCGTGGGCAGGGCGAACTTGCAGGAGCTACTTCGCATCTGTGCCTGCGTGCTCTCCGGCGACGGGGAGCCGTAGGCGACGGCGGCTGTCCCTGAAGGCCGAACTGGCCTCGGGCGACGCGCGCGCGGCGCTTGGGAAGAGTCTACTTCCCCTTCTTCTTGCCCGCGCCTTTCGCGCCCTCGGGGTTGGCCAGTTCGGGGCAACGCGCCGAGCCGGCATTGACCCCGGCGTGTGCAGACCCCGGCGGGTGCACGTGTCACTGTCCCCAAGTTGCGCTACAATGGTGTCATGTCGCGCACCAGCACCTCACAGGAGGAGATGCGCCGCAAGGCACGTGCGGGATGGCCGGTTGCCATGCACTCACTGCAAGACGACGCCGGCGATGATCTTTCCGACACCACGGACCCCGCCCAGCGGATCCGCATGATGTGGCCGCTGGCGGTGGAGGCATGGCGTCTGGCCGGACGGCCCTTGCCTGCCTATACCCGCGCCAACACGCCCTGCCGCGTTTTTCGCGCTGGCGGGCCTCGCCCGGACGACGATGACTCTCGATAGCCTGAATGAAGACTTTCGCGATCTCCTGCTCGCCTTGGCCGACCATGAGGCTGACTTCCTCATCGTGGGAGCCTACGCCTTGAGCTTTCACGGGGCACCCCGCGCGAGCGGTGACATCGATCTCTTCGTGAGAGCCAGCCCAGGCAATGCCGCCAGGGTGTGGAACGCCCTGCTTGCCTTCGGCGCGCCCCTCGAATCTGCCGGCGTGGTCCAATCCGATTTCGAGCGACCCGATCTGGTCTACCAAATTGGGCTTCCCCCTCGCCGGATCGATCTGCTCACTTCAATCTCTGGGGTCAGCTTCGACGACGCGTGGAAAACCCGCGTGCCAGCTACACTCAGCGGGCGCATCGTTCATTTCATCGGCCGCGAAATGTTCCTGCGCAACAAACAAGCGGCTGGCCGACCAAAGGACCTCGCCGACGCCGCACGACTGAGGAAACAGCCGACCTAAGAGGCCCGGTTTTTCGGCATCGTCACGCGCCATCTTGCGTCTGTCGAAATGGCCGGGATGTTCCGCGACGGCCGCACATCACACTTGTTGCCGCGGCTACCGTAACCGTCAAACCCATGGGAGCAAGGCTATCACGCCGGATCGTGTCTACAAGAGCGACTTTGGTTTTGCAGTTTTTCCGACTCTGTGTTCTCTGTGTTCTCTGTGGTGAGAAAAGCTAACCAACCGGCCGCGCGCCGGCTTGCGGTTTTCCTCGCGACGCTGTGCCTGCCGGGCTTGCCGGCCGCGGCCCAGCCGGCGGAGACCGGAGACTTCCGCGCTCCTGATCTGGTCGAGCTCGCGCGCCTTGATCCCAGCATCCATCTCGACATTCGCTACGCCACCACCAACAACTTCACGGGCCGCAAACTGTACGCTGAGGCGCGAGCCTTTCTGCAGCGACCAGCGGCCGAGGCGCTGGTGCGCGCAAACCGGGCTCTCAAACCGCATGGCTACGGCTTGTTGATTTTCGATGGCTACCGTCCTTGGTCAGTGACCAAGCTGTTTTGGGAGGTGACTCCGCCCGACAAACACAAGTTCGTGGCCGACCCGCAGAAGGGATCGCGACATAACCGCGGCTGCGCGGTGGATGTGGGCCTGTACCGGCTTCGCACGGGCAAAGAAGTGCCCATGCCCAGTGCCTTTGATGAAATGTCGGACAGCGCCGCGGCCGACTACAAGGGCGGCACAACTGAACAACGGCGCACGCGTGCACTTCTGCGCCAGGCCCTGGAAAAGCAAGGGTTCAGGGTCAACCCCGACGAATGGTGGCACTTCGACTACCAGGATTGGCGCCTCTATCGCGTGCTGGACCTGCCGTTTGACAAGATTCACGCCGCACCGACGCCCGATGCAGGACGACCGTAGTCCCTCAGAGCGCCCATCACAGCCAAGTAGTCCAAATCTGGGGCACGAAGCCCACCGTGGCGCGGTCGCCGGCGCGAACGATGGGGGTGCGCAGTAGCAGGGGATCATCCAGCAGCGCCTGCTCAATACGCGGGCCGGTGGGGGCAGCGTATTTGAGACCGCGTTCCAGGTAGCGCTTGCCCTCGCGATCGATCAGGTTCTCCACGCCGGCCACGGCATTTGCGATCTTGCGCAGCTCACCGGCCGAGGGGCCTTTCTGGCCGAGGTCGATCACCTGGAAGGATACCCGGCGCTCCTTGAAGAAGCGCTCGGCCTTTCGTGTGTCGGGGCACTTGCGGGTGCCGAAGATCTGGACGTTGGCGGGCGGCATGCGCCGGAATCATAACCGGGCGGTGGTTCTGCTGGCTACTGTCGCAACAGATCTAGGGTGTGCTGGACCAGCTGGGGATCCAGGCGATCGCCGTGTCCAGGCACAACCACTGATCGTGCTGTCGGAGCGAAGCCGCCGCGCAAGCCACTAGCAGCAATATCAGAACAGCTCTTGGCGGAACTCTCATTACATCCGCCGGACGGAACCCGAATTGTAGCCCGGTTCGCCGAAGGGACGCAGTTTTTCCAGCCAGATCTGTTCCAACAGAGTCAATTCGTCTTCCAGGCAGAAGGCCGGATCGTCGCTGGGCTTCACGGCTTCCAGAACCTCGAAGCTGAAGGCCTCAGGGCCGAACTGGTTCCAGTCGTTCTGCAGGGCTGAATTGTCATGGTTGCCCATGGAAAGCTCGAAACGGAGCCGGTTCAAGGGGCCGTGCAGATTGGTGCTGCTGCCGAGAAGGATCTTCCCGGTCTTGTTATTCTTGACCTGAAAGATCCCGGCCTGGCGTGGGGCTTCCTTGTAGCTGCGTCTCAGCTCGGCGCGGGTCTTGCCTGGGGTGGGCATGGATGATCTTTCTCTTGACGGTTCTGTCGACTATTTCTATAAGTATCGAAATACTTCGGTGGAGTCAAGATGGACCACAGCAAGCGAACGAGTGACCTGGTGGAGTTCTTCAAGGTGCTGGGCGAGCCCAACCGCCTGCGTATCGTGGGGCTTTTGGCCCAGCGGGCGTACACCGTGGAACAGCTTGGCGCGGCCCTGGGCGTGGGCGTGTCGACCGTGTCGCACCACCTGACCCGCCTGGCGGGGGCGGGTCTGGTCAGCGCGCGCAGCGAGAGCTACTACAACCTCTATTCATTGAAGACCAGTGCACTCTCCGACATGGCAAAGACCCTGCTGGCCCAGGCGCAGCCGGTGCGCCCGGAAAGCGAGCAGGAGCTGAGTGACTACGATCGCAAGGTGCTGGCCACCTTCACCACCAGCGACGGCCGCATCAAGACCTTCCCCATGCAGGAAAGGAAGTTCCGCGTGCTGCTTCGCCACATACTGCCGTCCTTCAGTCACGGCGTGCGCTACACGGAAAAGCGGGTCAATGAGATCCTGTCGAAGTACAACGACGACACCGCTCGGCTGCGCCGTTGGCTGGTGGATTTCGGCTACATGGCCCGCGAGGGCGGAGGCGGCAAATACTGGAGAGTGGACGAGAGGGAGGCCAGTGCTGGCTGATCCGCGGTGAGCGCTCGCGACAGGGTTCTCGCTTCGGCCGCTGCGTGGTAACTTGCTTTCATGTCACCCGCGGCCGATGCAAACGCGACTCCCGCAACTGAGGTAGGTCAGGCCGGCGCGCGCAAGGGGGCTTCTCTCCTGCTGCGCGCAGGCCTGCTGGTGGCCATCACCCTCCTCGTGCCTGCTGTGGTACGGCCATGTTTGAACGTGCGACCCTGGGCTGACGCGACTATTTGTGCTCTGGCCTACGCCGGCGCCGGGCTTCTCGCCTTGGGGTTGGCCACGTTCACCTGGAACCGCGTGCTGTTGCGCGGGCGTCTGCGTAGTGAGGTGCGGCGGGGAAACCTGGCCGCAGGGATCGCGGGGGCCGGCCATGCGCTCGGCGGCGGAATCGTGGCTGCCCATTGCTTCGCGGGCGATGGCCTTTCCTTGTTGCCCATCTCGGCGGCCTTCTTCGTCATCGCGGAAGTCGCATTGGTCGTCCTGGTCGTGTTGTTTCGCTTTCTCACCTACTACGCCGATGACCAGGAGATCGCGGGCGAGAACCTGGCCGCGGCGACCAGCTACGCCGGCGTGGTGCTGGCCCTCTCCGTGATCGTCGGGCATGCGGTGGATGGGGCTTTTCTGGGATGGTGGCTTGCCTTGCGCGCCTTCGGGTTGTCCTTGCTGCTGGCGTTGGCGCTGTATCCCGTGCGCCAGGTTGTGGTGGCTCGGCTGCTGCTCGGCTTTCCCCTGACCTGGCGGGGCGGCGCCTTGGATCGCGCGATTGCGCAGGATCGAAATCTTGTGGCCTCATTGGTCGAAGCGCTGGGCTACCTGGGAGCGGCTTGGCTTGCCACAGGGCTGGCATGAACCTCCCGGCGTCCGAGCCCTATCTGGATTTCGCCAAGCGGCTGCGCGGGCAAGGCCTGATCGCGGATGCTTGGCTGGATGGCAAGCCCCGCTTTGCCACTGCGCCGGTCTGGCTACCCGAAGCCGAGCTGGATGCCATCAACCGCGCTGCCGAAGGGTTCGCGGCAGCCCACGACGAACTGGTGCAGCGGGTGCTGGCCGACGATGCGCTTCTTGCCACGTACTTCCGCCTGGGTACCGCGGGCCGGGCCATGTGGGACTGCGCGGCTCCCTACTGGCACGGCATCGCCCGGGCCGATGTGTTCGCGACCGAGGCAGGGCCCATGATCTGCGAGTTGAATGCGGACACACCCAGTGGCCAGGCCGAGGCCATCACCCTGTCGCAGCTCTTCGCGGCCGCCCCGGGTCGGGATCCAAATGCCGAACTGGAAGATCGCTTCTGCCGCCTGGTCGCTTTCGCGGGGCAGCGCTTGGAAAAGCCGCTGCGGGATCTCTCGGTGGGAATTCTCTATCCCACTGAGCTGAGCGAGGATCTTTGTCTGGTCGCGCTCTATGAACGCTGGCTGAGCGTGCGCGGGGCTCGGGTGGTGCTGGGTTCGCCCTACAATCTCACCCCACGCAGCGACGGTGGGGCCGCGCTGCTGGGCGAGCCTTGTGATGTCTTCTTGCGCCACTACAAGACCGATTGGTGGGCCGAACGCGAGCCGGTGTGGCTGGACGAAGCGCCCTTTCCTGACGCCGAACCGTTGGCCGGGCCGCTCGGGCTGCTGCTCGCGGCCGAGATGGCAGGCAAGGCAGCGGTGTTGAATCCCTTCGGCGCCATTGTGCCGCAGAACAAACGCAGTCTGGCCCTGCTGTGGGAAGAAAGGGTGCGTTTCTCCGACGAAAGCCGGGATGCCATCGAGCGCTTCCTACCGCCGACCTTCCGCCTCGAAACCCTGGCTGCGGACAACTTGCGGCGCGAACGCGAGGACTGGGTGCTCAAATCCGACTACGGCTGCGAAGGGGAGGAAACCATCGTGGGCCAGGCCGTGTCGCAAGAGATTTGGGAAGCATCGATTGAACAGGCAGTGCCGGGTCGCTGGATTGCACAGCAACGCTTCTCTCCGCGCCGGGACGAACAAGGGCGCCAATGCAATTGGGGGGTGTACCTGGTGGCCGGGGCTGCCGCGGGCCTCTATGCTCGTCTGTCGCAGGGGCCTACCGATGTCACCGCCCTGTCCGCAGCCGCGCGCATCGTGGAGGCGTGAGGATGGAAGGTCAGACGCAGAAATCTTTCCACCGCCTGGTCTTCATCACCCGTGACGAGCTTCTGGCCGCGCGCTGGTGGCACGAAGGTATGGAGGCCTCAGTGGCTGCCTCGCTGGCCCCCAGTCGCCGCACGGCTTTGAAGGTCTTGCTCGCCATGGGCGGCGTGGTGGGCGGCGGCCTGTTGCTGCGCGCGGGCTGCAAGGCTCTCGGCGAGCACGAGATCACGGCGGATGCCTTGGAGTTGCAGCGCAAAGAGGGCTGGGCAGTGGGCGCAGCCGGCAAGCCGCTGGTTATTCCCCATGCCGTGGCCGTGGATAGTCAGGGCGCGAGCAATTGGGCACTGGCCCTGCCCCAATTGGCCGAGGACCTTTCCCCCGGCGGTCGGCTGGAACCATTCTACCTGCCCACCCTGTTCGAGATACTCAAGAACCCGCGCGGCGCCGGATTTTCCGCTTCGCTTCTGCCCATGCACAGTGCCAGCATGGAGTCGGCGGAGATGGCAGGGCGGGCCCTAGCCGCGTTGTTCGCCAACGACGAGCAGGACCAGAAGGGCACGGCGCTCATCTTGGACATGCCCGGGCCCGAGGCCGTGGCCGCGGCGGTGGGGGTTAGCCGCGTGTTCGCGCCGGTGTTCCTTTTCGACAACTGGCCTCACCCTCTGGGTGTGGTGCCCAGCCACGAATCTTTGGCCGCGGCGCTTTACCATCGCCCGGATTTGCTCAGCGCTCGCGAGGCACGTCCGCCCGACGCGGCCCCGGCCTTTGTCCTGGACAACCGTCGCCTCTCGCCCTACCGGGACGAAAGCGACCGTTTCGACAACCGCTACCTGGCGCGCGTGCCCTCGGCGGAGGCTCTGTCAGGTTTGGGCATTCGCCGCATACTGTATGTGACTGAAGTGGCGCAGCCGCACGAGGAAGATGATCTGAACGACGACTTCGTGGCATTGGGTCAGAAGGGCATTCAGGTGAAGTTGATCGCGCTGTCGGATTTTGCGCCAGCTTCCGCGGGCGTGCTGACCGACAACGGCTTGCCGGTTTCCAACCACAGCTACTACTACGGCGGTCACCCGCATGGCTATCTCTGGTTCTGGTCGAGCTACGGCTATTCGCACGGCAGCCTGGCCCGCAGCCGCACCACCAGCACGCCTCTGCCGCGTCCAGTGTCAACCGGGGGCAATTTTCAGCCGGCGGCCAGGCCCACCATGTTTTCGTCGCGCAGCTTGGGCGGACTGGGGGGCGTGGGCAAACAGAAGCCCAGCGGGTTTGGCCGCGTGTCGTACCGCGCCGGCAGCGACGGGTCGTTCCGCAGTGGCTCGTTCGGACGTTCGCGTTCGGGCGGTTTCGGATAGGAGAACCCCGTGGAGTACAGCTTCTTCGGTATTCAGATCGCGGTGAAGGCATTCTTCAAGGATCCCCTTCGCCAGAAGATTGCTCAGGTGATTGCCGCGGGCGAGGCCGAGCAGACCCTGTTCGAAAAGCGCGCCTTCTGGAAGCGTCTGGCTGCGGTACTGAACGAGGCCTTGCCGGTGTTTGAGCTGGGCTATTGGGATCTGATTCGCGGAGGGCAGGCGCAGGAGGAGTTCGAGACCTGGTGTTCGGAGATCGAGGGCACCTTGGCCTCGGAGAAGGAAGAAATGGGCCAGGCGGCAGACGAAGTGAATCGTTTGTCGGCCAACAAGGACTACATCCTGATCACCGCGGCGGTACTGGTCGAGCGTGAATCGAACAGCGATCTGACCCTGGGCGAGCGCTGCGATATTCCCGAGGCCGAGTACTTCACCCGCCAGACTTTCGGCAAGCTCGTCGCCAGCTTCCCGTTGCTCAATTTCGCCAATGTGCAGGCCGACGCGGTCTATCTGATGCCGGGAAGCGAAGAAGACGGCCTTTCGCAGGAAGATCTCTTTGGCGGCGGCTATGAGTATTTGAAGCCGCTGACCTAGACCCCTTCATTGTTGGCACCTTCCGCCTGCGCTCCGCTAGCGTGTCATCCGAAATGCGCAGCCTGTGTCGTCGCACACTTCCACACAATGTGTGTCTGCTAGTTGAGGCAAGTCTCGCCGCTTTTCGTCAGCCACGGTGCTCATCCGGCCACGACCACGACCACGACCACGGCCACGGCCACGACCTCCTGCGGCTACCGCGGGACTGTGGTGTCCAGCGAGCTCGGGACAGATGCCTGAGTCAAGCGTAGAATAGGCATTCTGTCGTCGGCCCGCTTTTGCTGAGCCACGTGACAGGGAGCCTTCACTGCGCTTTTTGTCCAAGGAAGTACTGCTCTGTGGAGAAGCCATGAACATGATGCAAAAGACACGTTCTCTTGTCCTCGTGCTGCTGGTCGGCACGCCCCTAGCAATCGGATGCGGCCAGAACACTGCGCCAGCAGCCCCTGGTAGCGGAGGCGCCCATACCGGTGGAGTCGGCGCAGGAGGCAACGCGCCCACTACCGGCGGCAGAACCGCCTCAGGTGGACAGGTCACGACTGGCGGCAGCGCCAGCGGCGGCTCCACGAGCAGCGGCGGCGCTGCATCCGGAGGCGCCAGCGGCGGCTCCACGAGCAGCGGCGTCGTTGCTCTTACTGGAGGCGCAGGCGGCACCGGAGGACGCACCGGTCAGGATGCTGCTGCGGCCGGCGGCAGTAGCGCAACTGGCGGAAGCTCCACTGCCGGTGGGACCACTGCACAAGGCGGAGCCGCCGGCGGGACTACCGTCGTTGGCGGAAGCTCCACCGCCGGTGGAACCACCGCGGCTGGCGGAAGCACCGCCACCGGTGGGACCATCGCCCCCGACGGGGGCGTCGACACGGGCGGGAGCATCGCACCCGACGGGAACCTCGCCAACGATGGGAGCCTCGATGCCGACGCAGCCATCGACGGGAATTCGGCCATCGACGTGGGCGGCACCACTGGTGGGACCTCCGGCGCGGGTGGCACCGCCACCGGTGGCACGACCAGCACTGGNNGGCACGACCGGAACCGGGGGCTCGACTGTCCCGCCGGGCCCGCGCGCCCGACAGATCATCCCCCTCGACCGAAACTGGTTGTTCAACAAGGGTGACGCGACCGGCGCTGATCAAACGGCTTTTGCGGATTCCACGTGGCGCCCGGTGAACCTCCCGCACGACTGGAGCGTCGAGGGGCCGTTCTCGCAAACTGCGCCGATGACCGGCCGCGGTGGTTACCTGGCGTCGGGAATCGGCTGGTACCGAAATCACTTCACCCTCCCCGCAACCGTCACCTCGGGCCAGCAGGTCTACATTGAATTCGACGGCGTCATGGCGCATGGCACTGTCTACATCAACGGCACTCAACTCGGAAACCATCCCTACGGCTACGTGAGCTTCCGCTACGACATGACCAAGAGTGTGAAGTTCGGGACGGAGAACGTGCTCGCGGTCAAGACCGACACCAGTTCGCAGCCCGCCTCGCGCTACTACGCGGGCGCTGGAATCTACCGACACGTCCGCATCATCGCGACCGATCCTGTGCATGTCGACCAGTGGGCCACCTACGTCAGCACCAAGGGGGCGACGGCTGCGTCGGCAACCGTCCACGTCACAACCTCGGTGCTCAATTCGGGCACGTCGTCGCAAAGCGTGGGCCTGCAGGGCATCGTCAGCGATCCCAGCGGGACGGCACTCGCACCTGTCACGGCGGCTGCTCAGAGCATCGCTGCGGGCGCAACCGCCAGCTTCACCTTCGATGTCCCTGTCACGAATCCTAAATTGTGGGACCTCGCCACCCCCAACATGTATTCGCTCAAGACTAGCGTTCAGGTCGGCAGCACCGCGGTGGACGACGACGTCACCCCGTTCGGGATCCGGAGCCTCGTGTACGACGGCACGACAGGCATGAATCTCAACGGCAAGAACGTGAAGTTCCAAGGAGTCTGCTTGCATCAAGACTATCACGGGCTCGGGCTGGCCGCGCCGGCGCGGGCGATTCAGAGACGGCTGGCGGCGCTCAAGGCCATCGGGGTGAACGCCATCCGCACGGCCCACGATCCACCAAACCCGGAATTCCTCGATCTGTGCGACCGGATGGGAATTCTCGTCATGGACGAGTTCTTCGACGTCTGGGTCGCACGCAAGTACGGCGACGTTGGCGACGACTCCGCTTACTTCAATACCACCGCGACCAACCCCACTGGAATGCCTGCGGTGCCCGGGACCGCCACCGGCGCACCCTGGTACCAGGTCGATGTTACTGGGATCGTCGCGCGGGATCGCAACCACCCCAGCGTCGCCCTCTACAGCACCGGCAACGAAATCCGCGATTCGATCACCACGAGAACTCCTATTCTGACCAAGATGGTTTCCATTTGTCACACGCTCGACCCCGACCGCGCGGTCACCCAGGCCCTCTTCCGGCCCTCCGATAGTGGTGACGTCAACGGAGCCACTAGGACCCTCGTCGACGTTTTCGGCGGCAACTACCGCACCGACGAAGTCATTACCGCCATGGGAATGGCGCCTAAGCGCGCCGGCCTGCTCACTGAGATGGGCACCGAAACCACCACTTGGAACACCGTCACAGGCAACCCGGCGCTCACGGNNGACGGGCGTTGACTATATGGGCGAGCATGATGGCGGATGGCCATCATTCGGGGGCAATGGGGCGCTCATGGATGAACTGGGGGCGGTGAGGAGTATCGGCTACCAGTGGTCGGGCATCTGGGGTGGGCCGTCGAAGTCGGCTCCGCCCAGTGGAGCGGTGGCGGGCAAGGTCGTACTCACGGCGGATCACCCCACGCTGGTCAACGATGTGAACGACCTCTCGTTCGTCAAGGCCGAGGTGACCACCTCTACCGCTCCCATCAGCTTCGCCATCACCGGTCCCGGCACCATCATAGCCGTGGACAGCGGGAGCATGACGCAGGAGTCGTTCCGCGGAACTACACGCAACGCCTTCGGAGGTGTAGCCTATGCCATCGTTCAGGCGACAGGCGCCGGAACCATCACGGTGACGGCAACCTCGTCGGGGCTCACCGCCGGCACGGCGACTATCACGGCCACCGAGGGGACGTTTGTTCCTTGCTCCGGGACCTGTAACTAGCTCTAGATAGACGTGAGGCTGCGTATCCGGTAGCGGGCGATCTCGCCAAACACGCGCACAATCCGCCGCAAGGCCACCTCGCGGCTTCCTCCCACCTCGCGCGCAAACGGGCGGATGGTGACGGCAGCAAAGCGGCTGCCTGCCCGGCGCATCCGTTCCAGCAACTCGAAGCTGAAGACGAAGGTCTCACTTCGCACGGTGGCCAGATCGATCATGTCGAGCCAGCGCCGATGAAAGAGGTAGGAACCGTTGAAATCCACGCGCAGCCCGCCCAAGCCGCGCACCAGAGCATGAAACACAAGCGACATCAAACGGCGCCTCTCGCCCGAGGGGGGTGCGAGGTAGGTGCTGACCACAGTGGTTTCCGGCGTGGCCCAGGACAGAAAGGTCAGCAACGACTGCGGCCGGACCTGGCGATCGGCCGGGAGGAAGGCGATGTAGTCGCAGCGGGCAGCGGCGTATCCGCTGCGCAAGGCCGCGCCCATGCCCAGGTTGCGGGCGTGGCGCACGATCCGCACGTCGCCCTCGCTGGCTGCCTCGGCGCGGGCCGCGGTACTATCGCTGGAGCCGTCGTCGACCACAACGATCTCGTAGCCGGACAGCCACAGGCGGCCGACCCGCCGGCAGTCGCGCACAGCGGCCGCGATAGATGCCTCCTCGTTCCAGGCCAGCAGCACCATGGACAGGGTGTGCGGACTATGCGGGGCCTGGATCAACTCCGCGGCATCGCTGACCTCGGTGACCACAAAATCCGCCCCGGCCGCTTCGAGGCGCGGCACTTCAGCCATAGAATGCGCGTGCCCGATGGCGATGATCGGGGGCGCCGGCGCGGCTTGCCGGAATGCCAAGGCTGAGCCCATGTCCGCAGGGTGATCGCCAACCAGAAACACGCGCTGGGCGCCCGCCGCCTCGGGCGCCGAAAGAATAGCTTGCATCGGCGCGGCAGCCGGCTTGATCGATGCAGCCCCTTTGCGCGCCTGGATGGAAAAGAAGCGCGCCGGATCGATCCCAACCGCGCGCAGGGCGGCCAGAGCGCAGGAGTGCTGGTTGTTGGTGTACAGCGCAACGGGCAGGCCGGACAGACGCTGCAGAAGAGAGCGCGCCCCGGGATGAATCGAGCAGCCCTGGGCACAGCGGGCCTCCTCTTCGTCGATGACCGCCCAGAGCCGAGTCG
>PMBS01000013.1 GCA_003153015.1 Myxococcales bacterium
GCAAGCTGACCGTCCTCGCCGCTCCCGCCTGGGGCTCACTCATTGAGCTTTCTCACTAATTTATGAAACCCACTGTCTCATTCACGTTGACAACTTCCGCCGCGCGAGGACGGGGTTGCGGCGCAGGTGGCGTGTAACTGGGAGTTCTTCGAGAAAGAGCACTGTGACGATGCCTTCGTGCGCACTGCGGATCTGCCCTAGGAGGCGAAGGATCGAAGTGGGATATCGGACCGTTTCGCTGAGACCATGCGCCAGCGCACGCTGGTGAGGATTCATCGAATTGCACTCATCACCGCGACGAGAAGATGGGCGAACGCTTCAATGGCGTTTCTCAAGAACAACGAGGAGACGCTGAAGCTCATGGGTTCCCCGATAGTCTGTGGCGAACGCCCGCTGACTTGGCTTCGCGCTGACCCGATCGCGCCCTCTCCAGATATTCTGCGGCTGCACATGGAAGCCAGAGTGCTCGCGCATTCATTTAGTGTGCATGGAGTTCTTGTAGGTTCAGGGGCTGCCGTGCCACTCGTCTGCACACCCGCGCGCTATCCAGCGAGCGAGATGCTTCCCTATCGCCCCCTATGGCGTCGTCCCAGATATGGATAATTTGAACCCGCAGATGGGGAGGGATCTCGTCGTACTTGTATACGTCCGGTACCTCGCCGCGGAGCCGTTCTTGCCTCTTGGAAAAGATATCGAATACCGTCATGTCGGGTGCGCTGGCGCAGTCACTGTTTGAGGCCGCAAACCCGCACCGGTTGCGATTCTACCAGGTTCAGGCGTCCGTGGGTTCTTGCCGCACAGGCTAACCTCAATCCTGGACTTGCACCTGTTGCCCGCGTTCGGCCACAAATTCGTGAAGGACATCAGCGCACGCGACATCGACACCTACAAGGCGGCGAAGATGCAGGCCCAGCACCAGTACGGCAAGGGCTACTCAACCAAGAGTATCAACAACCAGATCGCCGTGCTCCACCGGCTGTTCGAGAAGGCGATCGAATACAACATCATCGAGAAGAACCCAGTCACCAAGCGTTCATGGTTCCGGCGCGACGGCACCGCCGAGGATTCGCGCGAGTGGTGGACACCCGACGAAGAGGCAAAGGCAATGGCGCTGCTCCTCGGGCCGCGGCGCGAGTGCGACCTGCAAGCTGCTGTGACGCTGACAACGCAGAATCCTACTCGGGCTTCGCTTCAGCGAAGTGCGGGCGCTGGAGAAGAAAGACCTCGACCTCCAGGTTCCAGGGAGCTGGATTCGCCGGTCACAGGCTCGCAAGATCGTGTCCACCCCGAAGAACAAGCGTGCGCGCTTTCACGTCATCCCTCGGGCGCTCGCCGAGGAGTTGCAGAGGTTCATGCTGCGGACCGAGGACCAGCTTCTGTTTCCCGATCCCCGCGGTGGGGTGCTCGCGAACAAGGTCTTGAACCGCTGGTACCGCGACCTAGCCCAAGAGGCCGGCGTCCGCCGCATCACCAGCCACGGCGCCCGCCACACCGCTGGCAGCAGCTACGCCGTGATGGGCGCCGGCCAGAAGGTCATCGGCGCCTTGCTCGGCCATTCCGATAGCGCCTCCACCGAGAGGTACACCCACGTCGCCCCGAGCGCGACCGCAGCCCTGGTCCAGGCCCGGTGGCTGCGGCTTGGGGGCGGAGAGGGTGGGCGGTGAGCGGATGTGAGCGGTTGACAGCGTTGTACTTCGTGTACAAGCGGTTTTCGGGTCTTGTACTTGAAGTGCAATCGCAGGTGCGCGGTCAGCGGTCTTGTGACGAGAATCCGCGGTTTCGTGGGGCGAGTTGCGCTGGCACAAGGCTTGCTGATATGCCTGGGCAGCGGGGCAGGGCCTACGGTCGCATGTGACCCCGCCTGTGATACCCTCGTGGTGCCAATTTCCTGCGACAGCGAAAACAGACTTGGAGACTTGAAATGTTAGTACCGTGGCAGCGCATTCTTTGTTTGATGATCGTTGCGTCCTGGCTCGTGGTCGGCTGCAGCGGGGGGAAGAAGGTAGATGTGGGTGGCTCATGCTTGCTGAACAGCGATTGCAATCAGGGTTTGGTGTGCACGTGGGGCAAGTGCCACGTCGCCTGCAACACATCGGCGGACTGCCCTGCGGGACAGAGCTGCGTCACGTCCAGCGACCAATCGAAAGTGTGTCAGCTTCCGGGCGAGACGTATTGTATCTACAACCACGACTGCCCGTCAGGGCTCATATGCGGCGTGGATCAAAAATGCCGCAAGCAATGTCAGGTTGATATCGATTGCCTCTCTGGGCAGATTTGCACGAGTGCGCAAACCTGTGTCGATCCGAACAACAACCCTGTTGTGCCCGACGCAGGTCTCGGCGGCTTCGGCGGTGCTCCGGACGCCGGTGGCGCTGGTGGCAGTGCTGATGCCGGGGTGCCAGACGCCCCCGGGGCTCATCCGGATCTTCCCATCGGTGGTACGGGTGGCGCTTCGGGAGCTGGTGGCAGTGGTGCCAGTGGTGGTGGCGGCAGCAGCGGGTCGACATGCCCGCGACCTGCGGCCGGCGGCACCTGCAATGTTCTTCCCGCCTGCGGATGTCCGGCCGGACAGGTCTGCTACCCCGACACGCAAGCTACCGGGCTGAAGTGTTTCACGTCCTCGGGCTTGGGGCTGGGCGCGGCCTGCAGTGGCACAACAGATTTCTGCGTTACCGGCTTCGGGTGTTTCGGCGATGTTTGCAAGAAATACTGCCAGCTCGATTCTGATTGTCCCATGGTCGATAGTGCCCGATCTTGCGACCCAACCTATTGGGATGGCGTGAACATGATCCCGGGGGTTTCCGTGTGCTCCCGCGTGTGCGATCCAGTCAACCCCCAGAATCCTCGTAGCCCGCTCTTGGCCTGTCCGGTTGGGTTCGGATGTAAGTCGGCAAGCACGTCATACCCAGGAGTCAGTGACTGCGAATTGCAGTCAGGCACCGGAACGAGCGGCACTACTTGTTCCACGGACGGCGATTGCGCCCCCGGATTCTACTGCGGCGCCGGGGACACCTGCATCAAGTATTGTTACACGGTTGCCGATTGCCCGGCGGGTATGACGTGCGTTTCCTTCTCGACGCCTAATTACGCTGGTACCACCCAGGTCAACTACTGCCACACCCCGTAGTAACCTGTCGGCTTGATTTCCAGGCGATGCGTTCCAGAAGCTTTCCTGGATGCCACTGCCATCCGAACTGCGCAGCTGTGAGCGAGGACATGGCCGAGACTCCTGTTCGCAAGAGCGACCTCCTCAAGGTGAGCTCTGGCGTGTGATCCTTTCGTGATGATGAACAACCGCGTGGTTACGTCACTGACGCGCCGCGTTTGCGGCCATCGCATTCTCTCCCATTATTCGATCCGCCCCCGGACGGCGGTCTTCGGGTGATAGAGACTGAGCAGTCCGCCGAGCCATTTCTGACGAACGATGCGCTCGGCCCTGGCCACGTCCTGCTGTTCACCGCCGATCAAAGCATGCCTCGAATACGAGGGATGTAGTCTTCGAAGATATGTTGTGGTCAATTCGGGATGGCTGATGACGCCATGGAAACATCGGGCTTGTTTGGCAGGACTGGGCCCAGGTCGACGGAAACCCGCAAGTCCAGACAGGCCAAAGTGAAGAGGACCGCAGCGGAAAAGAGCGTCGCCGAGGCCGTGAAGTTGGCGCTGGCGATGCAGAAGGCGAAGACGTAGAAACCAAAGATTTCCGATGTAGGGTTTCTCCGAACGAGCAGACTCCGGCCCGCGCTGTACCATTGCGTTGTGCTGCTGCTCAGGGTCTGGACGACGCGTGAGCAAACTGGCGTTGTACTTCGTGTGCAAGTGGCTTTCGAGCTTTGCACTTGAAGTGCAAGAGCAGGTGAGCGGCCACGAAGATCGCGGCAGAAATCTAAGGTTTCTTGGGTGAGATACGCTGGCACGAGGGTTGCTGGCTTGCCTGGGCAGTCGTTTGTGCCCCGGCTGTGATAGCTTGACGGTACTCGTGTGTTTGCGATGACGAAGACAGACTTGGAGGATTGAAATGTCCGCATCCCGCGCTCTTGGCTTGATGATCGTTGCGTCCTGGCTCACGGCCGGTTGTAGTTCGCCGATGAAGATCAACGTCGGCGGCACGTGCGTGCTGAACAGCGATTGCAATCAGGGTTTGGTGTGCACGTGGGGCAAGTGCCACGTCGCCTGCAACACATCGGCGGACTGCCCTGCGGGACAGAGCTGCGTCACGTCCAGCGACCAATCGAACGTTTGTCAGCTTCCAGGCGAGACGTATTGTATCTACAACCACGACTGCCCGACAGGGCTCATATGCGGCGTAGACCAGCAATGCCGCAAACAGTGTCAGGTTGATGTCGATTGCCTCTATGGGCAGATTTGCACAAGCGCACAAACCTGTGTTGATCCGAACAACAACCCTGTTATGCCCGACGGTGGCGTCAGTGGCACCGGCGGTGCTTCGGGCGCTGGTGGCAGTGGTGGTGGTGCTGGCAGTAGTGGCAGTAGTGACGCCGGGGTGCCAGACGTCCCCGGTGCTCAGCCGGATGTTCCCATCGGTAGTGCAGGTGGCACCTCAGCTGCCGGTACAGCTATTACAGGTGGATCGATAGCAACGGGTGGCAGCACGAGTGCCGGTGGCGCCGGTGGCATCGGCGGTGCTTCGGGTGTGGCCAGTCCCAGCCCCATGGATGCCAGCACCCTCACGAGTGCCGGAAACCCCAACGGTTCATGCAGCACCGGCGTTCCCGCCCGGGGCCAACCGGCCGACACCTCCAACCCGACGACCGTGGTGGGAACCGGCACCGAGGCGAGCTGCTCTTTCGCCCAGCTCCAGGTGGCGGCGACCACAGGCGGCGTGATTACTTTCAACTGCGGCAGCGCCCCGGTCAGCATTCTGGTCACCGCCACGCTCAACCTCCCCACCACCAAGAACACCGTCATCGACGGCGGCAACAAGATCACCCTCGATGGTGGCAATGCCGTGCAGATCCTGCGGTTCGACAGCGCGAATTTCCAGGCCAACACCAATGGACTGACTCTGCAACACATCACGCTCGTCAATGGCAAGACCACGCCCACCCAGGCTATTCCCACCGCTCCGGCGCCCTGTTCACAGGGATGGGACGACGGCGAAGGCGGCGCCCTGTACATGGGGGACGGCTACCTCACGGTGATCGATTCGATCTTCACGAACAACCAGGCCGCTCCGCTGGGGCCCGACACCGGCGGCGGTGCCATCTATGTCCTGGGGAGCAAGAACGGCGTGCTGATTGTGGGAAGCACGTTTAGCAACAACGCCGCCAGCAACGCCGGCGCGGTCGGATGCCTGTTCTCCGAACTGGATGTCTACAACAGCCTGTTCACCAACAACACCGCGACCGGCAATGGGGCGAACAACGACGACGCGGGCAAGTGTTCTGTCATCAATAACGGGCAGAACGAGGTTGGCTCGGGCGGGAACGGCGGCGCACTGTACAGCGACGGAAACTCGGTGAACGTCACGCTTTGCGGTGACGCCATCCTTAACAATAGCGCCGGTCAAAACGCGTTCGGAGGGGGCCTCTACTTCACTAGCGACGACATGGGGGGGACTCTCTCCATCGCCGATACCACGATGACGGGAAACACCGGCGGATCTAGGACGGTGGTTTCCTCTGGCAGCGTCACGAACGCCGGGACGGCCGTAGGCACGAATGCGAAGAGCATCACAGTCACGAACTCGACACTCCAAGGCTACCCTAACCCCTAACTTCGGAAACTCCGATTCCTAGCCGACGCACGAGGCTTGGTGATGTGCTCAGCCAAAGCGATTATTGCAATTGCTGCACAGGACCTTTCGGGACTTCTTCCTTCCGCCGATTGCGCTCAGGAGAAGATGCTCGACGGAACCGTCCAGAGGAGAATCGCAGTACAAACACAGCTGAGGTGTGCTCACGTCATCCTCAGAACTCTATCCTCGTCTGCTTCGGGGTAAAATGCGCCGCCACGCGGACAAAATAGTCACCGCGCGAGCCGCGACAAGCCACCAAAACAGCCCCCACAAATCCAGGGACCTGAGTCAGGGACCTCGTTTGGCCATTCCCGGAATGCGCAACAATCCCCGATGGTTAAGTTGTGGAGGCGCCGGGTACTGCCCCCGGGTCCGGAAGGTCTACACCCTGGCTGCTACGTGCGTGTTCGGCGATTTGATTCTCGCATTCGGGT
>PMBS01000268.1 GCA_003153015.1 Myxococcales bacterium
GCTGTCTGCGGGAATCAAGCTGGGCCTGGGCCCGGTGGCTACATCGCGTTTCCTTGGCGTGGCGTTTGGCGGCGGCACCTTTGCCCTGGTGGTGCGCATGTCCCTGCGCCTCTCAGGCCAGCGTCCGTCCGCCTGGCACCTGGTCGCGCCAACTCTGCTCGCCGCGATGGGCGCCTTTGCCTGCTGGTGTACGGGCGGGATGGAGACGCAGCTCTTCACCTTTTTGTCTTTCTTGGGATTCGATTTCTTGCTGGCTGAGATCTCCTCGCAGCGCGGTTTTGCCAGCGCCGCGGTTCTTGCCCTGGCCGCCATGACTCGGCCGGAAGGGCTGCTTTTCTTTGGTCTGGGGGGTCTCTTTCGTCTGCTCACCGTGGTCGGTCGCGAACACCGCCTGCGTCCGCGCCGTGACGAATGGGCCTGGCTCGTGCTCTTCGCCGCGCTCTTCGTTCCCTATTTCGTCTGGCGCTGGCGCTATTTTGGCTGGCCCTTCCCCAACACGTTCTACGTGAAATCCTCAGGGGGCTCCGGCACCCTCGTGCGGGGTGGGTATTACCTGCGCCGCTTCGCCGAAGACTACGGCGTGCCGTTTTTCGTCCTGCTGGCCCTGCTCGGCAGGCCAGCCGCAACCGATCAACCGCGCCGCGATCTCTGGCGCCTGACGGGTCTGGTTTGGCTGGCGTTCGCCGCCTACGTGGTCAAGGTGGGCGGGGACTTCATGGGCCTCTACCGCTTCATCCTGCCGGTCGTGCCTTTCGCTGCCGTGATCGTGCAGGAGTCGATGCGCCGGCTGACCCAACGCCTGCGGCCGGCCGTGGGCAGGCCGGTGTTGGCATTGGCGGGCGCGGCTCTGGCGATCGCTTTCGTCGCGGGCAGCCTGCGCGTAACCCGGGCTGCCAACACTTTCATCGGTGCTGACAACGGGATCGACACCCCTGGCTACCTGAGAAAATACGCCGAGGATCGCATTCCCATCGGGCAATGGTTCGGCAGAAACGCACATCCAGACGACCTCATGACCGTCGGGGGCGCGGGCGTGATCCCGTACTACTCCGGCATCCCCGCCTACGATGTCTTCGGCTTGGTGGACGCGCGCATCGCCCATGACCCGCACATGATCGCGTCGGACCGGCCCGGCCACCAGAAGTGGGGCAGTGACCAGTACATGCTGTCGCGCAACCCCACCCTCATCACCCACAAATACTGTCTGCCGGGTCCTTGCGGCGAGGAACATGCTTGGATTCCGACGGGCTACGAGTGGGTGGACGCCGCGATTCCAGGGCCGCGGCCCATCACCTACAGCTTTCTAAAAAGGCGCGATCGTTCGTTCGGCCCGTTCCCGAGACGTTGAAATGGGAACCCTCAGAGGTTTTCTAAACCCTCCCTACCCGGTGCCACTGCTGCCCCCAGGGGATTAGACAGAAGTTGCAGCAGACGATTCAGCCACGGGGACATTGGTGCAACATCGACGGGCCGGTTAGGCAGCGGGCTCGCTGCTGAACGGCAGAGGAGAAGGTGGGGACCGCCACCGGCCGGTGTGGCTACCGCAGGCACACCGCGTTGCCGCGCAAGACGATGCAACTTCGCATCGGAATGGCGTCACCGGCCGACATGTCTTGCAGGCGCCGGACCGGTCGTGATCGGCGTGTCTCCAGGCCCGGGGCCACCGAAACGCGCCGCAATAACGCAGTGAGCGCGCTCGGAAAAGCCAGGGAGTCGCTTTCCGGGGACGAGGCGCGCGCCACTGCTACTGCCATGCTCCCATCCTGGAGATCTCAGCCGCGCCGTCAAATTTTTTTCGCCTGCATGCCTCTGCGCAACTTGGCAGCCCTTGCAGGCCCGATATACTGGCAAGATGGCTGGTCAGCTCTTTGATGTGTTCGTGGTGGGTTCGGCCGATCCCAGCCCAGCCGGGGAGACGCGCCTGTCTTCTGCGCTTTCGTCGAAGCATGGTGTCCCGCTGACCACGGTGGCCAAGGCGATATCCGCCAAGAACCTGCGCGCGGGTCAAAGCCTGGAACAGGCTCAGGCGCAAGCTCTGGTGCGTCAGCTTCAGGTCATGGGCGCTGTCACGGTCATCCGGCCTGCGGCCGGCTTGCCACGCGCGTCTGCGCAGATGCCGTCCCCGGCGGGGCGAGGCACGGTCGCGCCCGCGCCGCCGGCAATCAGCATGTCCCGAGCCGATCACCCGGCCACTCCTCCGGCACCGGGCTCATTCCCCTCGGCGACTGCTGCTGCGGCCCCGGGCTTTGGGCCGCCTCTGGTTGCGCCGCCTGATCCCGCTTCAGCCGGTGGTCCCTTTGCTCCCATGCAGCCTGGCAACGTAAAAGCCTCCCAGCTTGGTTCGAGCCGCGGTTCTTCGCCGCCGGGGTCCGACCCCTTCGCCCCACGCTCAGCTCCCACTCCAGGCGTGGCGCAGCCGAGCAGTAGCACATGGTTGGCGCCGCCACCCGCTGGATCGCCGGTTGGACGTTCGCGCGGCTCGCGCACACCGCCGCCGGCCAGCCAGCACACTAGCCCTGTGCCTGGCACCGATGCGTTCAGCGGCGAAGTCTCTGAGGGGCCCAGGCTCGAGTTGGCACGCGGCGATTCCAACCGTCCTTCCGACGACGTGGTGCAGACTCGGGCCGCGCCATCCGCGGGGAGCCTGCGCGACATCGGCGCCACGGAATCCTCGGGCGTCGCCATGGACGGGGATCCCAGGAATCTGAACCTAGCGAGGTGCGCGCAGCACGGCCTATACTACGACAAGACCAAGGCCTCCGGTTGTCGCAAATGCATGTCGACGGCTCGCGAGGTGGCCATGAGCTTCGAGAGCCGTAACGCTCCCGCAAGTCTCAAGGTGGCCAACCTGCGCGATCAGCCGGCCAAGCGTGCCTTCATTGGCCTGACCGTGGCATTCCTGCTGGGCCTACTTCCGGCAGCCTACTACGCCTTTGGCCCCGGCTCTGCCGACGCCCGCGAACTCCGGGTGCGGCAGGAAGTTCTGTCACGTCAGCCAGGCACCGAAGAGATCTTGCACCAGTTTGACGAACTGGACGAGCAGGTCAACCGGGCACGAAACCGCTCAGTGCGCAACATCGCCTTGGTGTGGGCTGCCACCTCGATGGCGGCGATGGCGGGCTGGTACAAGGTCACGTAGCAATTCTATGTGCTGGCGACCGGCTCGCCACGGTCCAATGCTTCGTCCCGTTTGCGACGCGCCCGCTCGATCAGCCAGACCACCAGAATCGACAAGTTGTAGAGCAGGAAGATCGGGGTTGCCAGCAGACACTGGGTGAAGGGATCCGTGCTGGGCGTGAGTACCCCACCCAAGAACACGGCCAGAACAACGGCGTAGCGGTTGAACTTGAACATGCCACGGCTGGAAATCAGCCCAATCCAACCCATGATCGACAGCACAACCGGTAGCTCAAAGGCAAGGCCACAACCCGCCAGGGTCAGCATCTGGAAGTTGGCCACCTCATCCATCATGATCATTGGAGCGAGATGGAAGTGCGTGTCACCCTGGAAGCTGGTGAGCAGCTTGGTCAGAAAGTAGGCGGCCGGCTCGCACAACACGAAGTAGGCAAACACGGCGCCCCCGGCAAAACAGCCCGCGGTGGCCCCGGTAATCAGTATGGCGAGCCGCCTCTCCCTCCGGTAGAGGCCCGGCGCCACGAACTTCCAAAGCTCCCAGAACACAAAGGGGCCTGCGACGATGAGACCCCCGATGATGGCCAGCTTCATATAGACCCAGAAGGGTTCGGTTAGGCTCTTGGCGTAGAAGTTGAGGCTGTCACCGGCTTCCTTGGGCAGAGCAGCCCGCATGCCCTTGCGTACCGGCCGTGTCAGCCAGTCGAAGTATCTCTCGACGAGAATGAACGAGCCGATCATGGCCAGGAGCAGGGCGATGGCGGCGTTGCGCAGGCGCGAGCGTAACTCACCCAGATGCTCAAGCAGACTCATGCGCTTGCCATCCACCCCCCCGGTTCCACCCGGCTCGGAGGGCGGCGTTTCCGACGATGGCGCAGGTGCGGGCGTCACCGGGTACGGATCAGCTGGCGCGGGCGCAGGGGCCTCTGCCGCGGGCATCATCTCCGTCGGCGGTTCGGTAATGATGGTCTTGTCGGACTGTGCGGCGTCGTCTGGCATGCTCCGCTAGCCTTTCTTCCGCGGCAACGGGGGCGGGGAGAGCCGAGGCAACTTGGCGTCGCCCTGGCCGGATCGTGGCGGTGGCAGATGGCTGGCGGACGGCGCGGACCGCATTGATGACGCCGGCACCGGGGGTGGACGCCTTGCCGCAGGAGTAGGTGGTGGCTCGGACACCGGCTCGGGTGTCAAGCTAAGCAGCTCCGGCTCGGGTGTCAGCGGTGGACGATTGGCGTCGGGCGGTGGGTTCATGACCATGGTCACACCCGAGACCACGGCGCCGCCGCCCGGGGCGGGAGCCGCCGCGACACTGGCTGCGGGCACAGATGCCTCGCTCGCCCCGCGCTTCTCCTCGGCTTGCTCGCGCGCCTTGCGTTCCTGCTCCTCTTGTTCAGTGCGTTTCTTGGCCGCAAGCTCCTCATGGCGCTGCTTCTGCCCCTCGCCCTCGGCCTGCCGCTTTCCCGCCTCCTCGCCTGCCTTGCGCTCCTGCTCCTCCTTCTCAGTGCGCTTCTTGGCCGCCAGCTCCTCGTCGCGGCGCTTCTGCTCCTCACGTTCAGCGCGCTTCTTGGCTGCCAGCTCCTCATCGCGGCGCTTCTGCTCCCCACGCTCGGCCTGCCGCTTTCCCGCCTCCTCACTTGCCTTGCGCTCCTGCTCCTCACGTTCAGCGCGCTTCTTGGCCGCCACCTCGTCATCGCGGCGCTTCTGCGCCTCACGCTCGGTACGCCGCTTTTCGGCCTCGTCGCGCGCCTTGCGTTCTTGCTCCTCTCGTTCAGCGCGTTTCTTGGCGGCTCGCTCCTCGTCGCGACGCTTTCGCTCCTCGCTCTCGACCCGCCGCCGCTCCGCCTCCTCGCGGACCTTGCGTTCAGCCTCTTCGCGGGCCTTGCGTTCCTGCTCCTCTCGTTCGGCGCGCTGCTTGGCCGCCAGTTCCTCATCGCGAGCCTTCTGCGCCTCGCGCTCGGCCCGCCGCCTTTCGGCCTCTTCACGGGCCTTGCGTTCCTGCTCCGCACGCTCGGCGCGCCGCTTGGCATCTTGCGCCTCGTCGCGACGCTTCAGCTCCTCGGGAGGAAGCATGGTCGCCTCGCGCAGTTCCTGCAGCGGCTTGCGAATGGCATCATCCAGCGCGATCTCGCTCTTGATATCCGCCGCTACCTTGCGCACCTCGCGGATGGCCTTGCCTAGCCCAGAGGCGATCTCAGGGAGCATGTTGGGCCCGAGGAAGATCAACGCAACGAAAAGAATGACGAGGATCTCCTGGAAGCCGAGGTTCAACACGGTGGCTGTTTCTAGCTCGGAATCTCGCGCAGTTCTACCCTGGAACGACAGCTACGCAGATGAAGAGCTTGGGAGCTACCCGCGAAACAGCTCCATCTGGCGCGGAGGGTCGATCGCGTATGCGTCGTAGCCACGCTCGCGCAGTATTGCGGCAAAGGTTTCGGCGAATCCCCTGTGCAACGCGACCTCGTGTGCCCCGGTCGCTTCGAGATAGGCGACCAGGTCGTCGAATCCCGCTTGGTTGGACAGCGCGATGCCCTGGTCAGCGCGCATGCAATCCACTGCAGTGCGCTCGACGCTGAAGCCAGAGACGAAAGCAAAGCTGGGTGAGACAAGTGCGCCAAGCGCCGAGGCCCCGCGCGCCTCGGGCGGCCAGAGCAATGCCTCTTGCGGGCCCAGCTTTCCCGCAAAGCGACGCAGCGGCGGGGGGGAGGCGCCCGCCTGCCCAAAGCGGGCCAGCACCCCAATGATGGTGCCATGCGCACGCATGGCAATACCGGCTGTCTGGAGCGCCTCCGCCACAGCCGGCGCTGGGCCAAAGGGGGATACCAGCAGGACCGGCGCGCGCCGCGCAGCCAGCGCCGCCTCGACGAACCGCCGCAGCGCCGCCTCCGCCTCCTCGCGTGGTGGCAACACAAAGCGAGGATCTCCGAAGGTTGCGTCCAGGCAAACGGCGTCTGCGGACCGAGGCTCCGCGGGACCCAGGCTTGCGAAGGCGCGCTCGCAGCACAAAGTTCCGGCGTAGAGCACACGCCGACCGTCCGCTTCGCAAAGCAGCGAAGCCGCGCCTGGCAAGTACCCCGCAGGCACCAGCACCAAGCGCAACCCGCCCAGGTTGAATGCCCGCCCGAAACCAGCCGGCAAGGTTCGCGCGCGCAAGCGTTCCCCGGCTGCGCCCATGAGTAGGAGCGTGCCCTCGGTTGCCAGCAATTGACGCCGCCCTGCCCGGCGCGGCGAAAGGCTGAACGATGACCCGGGCGCCAGCGCCTTGGCGTGCGAGAGGAACACGAGATCAGTGGCAAACCCCGCCGCATCGCAGGTGAGCTGGGTGCCCTCCAAGGTGACACCTGCGTGGTAGCTGAAAGCGTGCTTGCGACGGCGGGGCATGACAGGATCCTTATAGTCGCAATGGTCAGCGGTGGGGCGGGGTAAGATCGCGAACCTCCAGGGCTCGCAAGATGCTCTCGCTCTCGTCGACCAGGCCCGGGTCGCGATCGCGCAAGAAACGCGTGGTGGTCACCAGAAAACCCTTGGCCTGCATCACGGCCACCCAGACCCGCGCAAAGCCACTTTGATCCCCAGGCCGCGCCCCAGGGTCATCGGCGACGAAGCAACGCCCTGCGAAGCCGCGGGCAGTGAACGAGCGCACCTCCCCCAGGATGGGCGCGCCTGACAAGTCTTGCCGCGCTTGCAGGATGAGTCGGTCAAGATCGGGCGCCTGGCGGCTCTCCGTGACGGTCAGCAACCACAGGACGGGGCGCGGCCCACCGGTTTGCAGACGGATTCGGGCCGAGGCCGGCTGGCCCTTGCTCACCTCGAGGTTGTCGGTCCAGCCCGCCGGCAGGTTGAGCGCGAGCACCTGCCAGCCTGTGATGGGGTAGAAGCGCTCCGAGGTTTCGTCGACCGTCAGGTCGAGGGCATGGCTCTGGCTGGGATCACGCCGCCAGAAGCGGTCGGGCAAGCGTTGTCCGGACTCGGGCAAGGGCGGCAGCCTTGCCACGGCTTCGCCGTTGATGACTGTTTCTGTCAGCGCCTTCATCGGTTCCAGGATCTCGACCATCTCCAGCGGCGGCCGGTCTTGCAGAACCCGGTCCACCACGTTGCGCAGCTTGGTTGCTTCGGCCTGCGCCGTGGCAACCTTGCCCGACGCCGCGAACAACAAAGTCCGGTCGTACAGGACCAAGGGATGGCCGGGCGCAAGTTCGTCTGCTCGCGCGTAGGCGCGCATGGCCAGGTCATCCATGCCCCACAGCCAGGCGCGATAGCCCAGGTTGAGGAAGTTCTGCGCCGCCAGAAACCCGTCGTTGGTCTGCCGGCTGACCTCCTCGAAAGCGGCGGTGGCGCCGGTGGGAGCGCCACCCTGCATGAGCACGTTTCCAAGCGACGTCCACGATTCTACCGAGGGAGACAGCTCGACAGCGCGCCAGGCAGCGCGCGCCGCCTCCTGCAGACGGTTGGCACGCCTCAGCGCCGAGCCCAGCCGAGCCCAGGTTTCTGCATCGTCAGGGTGATCGGCTGCTGCCTGCTCGGCCGTGACAATTTCGGCGAGCAAAGAACTGGCCTGTGGAACCGGCGCGAACGGCTGAGCCGGGGCCGGTACCGGTGTCGGAGCCGGAACCGGGGCCGGCATCGGATGGGCGCAGGCGACCACAAGAACTAGCACCGTCAGCAGGCAGGTCTGGGTCATGGGAGTGACTCTAGTACCACCTCTCGAAAATCCGTAGCCGGTTCAGCGACCGATTGGATGGCGACGGCGAAGGCGCGGCAGGTCCCGAAGCCTCAAAGGGGATGCTGGAGGCCGCAGGTTCAGGCACGTGGTATTGGAGGTGGATGACTCTCACCGCCGATCGCACATCGACCGCTGCCTTTTCCGCGAGTGCGTGCCTCGCATTACTCGCAGGCTCCTGCCTCACCCCGCCTGCCGCCAGAGGGATAGGCAAGCCTTCGGACGCACCACGAGCGACGGCGGCTGTCCCCAATTTCGGCGATTTCACGCGCACGTCCCCTGAGCTTCTCGCGAAGCTTCGCCTGGGTTGGAACCTTGGCAACAGTCTGGATGTGCCCACCAGCGAGACGGCGTGGGGCAACCCGATGGTGACACCCGAGCTTCTCGCCGCGGTTGCAAAGGCGGGTTTTGCGCTGGTGCGCATTCCCGTCACCTGGGCGCAGCACCTGGGGCCGGCACCGAGCTATGTCATCGACCAAAGCTGGCTCGAACGGGTGGAAGAGGTCGTCGGCTTCGCTCGTTCCGCTGGACTCTACTCCATTATCAATCTGCACCACGATGACGGTTGGCTGTCACTCAAAGACGCCAATGGTAATACCACCGAGGAAAACAATGCCGTAGTGCGGGCGCAGTTCGTGGCGGTGTGGACCCAAATCGCCAAGTACTTCGCCAATCAGGGTGAGGAGCTCATGTTTGAATCCATGAACGAAGTGCACGACGGCTACGGCAAGGCCGATCCTCGTCATTTAGAGATCATCAACCACCTCAATCAGGCCTTTGTGAACCTGGTGCGGGCAAGTGGTGGCAACAATGGCAAGCGCCACTTGATCGTCCCCGGCTACAACACGAACATCGATGAAACGCTCAAGGCCTTCAAGCTACCGATCGACTCGGCGAA
>PMBS01000053.1 GCA_003153015.1 Myxococcales bacterium
GGCGACTTGCCCTGCACCGGCTCGGGCACCAGGGTCGCCACCCGGTTCTGCTCGGAGACCGGCAAGCCCATGGCCCGGCCCACGTCACGGATGCAGCTGCGCGCCTTCATCTGGTGCATAGTCACGATCTGGCCCACGTTGTTCTTGCCGTATTTCTGCGTGACATACCCGATCACTTCGTCGCGCCGGTTCATGCAGAAGTCGATGTCGAAGTCCGGCATGGACTTGCGTTCCGGGTTGAGGAACCGCTCGAAGAGCAGCTTGTTGGCGATGGGATCGATGTCGGTGATGCACACCGAGTACGCCACCAGCGAGCCGGCGCCTGAGCCGCGCCCGGGCCCGACCGGGATTCGGTTCTGCTTGGCGAAACGGATGAAGTCCCACACGATGAGAAAGTAGCCGGCAAAGCCCATCTTCTGGATGACGCCCAGCTCGAGCTTCAGGCGGGCGCGATACTGATCAGGGTCCGGCTTCTGGCCACGGGCGTGCAACGCCTGTAGGCGCGCCTCCAGCCCCGCCTGCGCCAGCTCGGTCAAATAGCTTTCGGCATCGTAGCCCTCGGGCACCTGGAAGCGCGGCAGGTGGGTCTGGCCGAGGTCGAAGGTCACGTTGCACGCCTCGGCGATGCGCGCCGCATTCTCCAGCGCTTGCGGCACGTCGCGGAAATGCATGGCCATCTCCGAGCCGGACTTCAGGTAGTACGCGTCGGTGTCGTGGTGCAGCCGTTTCTCGTCGGCAAGCGTGCGCCCCTGCTCCACGCACATCAGGATCTCCTGGGCGTGCGCATCCTGACGGTCCAGGTAGTGGCAGTCGTTGGTGGCCACCAGGGGAATCCCTGTGCGCGCCGACATCATGATCAGCTCAGCGTTGACCTTCTCCTGCTCGGGCAATCCGTTGGGCTGGATCTCCAGGAAGAAGTTCCCCTTGCCCAAGATGTCTTCGTATTCGCGCGCCACCATCTCAGCGGCACCCGGCCCGGCGCGCAGAATGGTCTGCGCCACTTCGCCGCCCAGGCAGGCGGACATGCCAATGAGCCCCTCGCGGTGCGCGCGCAGGAGCTTCTTGTCGATGCGCGGGCAGTAGTAGAAGCCTTCCAGGTAGGCCATCGAGTTGAGGTAGGCGAGGTTCTTCCAACCGACGTTGTCCTTGGCGAGCAGGACCAGGTGGTGGCTCTTGCGCTCGGACTTCTCCAGCCGATCGGGGGCCACGTAGGTTTCGCAGCCCAGGATGGGCTTGACCTCGTGCTTTCTCGCCTTCTCGTAAAACTGCAGGGCGCCGAACAGGTTGCCGTGGTCGGTCATCGCCACCTGCTTCATTCCCAGCGAGATTAGCCGGGGAAACAGCTCGTCCAGGCGTATGGCCCCGTCGAGCAGGCTGTACTGTGTGTGCAGGTGGAGGTGCGCGAACTCGGCCATGCTTGCACGCCCCGGTCTACTCGCCTTGGCCGGCAAGATCAACGACGCGAAGCTGTGCTAACCTTCATCTTCGGCCGCTCGCCATGGGTCCCTTCGTATGCCTTCCTGCGCGTAGGTGCTGGGCGTTGTTCGTCGCCCTGGTCGCGGCATGCTCAAATCGCGCGCTTCTGCCCATGCCGGACGCGGCAACCGTAGCGCCGCATTCCATTCAAGCCACCTCTGACACCGTTGCCATCCCGCCCTTCGGGAGCCGGTTGCTGGTGTTCCACCTGCTGGGGCGGCAAGGGGAAGCAGTGCCGGGGATGGTCATGTCTTTCTCCATCATTGACGAGGAGGACACGCCCGACTCGGGGGGCGCACGGCTCTCTTTTGCGAGTGCCCTCACCGACGGCGATGGTGCGGTCACGCTGCAGGTCATCGCCGGCAAGGAGGCAGCAGGGCAAGAGCCGCTGAAGTTCGAAGTAAGAGCCTCGGTCAGGGACGTTGACCCCCTGAAGGATCCGATCCACCTGGACGTTCCTATCTTCGTCACCACCAACGCGCTTGCCATTGTCGAGATCCTGCCCGTCTTTGTCGACCGATCGCCCATCGACAACTCCGCCACCGTGACGAACATCTATTTCTACGACGACACAACCTGCGCAAGCGTTTCGCCCGCCCATCCCGCCCTTCCCATGCGAGGGGTGCGACCCCTGCCTCTCGGCGACCCACCGGCAATTTTCACCAACGTGGTTGCCAGCGGCGTCCACGCGGTGCTGGGTTTGGCCGTCGACAACAACCAAGGCGTGGTGGCGCAAGGATGCTCGGACCTGTTGGGTGCCAGTCTCTCCTCCGAGCAGCCGATGCTCGTCCAGCTACCGCTGGCATGGATCTACCCTTCCCCAGCGGGCAGCTTCCACGCGGTGTCCAATTTCTCCCTCGCGCCGCCACTGCCGGGAACCGTTTCTGCCCAGAACACATGGAAAGACCTGTCCAACGACGCCTGCGACCCAGCGCGGCTGTGGCTCGACTGCACCATCGACGCGCTCAGTGGCACCAGTGCGGACGATCCGCTTGACTGCCAGCCGGTCCCCGGAGGCGAGGGTCCCCTCGGCGCGCTGCTGGCTGACCGCAGGGCTGCAAGCGGCGGCTCCCGAGCCTGTGTAGATCAGCTCGATGGCTCGGGAAAGCCCAGCCTGGACGCAGAAGTCTACGCCCTGTTCCCGGCCACCTCGCTTTCTGACTTGCGTTTGAAAAAACTGCCAGATGAACTCGGCAAGGCCCTCACCAGTCTTGTCATCGAGTCGACACTCACCGTGACCGCGAACGGCTCCGCAAATGCGTTCAACATCGATCATGTCCTGACCGCCATCGAGCTGCCCAACGCCGATGTCCCTTCGTTGCTGGCCATGACGAGCCTGGCGCCCTCGGTGCGAGAAGCCGCGTTCGTTCCCGGCGTGTCCCGGGCTGGTCAGCTCGAGATCAGCACCGCTTCCAATCCTCACGGTTTCACGTTGGAGTTGGGCTCCGCCGCTCGTTTCACTTTCGCCGCGTCCAGCCTCGCAACTCGATTGCATGCTGATGTTGCGGACGTGAGTGTCTTTGTTGAGGTCCTGGCGAACCTGGCGAGGCGCGACGAGAACGGGACGACACTGCGAGGCTGTGATGCCCTGGATTCACTCCTGTGTGCTGAGGTGGGGCAGGCACGCGGCTGCCTGAGCGCGGCCTGCCTGTCAGGCCTGCAAGCTCTCATCCAGCGGCTGGATGCCAGCTTCACTGCGCTGGACGGGCAGGATCTCGACTTCTACTTGTCGGGGATAGCCCCAATCGTCGACCGCGATGGCGACGGATATGCGGATGCGCTGGGCTGCGATACCAGCGCGGCTGCTTCGTCGTCGTCCGCCTCGGGAGGACCGGGCCTCTGGTTGAGCACCTTCAGGAGCCGAACCGGAATCACAAACCTTTACGGCTCGTGGACAGCGGAGCGCTATCTCGCCCCCGGCCAGTGACCGGTGCCGCCTCGGTCGGCATGCGATGACGCGCTCTGACGGCGTTTCCTGGTACCGGTCGCACGCTGCGGTCCGCCCCCATAGAAAAGCGCAGGGACCAGCTAGATATGGGTATGCGCCAGATTCGGGTATAATGCCTGCCGGTGCCCAGCGCATCATTTCCAACAAAACCACAAGACCCTGCGGAAAGCCGGTCAAACCCATTCTGAGCTTTGGTCAAAGCCATGAAACACTCGCGCGTTTCTCCTTCCCTCACCTCTTCGCTTTCCCTCTTGGTGTGCGGCCTGACGGTCCTTAGCGCCTCGGCTGTCCGCGCGGCCGAGTGCCCGGCCAGCTCGCCGGATCGAACCGAAGAGCGGCGGGCCTTGGCCAAGGAATGGTTCGCGCGGGCCGAGGCGGCCGAGAACGCCGGCAACGACGTCGACGCCGTGCGCGCCTATGCCTGCTCTATGAAGATGGTGGCCCACGCCTTCACCGCTTTCAATCTCGCACGAGTGGCGGAGCGTTCGGGCGATCTCGAACTGGCTTTGAAGTCGTACAAAGCCTATCTGACCCTGAAGGCTGATGCTCCGGATCGGGATGAGGTGCAGTCCAAGATCGGTGAGCTGGAAGCGAAGGTCAGGGAGGTCAAGGAGAATATCGGCGGAGCAGAGCCAACGGCCGCGCCACCTCCCCCAGTCGAAGCGAAGCCCGAGGTGCCCGTGGCACCACCACCGGAGGAGAGACCCGAGAAGCCGAGTCCTATCGAGCCGCCGCCTCACGTGAACGAACCACTCCCTGAGGCTCATGGCTCCCTCCACGTCGCCGAATGGGTAGTCGGAGGCGTTGCGGTCGCGGCCCTGACTACGGCCATCATCCTAAACGTCGCCGCGCGCAGTGACATGAACACTGCCAACACCACAACCGACCCCAACCAGTCCAAGTCCTCTTGGGATAGCGCCAAGACGGAAGCGTATACGTCGTACGCCATGTTCGGGCTCGCTGGCGCGGCTGCTGCGGTGGAGGCCGTGCTCCTCTATCGCCTCTGGTCTAGCAGTAGTGACAACCCGTCCGACACCTCGGTAGGCCTGGGTTGGACGCCCGGCGGCCTGACCTTGAGCGCGCGCAGCCGCTTCTAGTTACCTATTTCACCACAGAGAGCACAGAGGCCACAGAGCCGGACCGGAGGGGAAGAAGAAGAAGGGTGCCTATCCGAACCCTTTCTTCTTTCCGACCTCTGTGTTCTCTGTGCTCTCTGTGGTGAAACAGCTAGCTTCGAGAATGATGCCGATCACTGAACGAGAGCGGCTGCTCGCGCATGCGCGGGCCTTGGTGGGCGTGACCCTGGCCGAGCTGGCGGATGGCCTGGGCTTGCCTGTGCCCACGGGCCGCGTGCGGACCAAGGGCTGGTCGGGACAGATCATCGAGCGCGAGCTGGGGGCGGGCGATGCTCCCGGGCGCGGGCAGGACTTCGCGGAGCTAGGCATTGAGCTCAAGACCGTGCCGGTGGACCGCGACTTGGTCCCGCGCGAGTCAACCGCGGTGTGCCAGATCGATCCCATCGTCATCGCCGGCGAATCCTGGGAAACCAGTTACTTGCGCCACAAGCTGAGCCAAGTCCTGTGGGTGGGGCTGGAGGTTCCTAGTCGCGTGGGGAGCCGCCGAGCTTTGCTCGGCGCGGACCATCGCGGGAAGGCATGGAAACCCTCCCAGGGTTTCCATATCAACGACCTCGGCTCGGTCGGTGATCGCCGGGTGGTGGCGGTGCGCTTGTGGACGCCCTCGCCGGAGGAGCAAGCCCTGCTGCGCGCAGATTTCGAGCTGTTCGTGCGCGGGTACTTCCGCCGCGGTCGGGGCGCCGCGATTACCGGCCACCAAGGACAAGTCCTGCAAGTGCGCCCCAAGGGTCGCAATGCCGCTGACCGGCGCCAGGCCTTTGGCCCTGCCGGCGAGCCCACCGAGATCGGCAAGTGCGGTTTCTATTTGCGGCCCGCCTTTGTGGCGCGCATCCTGCGCGCAAAATGACCCTCGCCTGGCCGGGCTGACAGACGTATGCTCGGCTGCGCGAAGGCCCCAACGGAGTGCAATCATGAAAGACAAAGTCGTCATCTTCGACACTACCCTGCGCGATGGCGAGCAAGCCTTGCCCGCCAGTCTCTCGGTTCAGCAGAAGATCCGCATCGCGCGGCAGCTCGCCACTTTGCAGGTGGATGTTATCGAAGCCGGCTTCCCCATCTCGTCACTGGGCGATTTCGAATCGGTCGAAACCATCGCGCGTGAGATCAAGGGGCCGGTCATCTGCGGCCTGGCCCGCGCGGTAGAAAAGGACATCCTCACCTGTGCCAAAGCGGTGAGGCCCGCCGAGCGGCCGCGCATCCACACCTTCATCGGCACCTCGACCATCCACCGGGAAAAGAAGCTGCGGCGCACACCCGACGAGATCCTGGCTCTCATCACCCAAAGCGTGAAGCTGGCGCGCAGCAAGTGTGACGACGTGCAGTTCTCGGCGGAAGACGCCGGCCGCACCGAGCCGGAGTTTCTCTGCCGGGTGGTGGAGACCGCCATCAAGAACGGCGCCAGCACCATCAACATCCCCGACACCGTCGGATACACCACGCCGGAGATTTTCGGGGCGATCATCGACAATCTGATGAACAACGTGCCCAACGTGGACAAGGCCATCATCGCGGTCCACTGCCACAACGATCTGGGCATGGCCACGGCCAACTCCATCACCGCNNGGCGAGCGCGCCGGCAACGCGGCCCTGGAAGAGGTCGTCATGATCATGAAGGTGCGCAAGGACTACCTCAACGTCACCTGCAATGTGGCCACCGACGAAATCATGCGCACCAGCAGGCTGGTGCGCGACCTGTGCAGCATGCCGGTCCAGCCCAACAAGGCGGTGGTGGGCAGCAATGCGTTTGCGCACTCGTCGGGAATCCATCAGGACGGGGTGCTCAAGGCTAAGCAGACCTACGAGATCATGACTCCGCAGTCGATTGGGCTGAAAGAGAACAAGATGAACCTGACCAGTCGGTCGGGCAGCCACATGGTGAAAAACCGACTTGAAAGCCTAGGCTACGCCGAGAAGGACATCGACCTCGACAACTTCTATCCGCGCTTCAAGGCCCTGGCCGACAAGAAGGGCACTATCTTCGACGATGATCTGGTGGCCTTGATGGAGGCGGCCAACGCCGAAGAGATGGCCGACGCCTACAAGCTCGAATACCTAAACGTCACCGGCGGCAGGGCAGTCATCCCCACCGCCACGGTCCGCATCGTGTGCGAGGGCAAGGCGTCCCAGGAGGCATCGAGCGGCGACGGCGTGGTCGACGCCACCACCAAGGCCATCGACCGCATCGTGGGCTTCGACATCACCGTGCGCGAGTTTCACCTGGATTCCATCAGCGCCGGCCGCGAGGCGCAGGGCCGGGTGAAGATCGTGGCGGTCGCGCCCGAAGGCACCTTTGCCGGGGTGGGCACCAGCACCGACATCGTCGAGGCCTCCGCCCTGGCCTACATGGACGTGGTGAACAAGATCCACCGCATGCGCAAGTTCGCCCCGCGCCTGCGCAGCCGTCTGTCCGGACCCACGGTTTCACTCTAGCCCGGACTAGCCACGATGAATCCCACCAACTGCCCGGTCAGACGCCCAGAGTGGCGAAAAGAATAGAAGCGTCCAGCCGGGTCGCAGGCGGTGCAGTCGGAACTGACCTCGATGTTCTCAGGCAAGACGCCGGCCTCCTGAAACTGCAGGCGCAGACACCGGCGCAGATCGATACGCGGCTGAAAACCCGCTGTCTCCACCACCACGCCCGCCGCGCGCGCACCGGGCCAGGCTGCCTCAAAGGCGGCCACTACTTGCAGCCCGACGTCGAAGCAACACGGACCGATGCAGGGGCCGAGCGCGACCCGCAGATCTTCCGGACGGCAGCCAAAGCCCCTCGCCAACGTCTCCACACCAGCGGTGGCCACGCCCGCCACGGTCCCGCGCCAGCCGGCGTGCAGCGCTGCACACGCACCGGTGCGCGGATCGGCGATCAGAACCGGCGCGCAGTCGGCCACCTTAACCGCCAGGCCAAGCCCCGCCCCGTCACTGCATAGCCCGTCGGCCTCTTCTCTCTTCACCACATCTGGATCGTCTCCGGCAGTCACCCGCACCACGCGCGCCCCGTGCACCTGGCAGGCCGCGTACATCGCGCGCGCCCCCGAGATGACCAAGAGGCGACGCCGGTTCTCGGCCACATTTTCCGGCGAATCGCCCCACTTGCCGCCCAGATTCAGACTCTCATAGGGCGCCGCACTGACCCCGCCGGCGCGCGTACTGAAGCCGTGGCGAAACGGCGCAGGGATGCTGGCCGATACCAGCAGCGGGACAGAAACACCGCCCTCGACGGGAAAACTCTTCGTCTCCATATCAACCTCCCTTCCGGGATTGTGGCCGAGTACGTGTTTCCGTCTTGGCGCGGTCGTCGGCCGCCAGTACACGCAGGCTGCGCAAGGCCGCCGAGAAGTCCGCAGGTGGCTCCGACTGAAATTCCAGCCACGCACCGGTCTTGGGATGGAAAAAACCCAGCACGCGTGCGTGCAGTGCCTGCCGCCCCAGGGCACGCGCGATCTCCCGGACCGCGGCGTCGCGCGGGGATCGGCCGTAGGTGGCGTCGCCCAAGACGGGACAGCCGAGCGCCGCAAGATGCACCCGCACCTGGTGGGTGCGCCCGGTTTGCAGCTCAGCCTGCACAAGCGCGGCCCGGGCCAGATCCTCCACCAGCCGCCAGTTGGTGATGGCGCGCCGGCCAGTCTTGACCCGCGTGCTGAAGCGCTTGCGGTCGAAAGGATCGCGACCGTGTAGGGTATCGATCTTGCCCGCTGCACGCGGTGGCCGGCCCACCACCAGCGCGTCGTACACCCGCCTGACCCGGTGGATCTTGAAATCGGCGCCCAAGGCAACCATGGTCGCGTCGTCCTTGGCCACCACCAGCAGGCCCGAGGTGTCCTTGTCCAGGCGGTGCACGATCCCGGGACGCAGCTCGCCGCCGATCCCGCGCAGATCCCGGCAATGGGCGAGTAGCGCGTTCACCAGAGTTCCGTCCTCGTGCCCAGCAGCAGGATGAACCACCAGCCCCGCCGGCTTGTCGATCACCAGCAACGACGCGTCTTCGTACACCACCTGCAAGGGGATGTGCTGGGCGCGCAACTCCACGCTGGGCCGAGGCGCCGGCGGTGTCCACACGATGACCTCGCCATTCCGCAGCTTGCGTGAGGGCGCCGCCGACTTCCCGTTGACCGTGACCGCCCCTTCGGACACGTGGCGCGAAAACTGCGTGCGCGAGACCTGGGGAAACCTGGCCGCCAGCACCAGGTCCAGCCGCCGTCCGGCCGCGCTGGGCGCAACCACGAAGGTGCGCGGTCCGAAACCTTCAGGCAGACCAGTGCTCACCAGATCTTCGACTTGATGTTCTGCCCGCGCTGCTTGAGCAGGATGTCCACCACTGCGCGATCATAGAGATTGGTGGAAGCGATCTCGGGCGTCACCCGCGACTGGAAGTGGGTGCGGCCCTCTTCGATCTCGCCCTTCATCAGGTCGAAAAGCGTGTCGTCCTGGATGCCCTGGGCCAGCTTGGCCTCATTGTACATCGCCAGGTCGGAGGCGATGGCCCGGGCAAACTGGCGCGCACGTTCCGCCTTTTCGATGAGAGGAGGCATGCCGTAAGGTTAGCCGATTTTCGGGCAACACGCGAATCGGGTTTGCCGAGGCGGGATCCGGTCAATAGACTGGGCTTGTCCATGTTCCCGCACCCGACACGATCCGCGAACGCCGCAACCCGTCTCACGGCCTTTTGCGCCGCGTGGCTGGTCTTGGCTGGTGCCAATGCCTGGGCGGCAGACGACGCCTACGAGGTCAAGCCGAGCAATGTCAAGGCAACCCTGGGCGAAAAGGTCACCGCCAGCGTGGCCATCGCGACCAAGAAAGGCTGGCACCTCAATGCCGAGGCGCCGCTCACTTTGAAGCTGACGCCCGGTCCGGGGATCACCGTCGAGAAGTCGCGCCTGGTGCGGGCTGACCTCGCCGCCAGCACGGATTCCACCGCGCGTTTCAATGTGGCCTTGGTCGCTGCCCAGGCGGGGCATAGCGAGGTGCAGGCCGAGGCCGGCTTCGTCATCTGCCA
>PMBS01000184.1 GCA_003153015.1 Myxococcales bacterium
CCCCTCACGGACGAGGACGTCACAGATGTGGACGATGCCTGGACGGCGCCTGGCGGTGAAGGCTTCGTCCTACGAGGATCGCTGTATAACTTCGAACGTGGCCATGTCGGCAAGACCAAAGCTTCGGGGGATGGCGGTGGTTGGCTTGGCCTGCAATGGCATCTGATGAACTGAAGCAGACCGCGATCGCACGGCTGGCCGTCGTCGAGGTCCACGACTTGGGGGGCCGGCAAGCAGAGATGGGCAGACTGCTCAAGCAACGCGGGTGCGACGGCGTGGTGCTGGCGCCCCAATCCCTGTAAGCTTGGTCCATGTTCAGTCCGAGCACGGCGCTAGCCCTGGCCGCCTTGATGGTCGTGGCGAACGCTTTCTTCGTCGCGTCCGAATTCGCCATCGTCAAAATCCGGCCCACCCTGGTCAAGGAGCTGGTCAGCGGAGGTGGCCGCCGTGCCTGGCTTCTTTCGGGGATCACTCGCCATCTTGATTCGTTCTTGTCCGCCAATCAGCTCGGCATCACCCTGGCATCTCTGGCTCTCGGCTGGCTCGGCGAGCCGGCCCTGGCCAGCCTCATCCAGCCTTACGTTGGATCCCTCGGCCGGTGGACCGGATTCGCTGTCGAGTCGATTGCGCTGGGCCTGGGCTTCGTACTTATCAGCTTTGTGCATGCGGTGCTGGGCGAGCTGGTGCCCAAGGCCGTTGCATTGCAGAAGACAGAACCGGTTGCGCTGTGGGCAGCGGCGCCGTTGCGCGTCTTTTACCTCGTGACCTTCCCGTTCATCTGGGCGCTCACCACAACCGCCAACCTATTCCTGCGCGTGATGCGCCTGCGGCCTGCCTCGGGGGCCGAGATGCTGCACTCGCCCGACGAACTGCGCCTGGTCCTGCAACACGTAGATCTGGACCCGGGTGCGCGGCGGCTCATCGACCGCGTGTTTGACTACACCCACCGGGTGGCCCGCCATGTGATGACCCTGCGGCGGGACGTCGTCGTGCTGGAGGAAGGCCGGCCCTTCAGCGAGAACGTGCAACTGGCTGCGGCCAATCAGTACACGCGCTATCCCTTGATCGAGCCGGGGTCGGGCAAGGTCCTCGGCTATGTGCACCTGAAGGACATCGTGGCCGCGCTGGCTGCCGGCCGCACGCCCAAGCGGATGCGCGAGATCGCGCGCGAGCCCATCTACTGCTCGGAGGAGACGCCCAGTGAGTGGCTACGGCGCGAGTTCCAGCGTCGGAGGGTCCACATGGCGGTGGTGCTGGGCACGGGCAACGCCTTTCTCGGGGTCGTCACCCTGGAGGATCTCTTGGAGGAGTTCGTGGGCGAGATCCAAGACGAGCAGGATGTGGGCGAGTTGCCGCCCATCATGCACGGAGCCGAGGGTCGCTTCGAAGCCGATGGCCGCCTGACGCTTGACGTGGCGGAACGAGAGCTGGGTGTGGTCCTGCCACCACTGCGCCCCGACATCGAGACCCTGGGCGCCTATGTCCAGGCCCACCTGGGCCACCCTTTGCGGCCAGGCAGCACCGTCGACCTGGGTGGATTTCGCTTCACCTCCCTCGAGATTCGCGACGGCCGGATTCGCCGACTGCGCGGCGAGCCTCTGCCTAGTGAAGACCATGGAGGCACGCAAGAGGAATAGGCAGAGCCGGCGGCTGACGGGATGAATCACTTTCCGCCCTTTGGTTGCGGCCGCAAAGCCGCCCTGTGACCCGCGGACAAACCCTGCTAGAGTTTGTCTGCAGATGTCTATTCTTGCCGCAATCCTAGGGCTCGCACTGCTCATCGTGTTGCACGAGGCGGGTCATTTCATGGCCGCACGCCTTTGTGGGATGCGGGTCGAGAGATTCTCTGTTGGTTTTGGAAAGCCTCTCGCGTCCTTCAAGCGCGGTGACACCATCTACCAGATCGCGCCCATACCGCTTGGGGGCTTCACGCAGATCACTGGGCTTAATCCCCACGAGGAGTTCGACAAGAACGATCCCTATGTGTATCCCAACCGGCCACGTTGGATGCGGTTATTGGTCTTGCTGGCAGGGCCGGCCGCCAACTACCTGACTGCGTTCTTGATCGCTTTGGTCGTCATGATCGGATATGGCCAGCCCACCGGAACCACCACCATCGATGAAGTGCTCCCCGGCACTGCGGCCCAGGCAGCGGGGCTTCGCGCTGGCGACGCCCTGGCGGAGATAAACGGCAAGTCCGTGTCTGAGTCGTCAGCAGTCACCAAGATCGTTCGGGGATCCGAAGGCGCGCCCGTGACAGTGAAGGTGATGCGAGGGGGCAGCCCGGTGACCGTGACGGTTGCGCCTCGCAAGGATCCAGCCAGTAACGTCTATATGATTGGGGTCAAGTTCGGCGTGGTGCGCGCGCGCGGGCCTGTGCTCTTGGCAGTCAAGGAATCGGCCCTGCTTCCGGTAGCGGTGGCCACCGGCATCCTGACCAACCTGTGGGATCTGATTTCGGGCAAGGTGAAAGGCGGGCTGACTGGACCGGTCGGAATCGCGCGCGAGATGGCAAGCGCGGCCAAGCAGGGCGCCACCAGGTTCCTCGAAATCGTCCTACTAATATCGGTTGCGCTGGCAGTATTCAATTTGCTCCCGATCCCCGGGCTCGACGGAGGCAGAGCGGTCTTCTTGGGAGTTGGCGCCGTCCGCAGGCGCGACGTCAACCCCTTCCTCGAGGCCAAGATCCACATGGTCGGCATCATGCTGCTCATGGGCCTTCTGGTCGTGGTCACCTTCGGTGATCTGAAGCCCCTGGTCCTCAAGCTGTTTGGGTAGTCGCTGAGAGCCTTCGATGCGCCGGCCCCAAACGCGCATTCACTGCGGACTCGTGGGCGACCGGTCCTTGGTGGGTTCGGGCTATCTGTCCAGGGTGAAGTTGCGGCAGGAGTATGAGGCCGAGATTGCGCCGCGGACAGAAGCGGCGCTCCGCCGCGTCCTGGAACAGGTTGGTCTTGCGCCGGGCTCTGATATGGGAACCCTGAAAGGGTTCCCATGCCCTCCCGCGATCGTGCGCCGCCGGCGAGGGCGCGAGCGGAGCGAGCGGGGTGGGCAGGGTGGGTGGTCGGTCCCGAAGTCCCCTTGGGGGCAAAGCCGGCGGGCTCCCCACGCGACTATGCGCGTGCTCGACCTGGGCGCCGGCACCGGAGCCGCAGGACGGGCGATTCGAGGTCGTTTCGGCGAGGATGTCGAGTTGGTGGCGGTGGACCGAGTGCCCGGTCCCGGGATTCTGGTTGCCGATGTGCTTCGCGGCGTGCGTCCCGCGGGCGTCACCGGCCGTTTCGACCTGATCGTGTCAGCGCATCTGCTGAACGAGCTGGGCACCAGGCTGGACCTCGACGGGCGGGCTCGACTGGTGGCGGGTTGGTGCCGCGATTTGCTGGAACCGGATGGGACGTGCATCGTGATCGAGCCGGCGCTGCGCGACACTTCACGGGCACTTCTGGGCGTGCGCGATCGCCTGCTTGCCGCTGGACTGCGCGTGGCCGCGCCTTGCTTCTGCCAGACCGCCTGTCCAGCGCTCCAGCACGAGCGCGACTGGTGCCACGACAGCGCCGAGGTGCTGGTCGCCGGCCGCTCGCGGGTGGACTTCAGCTACCTGGTTCTGCGCCGATCCGCCGCAACGGAAGTTGACCCCGGCCGGTATCGCGTGGTGAGCGACCCCATCAAGGACAAGGGACGTCTGCGTTTCTTCGTCTGCGGCGTCGCCGGCCGCTTTGAGCTCATGCGCCTCAATCGAGATCGCTCAGCCTCAAACCAGGCCCTGGACCAAGCGAGCCGGGGCGACATCATCGTCCTGCCGGACGTGCCGGTGCGAGACGACAGCATTCGCATCGCCGCCGATAGCACCGTCGGGATTGGTTAGCTTTTTCACCACAGAGAGCACAGAGATCGGATGGGAAGAAGAAGTTGGACCGAACAAGGCCCACCCCTTCCCTTTCCGATCCGGCTCTGTGTCCTCTGTGATCTCTGTGGTGAAAAAGCTAACTACGTCCCGGACGAGTAGTCGTCCTGGTACTTCACTTGCTCGGGCGTGAGCTTGTCGATGCGGATTCCCTGGGTGTGGAGCTTGATGGCCGCCAGCTCCTGATCCTGTTCGGGCGAAAGCTCGTACACCGCAGGCTTCATGGTCTTGCCATCGCGGGCCAGCTTGCACAGAGCCAGGTACTGGTTGGCGAACGACATGTCCATGACTTCGGAGGGGTGTCCCTCGGCGGCAGCCAGGTTGACCAGCCGGCCCTGGGCCAGGATGTAGACGCGAACACCGTTCTTGAGCACGTACTCTTCGTTGGCGAAGCGGATCTCGCGCTTGCTCTTGGCGCGCGCCTCCAGCTCGACCAGGTTGATCTCGCAATCGTAGTGGCCGGTGTTGCACACCAGCGCGCCTTCTTTCATCACGTCGAAGTGGCGGCCCACGATGACGTCCTTCATCCCGGTCGCGGTGATGAAGATGTCGCCCAGCTTGGCCGCCTCGTCCATGGGCATGACACGGAACCCATCCAAAATGGCCTTGAGCGCTGCCGTGGGCTTGATCTCGGTGACAATGACGTTGGCACCCAGGCCGCGGGCGCGCATGGCCACGCCCTTGCCGCAATGGCCGTAGCCCGCCACCACGAAGGTCTTTCCCGCGATGAGAACCGATGAAGCACGCAGGATGCCGTCCAGCGATGACTGGCCTGTGCCGTACACGTTGTCGAAGTCCCACTTGGTCTCGCTGTCGTTGACCGCGATGACCGGGTAGAGCAGTTTTCCCGCCTTGGCCATGGAGCGCAGTCGATGTACGCCCGTCGTGGTTTCTTCGGTGCCGCCAATCACGGTCTTGACCAGCTCGCGGTGGCGGTCGTGCACACTGAAGATGAGGTCAGCCCCGTCATCGAGAGTCAGGGTGGGCTTCATCTCCAGGGTCTTGTCGATACACCAATAGAACTCTTCCTTGGTCAGACCGTGCCAGGCATATATGGATGTGCCTTCGGCAGCCAAGGCAGCCGCCACGTCGTCCTGAGTGGAGAGAGGATTGCAGCCGGACCATGACACCTCCGCGCCGGCGGCCCGAATGGTGCGGACGAGCACCGCGGTTTCCTTGGTGACGTGCAGGCAACCCGCGACCCTCATCCCGGCAAGCGGCTGCGTCTTGCGGCCCTCCTCGCGCAAGCGCAAGAGAACCGGCATACGGCTCTCGGCCCATTCGATACGGAGACGGCCGGCATCGGCCAGCTTGGGATTGGCGATCTTGAAGTCGGACATGAGGCTGGGAAAGCTACGAGCGACACCCCGCTTGGTCAAGCGGATTGGACCCTCCGCGTGTTTTTGCGCCCTAACCGGGCTACAATCCCGGCGATCATGGCCGAGGTGGACCCTTCCCTCTCTGAAACGACGCCGCAAACGCCGTCCGGGAGTGCGCCTGCCGGGGAGGCTGGGCGATTTGATCCGCTGGTGGGGACCGTCCTGAACGAACGTTATGCGATCATTCGCAGGATCGGCGAGGGCGGCATGGGGGCAGTGTACGAGGCGCGCCACGCCATCATCGGCAAGCGCGTGGCGGTCAAGGTCCTGCTGGAGAAGTTCCTGGAGAACCAGGAGCTGATCGCCCGCTTGCTGCAGGAGGCGCGGCTGGCAAGCTCCATCGGTCACGAGAACATCGTGGACGTTACCGACTACGGCACCACTAGCGATGGCCGCGCGTTCGTGGTCATGGAGTTCCTTGACGGCGAGGCCCTGGCCCAACTGGTGATGCGTGATGCACCTCTGCCGGTGGAACGCAGCCTGGGCATCCTCCGTCAAGTCTGTAGCGCGCTGTCGGCTGCCCACGCCAAGGGCATCGTCCACCGTGACGTGAAGCCCGAGAACATATACCTGGTGCGACGCGGCGAGGTTGACTTCGTCAAGGTGGTGGACTTCGGCGTGTCCAAGGTGGTCCAGGTACGCGAGGAAGGGCCGGATTGGCAGCGGCTGACGCGCACGGGCACCGTGCTGGGGACGCCGCTCTACATGTCGCCCGAACAGGCTCGCGGTGGCGAGGATGTGGACCACCGGACCGACATCTGGAGCGCGGGGCTGATGCTTTATGAGTGCCTGACCGGCGAAGTTCCCTTTCGCGCCAACAACTATCTGGGCGTGATTTCGCAAGTGATCACGCAGGAAACCGTGCCGCCGTCGCAGCTTCGGCCCGAGTTGGGCATACCGGCCGCAGTGGACCGCGTGGTCATGCGCGCCCTTGAGAAGGATCGCGACCGGCGCTACCAACAGATGGCGGAATTCGAGCACGATCTTGAGCGACTCTTGGCCGGGGATTCCACCGTCGCCTTGCGGGAGGCGCCAGGGCCGAGCGAGGCGCCGGCCGGGCATCGTCTGCGCTGGCCTTTGGCGGCGCTGGGCGTGTTGGCTCTGGGCGTGGCGATCGCGTTGGCGTTGGTGGGCGGCGGTCAGCCGGCGCAGGCTCCGGTGGCGCCCGCGCCGTCGAAGCCGGCCCTGCCGGTGGCGCCGCCCGCGGCTGCGGCTGCTGCTCAACCGGCGCCCGCCGCTCCTGCACCAACGCCCTCGACGCCTGAGCGCACCCGGCGTGTGGCCAAGCCACGCGGTTCTCATGCTTCCGTTGTCGCGACCCCCGCCGGCCCGGTCGAGCGAGGCAAGAAGTCCAAGGCCGACGACACCATCGCGCCTTCGCCCTACCAGAGTGACGAGTGACACGAATCGCGCCCGCTCACGCTTGTCTATCCCCGATGACCACAACTCGACGCTCACGTGCTTGCTTGCTCGCGGCTTCACTGGTGGCGTTTTTCGTTGCGGGCACGTCGGTGCGAGCGCAGGACGCCGATCGTGCCACGCAAGCCCGCCAGCACTACCAAGCCGGTGTCAGTCTCTTCGAGGCTGGCAACAAGGAGCAAGCCCTAGTCGAGTTCGAGATTGCGCACGAGCTTGTTCCCAAGAAAGAGAATCTGTTCATGATCGCGCAGTGCCAGTACCACCTGGGCTTGCTCAAAGAAGCGCGCGCAAGCTACCAGGAGTTCTTGGCGCAGCCGTCGAACGAGGACCTGGCCAATATTGCCCGTCTACGCATCGAGGCCATCAACCGTCGGCCCGGCGTCGTGGTCATCAACACCGTGCCTGATCAAGTGCAGGTTCGCATCGAGGGCGAAGGCCAAGTATTCAACGGCGACGCACCCAACGAGTTTCGCGTACCGCGCGGGCGCTACCGGGTGACGGTGAGCAAACCCAATTTCGTCGGTCAGGACCGGGACGTCGCCATCGACGTGGCTGAGACCAAGCCGCTGTTCTTCAAGTTGGACCCCATTCCAGCGCGCCTAGAGATCCGCACCGCGCCCGGCAACGCCACGCTCTACGTGCGAGGCAACCGCGCGCAGAACCCCTACGCACAGAACGTGGAACCGGGGAACTACGAAATCTACGCCGAGGCCAAGGACCACCTTGCCCGGCGCGATCTGGTGTCACTGGCGCCGGGGCAACAGCTCAAGCTCGATTTCCCACTGGTCTACGTGCAGCGTTCAGGACGGCCCGAGCTGATTGGGTTCTGGATGGGGATCGGCGCGATAGGTGGAGGCATGGCCGTGACCACGCGGCTCAATCCAACCCAGCCCACCAACCTGTTCCTGGTAGGCGCTGGCGCACTGGCGGGCTGCATCGGCGCGGGTGTCATCTCGACCGCCCTGGTTCCGAGCTACATCCGAGACAACCTGGCCCTGTTCCGCATCGGCGCCGGCTGGATTGGCGACCTGGAAGGGCTGTCCCTGGGACTCGCGCTCACGCAGGGGAAAGCCGGCGCGTGGCTGGGAGGCGTCGTGGGCCTCGGTGCGGGCTCGTTGGCGGGATGGTGGCTGGAAGACCGCGCACCCAACTACGGTCGTGTAGCGGTCATCCAAAGTGGCGCGTTTCTGGGTGCGGCCGCCGGGCTGCTGGCCGTCCCGGCCCTGGGGTTTGGACTGGAACCCGGCTCCACGATACTCGCGGACCGCATCGGCTGGGGCCTGTTGGCGGGCATGAACGTAGGGTTGGTGACCGGGCTGGCGCTTGCCTACTTGCCCGACCAGCGGCTCTACGGGCCGAGCTGGCAGCGGGTCATATTGATCGATCTGGCCGCGGTGGCTGGTGGGTTCGCCGGCGCGCTCGTGCAGATGTGTGTTTCGGGTCAGACCAGCACAGGGTTCTGCGGCAGCGCCCAGATCGGGCCCAAGATGGCCCGCTATGCCCTTGCCGGAAGCGCGGTCGGGCTGGCGACCGGCTTGCTCCTAACCTGGAGGTACGACAAACACAGCGACAATCTCGCACAAGGGCAGCCAGTCCATGGCGTGCCCTTGCCTGGCGTGCTTCCGGTGCAGGCCACCGACGGGCGCTGGGCGCTGGTTCCCGGTCTTGTGTCACAAGGCCGGTTCTAGACGTGACTGTGCTTCGGTTGCCAGCCAGAGGCGAGTTTGCGGCGCTACCGCGTGGAACTTTGGCGGCTGCTCTGCGCGCGCACCTGTCCGGCCTGAGTTGGAACGATCTGCGCGGCCTGTGCGCCTCCGGCAAGATCAGCGTGAATGGCGAGTGCGAGCTAGACCCAGCACGACGATTGACCGGCGGCGAGACCGTGGCCTGGAACCTCACCGCCCCCGACCCACGCCGCACGGCGACCCGACCCGACTTCCGCATCGTGTACGAGGATGGACATCTCATCGTCATCGAGAAACCTGAGGGCGTTTCCAGTGTGCCCTACGAGCGCAGAGAGAGAGGCACGGCCCTAGACCTCATCCGTGAGGCCTGGCGCCGTCAGGGGAGGCGCGCGGTTGCGACGCCGCTGTACACTGTCCACCGCATAGACAAAGACACCTCGGGGCTGCTGTGTTTTGCCAAGACTAGGCTGGCTGAGCGCGGGCTTCACCAGGTGTTCAAGTACCACCGTGCGCAGCGAGAATACATTGCGGTTGCCCACGGGCAGGTGCGACCGTCGCGCATCGAATCGCGCTTGGTCGCCGACCGCGGCGACGGGCTGCGCGGCAGCACGCGGCGGCCCCACGAGGGACAGCAGGCGGTCACGCACGTCGAGGTCATCGAGAGCCTGCCGGCGGCCACCATGTGCCGCGTGCGTCTTGAAACCGGGCGTACCCACCAGATCCGGATCCACCTGGCTGAACAGGGGCATCCCCTGGTGGGAGAGACCGTCTACTTGCGCGACCACACGCGCGCGGGCCGCACCCTTCTGCCCTGCCAGCGCCTGTTGCTCCATGCCGCCACCCTGGGCTTCGATCACCCGGTTACCGGCAAGCGCCTGGATTTCGCCATTGATCTGCCGCCGTCGTTCGAGGCGGAGCTGCAGCGACTGCGGCGTGGCTAGAGCACCGAACGGTTTGAATGGCGGGTGGAATCGAGAGCTTGCGAGCGTCTGGGAATTTCGCCTCGCCCCGCGAAAGCGGGGAGAGGCCGACGCGCTAAGCGCGGCGGGAGAGGGGCTCGGCCGCGCGAGAGAGCGTTTCTGCCCCTCTCCCTAGCCCTCTCCCCGCTGCCGCGGGGCGAGGGAATCGGACAGTGACCGACGTCGCAACTCCTGGATTTCACGGCAGAGTCAAACCGTTCGGTGCTCTAGCAGGTGGCCGACTTGACAGGCGAGCGCTGGTCTTTCAAGAACAGTTTGTGCATTCCCTCGGCGAGTCGCCATGACTCATGAGAATTGCGGCGGCGAAAAGCGTGGGCCTTCGCGGCGGCGGCTCCTGGCGCGCATCGTAGCCTGGCTGGGAGCGCTTGCCCTGGTAGCAGCGATAGGCGCGACCGCGAGTGGTTGGAGGGCTTTCGGAAAGCGGCCGCAGGGCGCGCGCCGCGCTCGCATGGAAAAGTCGCCGCAGTGGAAGGATGGTCGCTTTCGCAACCCAGAGCCGATGGAGAACGACTATCTGGGCGCGCTTTGGGGCATCGTCCACGCAAGCCGGTTCGCCTCACCCAAAGGGCCAGTGGCGACCGAGCCAGTCGACGCGCGAAGCTTCCAGGTCGAGCCCGCGACCGGGCTGCGTGTCACCTGGTTTGGACACTCGACGTTCCTGCTCGAGATCGAGGGCCACATCGTTCTCATCGACCCATTCTGGAGCCCACGCGTGAGCCCCATGAGTTGGAGCGGACCCAAGCGCTGGTACGGGCCGCTTATCGCGCTTGCCGATCTGCCGTTGCCCGACGCGGTGGTGATTTCGCACGACCACTATGACCACCTGGACTACCCAACCATCCGCGCGATGAAAGAGTGGAACACTACCTTCGTGGTCCCGCTCGGCGTGGGCTCGCACCTCGAGTACTGGGGCGTGCCGGCAGAACGCATCGTCGAGCTGGATTGGTGGGAGCGCACGAAAGTGCACGGCCTGGAAATCGTCGCAACCCCCGCGCGACACATCTCGGGACGGACCTTTGGTATAGGCGACGCAGGTACACTGTGGAGCGGGTTCGCCTTCCTGGGAGAGAAACTCCGCGCGTACCATTCCGGCGACACCGGCCTGTTTCCTGGCATCAAGGAGATCGGCGAGAAACTCGGACCCTTCGATCTTACGATGATCGAGGCTGGCGCGTATGGGCGCTGGTGGTCAGACTGGCACCTTGGCCCTGAACAGGCGGTCTTGGCCCATCAACTCGTGCGCGGCAAAGTTCTCCTGGCCGCGCACTGGGGCCTGGTGACACTTGCATACCACGCGTGGACCGAGCCCATCGACCGCGTGCTCGCGGCTGCCGCCAAGGCAAACGTCACCGTGGCTGCACCCAAGCCCGGTCAGAGCATCGAACCGCTGGCGCTGCCGCCGCTCGTGCGCTGGTGGCCAGATCTGCCGGGCCACACTGCCGACCAGGATCCCATCATATCGAGTCACACAGCTTCGCTGCGCTAATACTAGTCCCCACCGCGCGTGCCGGCTACTCGCCGTCATATTGGATGGGACGGCGCCAGCTTCTGACAGCGGGCAGAGATTGAGATTCGCGAGCGCGCCCTCTGCCCAACACTAGTTTCTCCCCCCGTCGATCATCAAGCGCTCGTGGGAGGCCTTGAATTTTCCAGGCTCGCTGTGGATACGAGGATTGAGGACACGGTCATCACGCTGTTGATCATCGAGTCTTGCTCGAGCCTGACTTCTTGCTGATTCCACTACCGCCAGGTTGGGAATCTCAATGCCCTGTACCGGGTAGAGCTCGCAGGGCCGAATCGAGCGATCAAACCACACCCTTACAGATTCTCGGGCGGGATCAGCAACGACTTGAGTCAGGGTCGACTGTGCGAACCGTTCACCCTTTCGCACGCGCGATGTTCCCGCCCCATCCTTTCGCAGCCAAACTCCTTGAATCGTTCCGTCCGGGTCCGACTCAACGTCAAGCAATTGAAGCCCCAGGCAAGGATTCGCTCCACTGGACCGCGCCGCAGTCGAGTCTGCCAGAGACGTCGATTGGGAATCCATCGGGTTCGCGATTGGCATCTCTGCCAAATCGTCTGTCGCAGTCCCGGGCTTCAGGGATGGACGGGAATGAGAAAATGCATACCAGGCAACCAGTCCTGTGACGAATGCAAACGCCAGAAAGATCCACAGCCCAACTACCCATCGTCGATGCCGTTGCGGTCCTAGTTGTCCAACCGGCACAGTCTTAATGTACTCCGTTGGTCGACTCGAACCAAGTCCATGATCGAGCTTGCTCAGGAGCCCACGGGGTGGAAGGCCCGGCGCAAGGACTTGGACCTTTGCGTTCGCTAGCTTCCCATGGTTTCGCAGGTGTACCCAGGATTGGGCCGATAGGAAACCGCCGAAGGCAGGTTGGTGCTATCATCGATTTCAGCGCTGAACAAGTAGTCCCCGTTGATTTCGAGGACCTTGTTGAAACGCTCGATCCAGTCCCCAGTATCGTCTTCGCCCAACTCGAACGCCAGAGTCTCGCCGGCAGCGACGGGGCGGCACGGTGTGCAGTTCGCTGACCCGGTATAAGCAGTCCAATACTCAGATGTGCCCTGCCCATTGATGGAAAGGTAGGCTGTGAAGTCAGACCCACTACGGATAAGGTGATTGCAGAATTTTGCGGTCGCATACGGCTTACTGCTGGCGTTGGAACCGCAGCCCGAAAGCCCACCTGCCAGGATCAGCGCAGCCAGAAGCTTTGGCAGATAGGAACGGGCTCTTTGCGAACGAATGGTGGAATCATTCAGCATCTTCACGACCCTCTCTCTCTATGTTGGCTCAAGCGTTGAAGGTTCAGAAACCTGTGAAGTCACACCGCCTCTTCTTGTAACGAGCACCATGCCGAAGCGCATTACTAGCACCGAATATCCAGTTTTGTCAAAGGGACTCTTTTCTGACTGGATTCGGAGTAGCGGGGAGCGGTGTCGGTGACGGCAGCCGTGGTCGTGGCAGAGGCGGGTACGGTGACAGGGGCGGTGGCCGTTGCCGGGGCCGGTGGGCGCTGGCGCTGCCGCCGCTCGTGCGCTGGTGGCCAGATCCGCCGGGCCACACTGCCGACCAGGATCCCATCATATCGAGTCACACAGCTTCGCTGCGCTGATCCCCGAAGCTAGTCGGCGGCGACCGCATCCGACTGCAGGCGCGATGACGACGAACATGGACAGCACGGCCACCTTCACGAACCACATGCCATTCGACATTGGACCTCCAGTTGCACGTGCTACTTTCCGTAGCCTGCGGCGACGATGTTGGCCTGGACGGCGTCATCGGACGCACTC
>PMBS01000373.1 GCA_003153015.1 Myxococcales bacterium
TCGGTCAGGCTCTCCTGTGGCGTCGCCCATGGATCCCCCCTGTGCCACTGACTTCTGGGGCGGAAGAGTACCATGCCGACCCGGATCTGGCACGCGAATTCGCCCTTTCTCGGGGTGTGTGGCTGGCAGCTTGCGGCAAGAAATTTCGTAACCGCAGAGGGTACAGTTGGAAACCTTTGTTGAAGAACGCGGGGCATTTTGGGTTCGGCACAGGATCTCGTACCCCCCGCTCACCGTCGACTATCTGGAGAAGACCTCGGCCGCGGGCAAGATCCCGGGCGGCTACTTCAAGCGCGAAGGACGGCCGGGTCGGCGACGAGTCCGTGATCTGGTTCCAGTCGAAAACGTGAACTAGCGAGCCTCCATCACCTCGAAGCCACCTGCGAGAAGGAGCGCGTTTCGCACCTCTGGCCAACGCCACTCTGGCAGACTGCATAGGAGCGGTCCCATGCGGCCTTGTTGCGCCAGAGAGAGATGTGGTCGAAGTTCAGCGCACATGTCACTGGCATGCCATCGTCGTGGGTTAGGACCAATTCTGGGGCCAAGCCGCGGACCGTTCTCGTTGCGGGAACCACGATCAATTCATTCAGATTCCCGATGACCTCGTTGCGGGCTGTACCTGAAGCCCACAACCCCCTAGAAGCGTGCTCGTTTTCCCTCGGGTATGGGGGCTAGTTGTTTCTGGGCAGAGGTTATTCAGAAGTGACGGCCCGGCATGGGCGGCGCCTGCGAAAACGGTACGCCTACTGCAGGACGCGGACGAGCGCTGCGCTCGCGGCAGGGACGTACACTGAAACGTTATTTCCCGAGACCGTCTGAGTGTAAGGTGGATTGCGAGGCCAATCGCCGGCAACCGAAACCTTGGCGCCAGCAAGGGTCACGTTTCCTGCCGCTGCCGTCAGGTTGGCGGCAGGCGTCCCCTCCAGATAGATCGCGCTCGCGCTACTCACCGCGGCTCCGAGGTTCACCGTGGCGCTGACAGCGCTCGAGGCATTCCTGTTGTTGAGCACCACGCTGGTAAATCCGCTCGCCTTGATGGCCCACGCGGTGAAGTTTTGGGCGCTCCCGGTGACGGTCGTGGAAACCATCGAGCCTGCGCCGGCTTGGCTGAAGAGGAGCATTCCGTAGTATTCCGGCTGTACCTGCACCACGACGCCATTGGTCTCCTTGATCGGCATATAGTAGAAGGGGTTCGTTCCATCCATTCCAGTCTCGCCGCCGTGGAAATTGATTCCGCTCGCGACACGCTTGGCAGACTCGAACATGTAATCGATCGCCCAGAGACCCGCGATGAACGTGTCGCTTAGGCCCTGCTGACCGTNNCCGTGACCGGAGCAGGTGTTGTTTTCCCCCATGCGGTAGCCATTTGCGATCTTGTTCTTTGTGGCTGCACCCTGCATCGTCGTAAAGATGCCTGTGAGTTTGGTAGTTGTTATCTGGAGATTGGGCAATGAGCAGTCCGACGAACCGGCTCCGGCAACGTAGGAGTGCTGCGTCAGAGCGACGAGCTTGCTCCCATACTTCGCCGCCTCGGAGTCGGCAAATGGAGCACTGAACGATGCGGCAGATCCACTGGTACAACCCGGGCCAACCAACACGGCGCCCTGCGTGGCCAGGATGGCGTCCGCGAACTTCTCGTACTGCGCTTGTTGGGCACTCCAGGTCCCGAATTTGTCGGGCTCGTTGCCGATCTCGAATGCGAAGACGCTCGACGGGCACTTGCCCATGACATAGGCTGCCTCCGCTGCGGAGGCAGCTGAGTCGCCCAACTGGAAGTTGACGCCATAGATGATCTTGGTTCCCGTCGCGGCCAGAAAACCGCAGAGTTGGTCGACCCCGCCGGTCGTGACCTTTGTGTTGAATGGCTGGCCGTTTGGCGTCGAGGGTGCGGTCCCTGTGCCAACCCAGGTGCACTTTTCAACATCGTTGGCTCCCAGCCGCATCATTGGAGAACCAAGGAGCTTGTAGAGCGCAATCAAGTTCGTGTTGTTGCTCGTGAGCGAGCCATTCATGATATGCGTCTTTTCATAGCTGAACCCGGTATAATCGGCACCGATCGTCCCTACGGTGCTGCTCGGGTTCACCGTCACCGTGGCCGTGGTCCCCGTGCCCGAGGGACCGCCAGTCACCGGCGTTCCCCATCCGCCCGCTCCGCTGGTGGACCCGCCCGTGCCGGTGGTGGTCCCGCCCGCGGTGGTGGTCCCGCCCGAGCCGGTGGCCCCGCCTGAGCCGGTGGTGGTCCCGCCCGCGGTGGTGGTCCCGCCCGACCGGGTGGTGGACCCGCCCGAGCCGGTGGTGGTCCCGCCCACGGTAGTGGTCCCACCCGAGGCCGCGGTGGTCCCGCCCGACCGGGTGGTGGACCCGCCCGAGCCGGTGGTAATCCCGCCCGAGGCAGTGGTGATCCCGCCCGAGCGGGTCGTGCTCCCGCCCGAGGCGGTGGTGGTGCCGCCCGAGGCGGTGGTAGTCCCGCCCGAGGCGGTGGTAATCCCGCCTGAGGCGGTGGCGGTGCCGCCCGAGGCAGTGGTGATCCCGCCCGAGCGGGTCGTGCTCCCGCCCGAGGCGGTGGTGGTGCCGCCCGAGGCAGTGGTAGTCCCGCCCGAGGCAGTGGTAGTCCCGCCCGAAACAGTGGTAGTCCCACCCGAGCCGGCGGTGGTCCCGCCTGAGCCAGTCGTGGTTCCGCCGGACCCAAGCGTATCGGTACCTGAGCCATTGCACCCGGACGCGAACGCTGCAGTCAGCAGCACAGAACATGCGAAGAGATAGAGAAAGACGGTCGACAACAGGCTCCTACTGTTCATGAAAGTCTCCTTGTCATTCCTATAGGGGCATAGACTGGGAGAAACAGGTCACGCGGCGACTCAATAGATCTTGGATCCTTGTGAGCGAGTGCAGCAGCGGCAAGGTCGTCGAAGAATCTGCCTTGTTCTGACATGACGCGTAGGGTTCGCAAACTATCCCGCGAGGGGCTGCGGCAGGCAGAGCCCGCCTCCGCCCACGCGACAACAATCGCGGATTCGCGTCGCGTCCCTTGGTTGCTCGTCGGTCAAGTACGTCGAGGATTTCCCGAGGGACCTGCCCCCGCCCAGCTGCCACCGCGCCGGGCGCGCCCTCGTCGCGCCGCGGGCCGCGCGCAACTGCACAACTTCACTCGGTCCGGCAAACCGTTCGGTGTACTAGTGCCGCTTGCCAGAAGTTCCGAAGGGGTTCGACCAATGTCTGCGACTAGAAGAGACACCAGGACAGAAAGCGAGGCGGCACTAGCTTCGATCTACGGAGGGGTGTGCCCCTCCCCCCGTCGGGCAAAGCCCGCCGGGTCCCCCCTTCCCCCGCTCGGCCTTGCGGCCTCGCGGCTCGCGCTCTGCGCTCGCGTGCTGCCCGACGGGACTCTTGCCAACCCTTCAACAACTTCTGGCGGGCAGCACTAGTGGGCCAGCTTCCCCGGCCTACTGCAGGACGCGGACGAGCGCGGCGCTCGTGGGAGGCACGTACACAGAAACGGTGTTTCCCGATGTCGTCTGAATGTAGGGCGGATTGCGAGTCCACACGCCCGCCGGCGTGATCTGGGCGCCAGCAAGGGTCACGGAAGTTGCCGGTACCGTCAGTGAGCCGGCAGGCGTCCCCTGCAGATAGATCGCGCTCGCGCCACTCACCGCGGCCCCAAGATTCACCGTGGCGTTGACGCCGTTCGCGGCGTCCTTGTTGTTGAGCACCACGCCTATGAATCCATTCGCCCTGATGGCATACGCGGTGAAATACTGAACGCTCGTGGTGACGGTCGTGGAAACCATCGGGCCTGTGCCGGCCTGGGTAAAGAGGAGCATACCGTAGTATTCCGGCTCTACCTCCACCACGACGCCATTGGTTTCCTTGATTGCCGAATAGTAGAAGGGCCTGGTTCCATCCATTCCGGTTTCGCCGTTGTGGAAATTGACTCCGCTGCCGCCATTCTTGGCAATCGTGAACATTATATCGATCGCCCAGAGCCCCGAGATGAGCGCATCGCTTACTCCCTGCTGACCGTGACCAGAGAAGGTGTTCATTTCCCCTAGGCGGTAGGCATTGGGAGTTTTGTTGTTTGTGGCTGCAGTGTTCATCGTCGTACAGAGACTGACGAAGTTGGACGCTACGGTCTGGAGGTTGGCCGCGGTCGCGGACGATGAGCCGGATCCAGCAACGTAGTAGTGTTGCGTCAGAAGGGTGAGCTTGGTACCAAATTTCGCCGTCTCGGACGTAGCAAATGGAGCACTGAACGATGAGTAGGATCCACCGGTGGAACCCGGGCCAGCGATCAAAGCCCCCGGCGCGGCGAGGATGGCGGTCGCGAACGATTCATACTGCGTTGTCTGGGCGGACCAGCTTCCATATTTGTCGATCTCGTTGCCGATCTCGAATGCTTCGATGCTCGACGGACACTTGCCCATCACGTAGGCCGCCTCCGCTGCCGAGGCCGTCACGTTGCCCAACTTGAAGTTGACGCCATAGATAATCTTGGTTCCGGTCGCAGCCAGGAAGCCGCAGAGTTGGTCGACGTGGCCGGTGTTGATGGTGTGCGTGAATGGCTGCCCCGATGGCTGCGAAGGTGCCGTCCCCGTGCCACCCCAGCTGCAAACATCGACGTCGTTGGCCGCGAGCCGCATCATCGGAGAACCAAGGAGCTTGTAGAGCGCAATCATGTTCGTGTTGTTGCTGGTGAACGAGCCATTCGTGATGTGCGTTTTCTCGTAGCTGAACCCGGCAAAATCAGCCCCGATCGTCCCGACGGTGGTATTGGGGTTCACCGTCACCGTGGCCGTGGTCCCTGAACCCGTGGGACCGCCAGTCACTGGAGTCCCCCATCCGGGCGTCGTGACCGTAGTGCCACCCGAGCCGGTGGTGGTTCCGCCCGAGCCGGTGGTGGTCCCGCCTGCGGTGGTGATCCCGCCCGCGGTGGTGGTCCCACCCGAGCGGGTCGTGGTCCCGCCCGAGCCGGTGGTGGTCCCGCCCGACCGGGTCGTAGTCCCGCCCGAGGTGGTGGTAGTCCCGCCCGAGCCGGCCGTAGTGCCGCCCGAGGGGGTGGCAATCCCGCCCGAGCCGGTGGTGGTTCCACCCGAGCGGGTCGTGGTCCCGCCCGAGGCAGTCGTGGTCCCGCCCGAGGCGGTGGTTCCGCCCGAGCCAGATGTGGTCCCACCTGAGGCAGTCGTGGTCCCGCCCGAGGCAGTGGTCCCGCCCGAGGCAGTGGTTCCGCCCGAGGCAGTCGTGGTCCCACCTAAGGCAGTCGTGGTTCCGCCCGAGGCGGCGGTGGTCCCGCCCGAGGCGGTGGTCCCGCCCGAGGCAGTGGTCCCGCCCGAGGCAGTGGTCCCGCCGGCCACATGCGTATTGACGCTGGCACCCGAGCCATAGCACCCGGATGCGAGAGCTGCGGTGAGCAGCATCGGACCCGCGAAGCGATAGATAGAAATCATTCCGCCTCTCCTCTTGTAGATATCGTATCAATACTATGGCCGGATAGGGGTACAAGCTTCAATAGAAGTGGCGCAAGGGTGGGCGGAGGCCCCGCGAGGCCTGGCTTGGAGGTTCCCTACGGCGATGATGAGACGGCGATGATGCGACGGCGCAGTGCAAATCGTGATACAAAGGTGCCCCGCCGAGGAGGCTAGCGATGCGCACGCTGGACCGAACAATTGCCCTATCCCTGGGTCTTTTCCTATCCAGCATTCTTGCACCGAGTGACGCCAAGGCACAAACGGCACCGCAGCCCACGCCTCAGCCGAGCACCCCAGGCTACCCGCAGCAGCAAGCCTATCCACCAGGCTACCCGCAAGCCTATCCACCAGGATACCCGCAAGCCTATCCACAACCGGGATACCCCCCACAAGTCGCTCCCCCGCCCGGGTACTACGCACCGCCCGCGTATACGGCGCCACCATCCTATGTGCCTGCGCAGAGCTACGATGTTACGCCCCCTCGCCCCGCCTATCGCCGCGGCGTGGTCTTCATGCCCTATTTTGGTTTCGACTCTGTTGCGGGCAGTGGTTCGGACGGCTATTCGGCCGGCTTTCATTTTGGTGGTCTGCTGGGCGGCCACATCGGTTCTATTTTTTCGCTCAACGGGGAGATGTCCCTCGACGTTCTGAGCCCCAAGTCGGGCCGCACCGACGCCGACGACCACCAAGTCATTTTTGAGTTTGATCTCAGTCCGCTATTCCACTTTGGGATCCCACAACTCGAGTTCGTGATTGGACCCAAGCTAGGCATCTTCGCCTACACTGGGGCGTCGAGCCGCGACCAATCCGGATTCAAGGCAAGCTATAGTGGAGACGGAACAGCCTACGGGTTCACCGCAGGTATCTTCCTTCCGCTCGGCAGAGTAGGCCTTGGCGGCCTGTTCAATCTCACTGCCCACAGTTTTTCGGAGTCGTCTTGTAGCGGCGACTCGTACTACTCCACGTGCGGCTCTTCGCCAAGCGACATCACTCTCGTCAACTTCAGTGTCGCGTTGCTGATCTGAAAACTGCACCTGATGAAATGAGACCTCTATGTCTGCTAGCCGGGCTTCTTCCCCTCGCGGGCGCGGCACACGCGTTCGCCCAAGAGGACGAGCCCGTTGCAGAGGCGCTTCCTGCGGCCAAACCCGCCCCGGGCCCGGCCCCGGCAGCGAAGTTGCCAATACCCCCCGGTGTCGACTATCCGCCGGTGCAAGCCTTGGGCGGGGGATCCACCCTCTACCTCGACTTCACCTACGCGCGCAGCGATGATTTGTCGACCTTCTATTGGGTGAAAGGCCAAGCCGCTGGCTATCGCGTTGCCCTTGGTGGAAGCCTTCGCCTGCGCGGCCTTCAACTCAACCTCGAGCTGCCGGTGCAGCTCACGCAGCTCTTCATCGACAGCTTGGGCAACCAGCCTCCGAGAGCGGCCGATAGGGAGAAGTCGTCGTTTTCCCTCGCAGACGTTGTCGCGGGCGGCAGCTACGCGTGGAAACTTGCCCGGGATCCCGTCGCAGTATTCGTCGGATTGGGCATGCGCGTTCGCCTGCCGACGCATACCATGCAGTATCGCTTCACACTCGTCGATGGAAGTCCCTATTCATTTGGTTTCCCGTACTACTTCCATCTGGCGCCGGCCGCGCTGGTTTTCGCGTCCTGGGGCCCTCTCTCCTTGACGGTCAACCAGGGCCTCCTGGCCATGTTGGCCAAGAACGCCACGCTCCTCAACATGCCCTTGAACATCCCCAACATTTTCTTCTGGGAGTCGCACTACGCGCTTGCCCTCCGGCCCGTCCACTGGCTGGGACTTTCTCTCGAGCTCATCAACTGCATCCAGCTAAGTCACATCTACGATCAGAATTTCCAGCACCTGAATCACCTGAAAGCTTTCTACCTTGATCCCGGTGTGTCCTTCGACATCGGGTCCTATCGGATTTCTCTGGCGGGAAGAATCGGGCTGGGCAAGGACACCGAGAAATTTGGGGTGATCACGTTCTCTGGATCGCAAGCGGTTGTAGCGCGCCTATCCTACCTGTTCTAGCCCATCCGGGTGTGCTATAGACTGCCAGACGGCATGCGCTGCTTCACTCTTGGCGTGTTTCTGGTCCTTCTGTCGGCATCTTGCCAACCGAGTGAAACTGGTCCTGCCGATGGGGGTGTAGACGGAATAGTGATCTACCTGCCGGCCGGTTGTCCGCCCGACGCGGGCAACGAGCTCGGCATCGGCAAGCCATGCAGCAGGACTGGCAACGAGTGCGCAAGCAACAACTTGCGCTGCACCTGCGGCGATTTTGGCGTCCCCTTGCCCGCCAACATGCCCTGCTTTTGCACCAATGCGACCCCAGCCGCGAGCTGTCCGGCAAATCCAAACTGTGGCAGCAACGCAACCTGCTGTTCCTTCATGGGTATGGTGACCGGTTGCCTACCCAACGTCTGCCTGGTCAGCAATCAGTGCCCGGTCTTCCAGTAGTAATCTGAACTGCCGGGACTCGACCTCGGAGCCCGGACAGTGGTACCCTGGGGGAACCATGGCAAACCCGACCAAGGGAGATTCGATATTCGCGGCCGCTGGGGCTGCGCTGACCGACCAGTTCTTCAAGAGCCGCGACCAGGCCTTGCTCGACAAGATGCGGAAGACCAGGCGATCCACCGAAATGAAGGCCGCGCTGGCCGAGGTTGCCGGCATCCACGACGACCATGTCTTGCAGAAGCTGGTCGATCTCGATGTCAACCCCGAGACGGTGGCGGCGATTGCGCTGGTGCCTCTGGTCGAGGTGGCGTGGGCCGATGGAACTCTGGATGCGAAGGAGCGCGAGGCGGTGCTCGCGGCGGCGGCAGCGCAGGGGATTGCTTCAGGGAGCGTTGAGCACGGCCTGCTCGCGAACTGGCTGGCGCAGCGGCCGGAGCCCAAGCTGCTCGATGCGTGGCAGTACTACGTGCGCGGCCTGTGCCGCAAGATGAGCGAGCCCGAGCGGCTGGGATTGAAGCGCGACATTCTCGAACGGGCGCGGGCGGTCGCCACCACCTCGGGCGGCTTCCTCGGCGTGGGCAAGATCTCCGACGCCGAGAAGGACATGCTGGAGACCATCGAGTCGACCTTCACCTGCTAGCCGTGGCAAACAAGAGCAGAGGCCGGGGGGTAGCGGGACTGCAGGGCGAGTTGTGGGGCGGTCTGGCCGCCATGTTGGTCGCCTTGCCGTCGGCTATCGCGTTCGGTGTGGCCACCTACGCCCCGCTGGGCGCCGGGTACGTGGGCGCGGGGGCGCTGGCCGGGATCCTGGGCGCGGTGGCGTTGGGTATCGTGGCGCCCCTGCTGGGTGGGGCCCCGCGGTTGATTTCGGCCCCATGCGCGCCCGCAGCCGCGGTCATGGCCGCGCTCGCGGCCGGCCTGCTGGCGGGCGGGCGATCGCCGTTGCGGCCCGAGGCGGTGGTTTTGCTGCTCACCCTGGTCGGGCTGATCGCGGGCGGGCTGCAGGTGCTGTACGGCGCGGTGGGCGGCGGCCGGCTGATCAAGTACATTCCTTTTCCGGTGGTGTCGGGCTACTTGAGCGGCGTGGCCGTGCTGATCTTTCTCTCGCAGGTGCCGCGCTTCTTCGGGTTGCCCAAGGACGCAGCCGGGATACATGCGCTGCTGACGCCGTCGCTGTGGAAATGGCAAGGCATGCTCGTGGGCGGCGTGACCATCGTGGCCATGCTGGGCGCGCGCCGACTGACCAGAAAGCTGCCCGCCCCGGTGGTGGGTCTGTGCGGGGGCATGCTGGCCTACTTCGGCCTTGCTCTTCTCGACCACAACTTGCTGCACCTCGAGCAGAATCCGCTGGTCATCGGTCCGGTGGCGGAGACTGGCGGATCGGTGCTGGCCGGCCTGGCCGACCGCTGGCGGGGCATGGGCCAGCTCAGCCTGGCCACCGTCAGGACGCTGCTGGTGCCCGCGCTCACCCTTTCTGCGCTGCTGTCCATCGACACGCTGAAGACCTGCGTGGTGGTGGACGCACTCACGCGCAGCCGGCACCGCTCGAATCGCGAGCTGGTCGGCCAGGGCGCTGGCAACATCGTTTCCGCGTTGGTGGGTGGCATGCCGGGGGCCGGGACCATGGGCGCCACCCTGGTCAACCTGGGCAGCGGCGGAACCTCGCGCCTGTCGGGCGTGTTTGAGGGCGTGTTCTCGCTGGCGGTGTTTCTGGTGCTGAGCCGGCTTCTCGGCTGGGTGCCTATCGCCGCGTTGGCCGGCATTCTCATTGTCGTCGCCTTCCGCATGTTCGATCGATCGAGCTTCCACCTGCTCAGGCAGCGCAGCACCGTGCTCGATTTTTGCGTGATCGCCGCCGTGATCATCGTGGCTGTGGGTTACAGCCTGATGGCCGCTGCCGGGGTCGGTCTGGCCCTGGCCATCATGCTCTTCATCCGCGAGCAAATGCGCAGTTCAGTGATCCGCCGCAAGCTGGGTGGCCACCAAATCTCGTCGAAGAAGCAGCGCCTGCCCGCGGAGAAAGAGGCCCTGTTGCAGGCGGGACGGCAGACTACGGTTTGCGAGCTGCAGGGCAACCTGTTCTTCGGTACCACCGATCGGCTGTTCACCGAGCTGGAGCCGGATCTCAAGCGCAGCCGCACCGTCATCCTCGACATGCGGCGGGTGCAAAGCGTGGATTTTACCGCGGCCCACATGCTTGAGCAGTTCGAAGCTTTGCTGGCAGAACGAGGTGCCCGGATGGTCTTCAGCAGCCTGCCCGCGCAATTGCCCAGCGGGCAAGATCTGGAGGGCTACTTTCACCACCTGGGCATCGTGCGTGCCAGCAAGAACGTGAAGATCTTCAGCACTCTGGATGACGCCTTGGAATGGACCGAGGACCGCACCTTGGAGGAGATTAGCCAAGGTGCGGCCGAGGAGTGCCGGCCGCTGGATCTGGCCGAGTTCGAGTTGGCCCGCGAATTCGCGCAAGACCAGACCCTGGAGGCCCTGCGCGCCTGCGTGCAGGAGAAATTCGTTGCTGCCGGCGGGGTGGTGTTCCGCAGCGGGGATGCCAGCGCCGATCTCCACCTAATCCGGCGCGGCGGCGTGCGCATCTCGCTGACCCTCGACAGCGGCAAGAGCCTGTGCCTGGCAACCTTCGGGCGCGGGCACTTCTTCGGCGACATGGCCTTTCTCGATCACAGCCCGCGCTCGGCGGACGCGCTCGCCACGGCCGACACCGATCTCTACGTCATCGCGCGCGACCACTTGGACGAGGTGGTACGCGCCCAGCCCTTGGTCGGCATCAAGATCTTCGCCCGGCTGGCGCGCGTGCTGGCCACCCGCCTGCGCCACACCGACGCCGAACTGCGCGCCCTGCAGGACGCGTAGCTTCGTGACCGACGAGCGGCACGACTTCCTAGAACACCGAACAGTTTGAATCCTCGGGAGAATCGAGGGTTTGCGAGCCTCCGGCGAATTCGCCTCGCCCCGCGCAGCGGGGAGAGCATCTGTGTTCCTCGCCAAGCGGAAAGTGCAGGTGACCAACGAGAGTTTGAATGGACC
>PMBS01000018.1 GCA_003153015.1 Myxococcales bacterium
AAGGCTCGAAGCGGGTAACGCTCGCCAGTCGCGAATTTCGCTACGACGCCACGAAGTACTTGCTCATCGCCGCGGACGTGCCGGCCATGGCCCAGATCGTGGGAGCCACTGCCCGGATGCCCTATCTGGGACTGAAGCTGTTGCTGGACCTCGGCGACGTGAGCGACCTCGTGGCCCAGATGGATACGGCCCGGCAGCCAGTGGCGACGGCTCGCGCCCTCGCCGTGGGCAAGCTGGACGCAGCACTCATCCAATCGGTGTGCCGCCTCGTCGACATCCTCGATAGCCCGCAGGATGCCGTGGTCCTCTCGCCACTTTTGCGCCGGGAGATCACCTATCGCCTGGTGATCGGCCCGGATGGGCAACGGCTGAGGCAAGTTGTCGCCCGAGCAGGACAAGCGCACCGGCTCACGCGTGCGTTGAGCTGGCTCAAGGGCCACTACACCGAGCCGTTGCGGGTGGAGGCCCTGGCCAAGCAAGCGGGCATGAGCGTCTCGGCTCTTCATCATCAGTTCAAAGCATTTACGGCGTTGAGTCCGCTTCAGTACCAGAAGCACCTTCGTTTGCACGAAGCGCGTCGCCTGATGCTGGCCGAAGCGCTGGACGCGGCCGAGGCCAGCTTCCGGGTCGGCTACGAGAGCCCGTCCCAGTTTAGCCGCGAGTACCGGCGGCTCTTTGGCGAACCTCCGCGACGGCACATCGAGCTGCTGCGAGGCAGAGCGACGGCCGGGACGCATCTAACTGCGAGCGTTTCGGCTCGCAAGAGCCCAACCCGGCGTCCGGATCCGGGCCTCCAGCTCGGCGCACTCGCCGAGTACTAGCGACGCAACCGCCCCAAGGCCAACTGAGGTCACGGCGGGCTACGCCGCCGATCTTGCCGAGATCGAGGTCGACCTCCCTCGATGAACACCCGAAACGCCCGAACGGTTCGGTGGAAGACAATCCCTGTCCCGCCTACATCTAACCAGCTGATTTTCATTTGGAGTCCAGGCTCCATGTGCCTGATCTCGTTCGCTTTGACCATACGGAGCGATCGCGTTCAGCGCGATCGGAATCCCGCACTTCCGCCGTATTGTTTCCATTCATGACGACGGATCGGTGACGTGACCCAAGAACAACCAGGTCGACGTGGGCTGGTCGTAAATTCCGAAGAAGAACGGCCGATTCACGTTGACCTGCTTGATGTCCGTGGGAAGCCCAGCTCCCGCCAGCATGACCGCGGTGGCCGCCGCTGCCTCGACCCCATGCTCGTCCACGCCCACCATGGCTTTGTGGACGACGTCGGAGATGAAGAGCGGCTTGTCCTTCGAGATACCGGTGAAGTCGGCGCTAGGGGTGAAGGCGTCCGTCATTCCCAGTGCCGTGAGCACGCTGCCGAGGCGCACGGACGCGGTCGTGAACGCGAACTTCGGCAAAGCGAGGGAGACCTGGGGCCAGGCCATGTCGATGCCCGCCAGGAGCGCTGCCGCATGGCCCTGCGCCAGCGAGTCTTCGAACTGGGCGAGCGACGAGGTCGCTTTGGGCAAGAAGACCACGAGCTGGACCGACAAGCCGGCCAGTGGGATGACGACCGCCTGGGTCGTGTCATCTTCTGCGTAGGACCAATATCCGACTTTGTTCATGAAGGGCACGCTCACGGTCGAGCCGTCCGTCTTGGTGAACGTCGCCGGCTTCGTGCTCGTCTCAAGGAACGGCTCGCTCCAGGGCAGCTTCAGGTGGATGGCGTTGACGAGCACCGTCCGCGTGGTTGTATCGATGGCACCTTGAGGGATGAGGTCATTGATCCGGTTCAGCGTTTCCTGGCTCACCCACGCATTGATGGCGAGCCGCTCGGTGTCCGGCTGGGTCCTGAAGTCCGCCAGGTGGACGCCGCTGCCAAAGTCCGTGGCCAGGNNCACCACATGCAGGCGGAAGTTGGCCGGATCCGGGGCCGGACCGGGGCCGCTATCTGGGCCGGACCCGGAGCCGCCGCTGCTCGTGTACATGTCTTGCGTCTGTTTCAGAGCTGCATCCGCCCTGGACTCGAGCTGTTCGTCGAGCCAGTTGAGCGAGCGGAAATAGACGTCGCTGGAGCTGGTGACGTGCATCGCGCTCTGCATCTGCGAAGCCGTGTTTCCCTGGGCACCGGCGTACGCCATGCCCAGGGCGAGCGAGATGCTGGTCGGCGAGAAGACGAAGTTGTTCTTGGTGGACGGATCGCCACGCAGACCTTGCCATAGGGCAAAGGCGAAGCCCGACAGGCTCGCCGCCAGATCGCTCTTTTCGGTATCGGTCAGCGTTGCCGTCTCGCGCGCCAACGACGAGCTCGCCATCGCCCCCGGACTGGCCCCCGCTTCGCCCGTCCCAGCCTCTGACCCTGCCTGCACGTCGACCCCCGCGACGTCTTGCGGGTTGGCCTCCGCCGCGCTCTGCGTGTCGGTTGCCGCCGCATCCTGCACGGGCACGTCCACCGCGTCTTGCGGGCCGGTTGTCGCGACGTCTTGCCCGGCGTCCGCCACCGCGTCGGGTGGGTTGATGACCGCCGCATCCGGATTGACTGCCGCCGCATCCTGCTTGTCGGTTGGCAGCGCATCCGGCGTGTTGTTGCCATGGTCCGATCCGCAACCGGCGCCCAGGAGGAAGAAACCAATGAGTGATGTGAGCAAGATAGAACAACGCATGATCGTCTCCTTGATTTTCTGAGCAGCTAGGGTGTCATTGTACGCTCATGATCTGCGCTTCAAGCGGGTGACCTCAAGTCCAAGTCGTCAAAATGTCCCCGTCCTCACCGGACACAGCGCACCCTGCTGGCGTCGCCCACGTCGTAACCGTCCGAGTAGCCGCCGTAGCCGAACTGGACGTGCCACGGGTAGCCAGAGGAACCGACATTCGGAGAGGACGTCCAGAAGGTCTCGGCGGGCGTGTTCGGGAAGGCTGCCTGGTTGATTGTCGCTCCAGAGGTCACCGTGAGGTCCACGAGCGAAATCAGCTCTTTGGCCGTGGGCAGGCGAAAACCCGAACCAGCAGATGAACAATAGGTCTGGGCCGCCGCCCACGTCATGGTGATGCTTGCCTGTTGTTGCCACACGAGGCTCGTCAGGGTGTCGCGCACCAGCCCGCCATCAAGCACAGCGAATCGAGTGATTGGACAGCACCGCGAACCGCGAACGCAACGCACCCTGCCCACCGCGTTGACATCCGAGAAGCCGGTGTAGAAGCTGACGTTCCAAATGTAGCCCGAGGATCGAGCATTCGACGAGGACGTCTGGAACCAATCCGAAGGCGCATTCGGGAACGCTGTCTGGTCGATGCAGGGATTCGTCTCGGTGAAGTCCACCAAGGTGCTCAGTTCGTTCCTTCCTGGCAAACGCCAGCCTGAAACGCCACCCAAGGTGAGCGACGCGCAGTAGGATTGAGCCTCGGACCAAGAGCACGTCAGGTTGCCGCTGCCGAGGCCGTCGGCTCCTCCGCTGCATCCCGCTCGCGTGCCCCAACCGTCACGTTGCCAGACCAGGCCGGTGATCGTGTCGGTGACGGTCAGCCCATCCGCGCTGACCACAAACTCCCCTGAATTCGTGCCATCTCCCGAGGGCAGCTTGGTACCGTCGCAGCTCTCGCTCCCGCCGTCACAGCAGTTCGCATCCGACGAGCAGTCCTGCTTGGTCGTGCACGGCATGCCGAAAGCGGCACGGCTTCCCCCCGAGCCACTCATCCCGCCGCCGCCCTCACTGCCGGCCATTCCGCTTGCGCCGCCCGAGCCAGCAACTCCCCCGCCTCCACTCGCGCTGGGCGGGACCGAGCCGCCGGCGCCAACTGCCCCACCCGTGCCAGAGACACTCGCGCCCGCGAGGGAAATTCCAGTCCAGCAGAAGTTGTTGAGGAGGTAGCCGCTGCTGTTGTCCGACGGGATTTGAATACCGATCTCGTCGATACTCGCGATCTCGTCCTCCGCGAGGTTTCCGGGAAAATCGGGCCACCAGCAGTCCGGATTGAAGGAGGCGAGCGGGACGGCCACGCCTGGCTGGATGACAGCGCAGTACCAAGTATCGGCACCGGCTGGGTCGTCTTTGACGTGGACGACCCCGCGGATCGCAGGGTTGGTCGGGGCGACACCGTTAAGATTGAAGTCGAAGGTGATCGTGCTGTAGCGCTTGCCCAGGGTGCCGCCCGAAACGCTCACTTCGGCACCAACCCTGATGCCCCAATCGTCTTCCCAGGCGCTGTTGGCCAGGGGGATGGCGCCCGAAACGCAGAGTCCGCTGTCGGGGTTTGACCATACCGTCGCGCCGGCTTCAGGGCATAGCCCGACTGGGCTTGTGATCGGCCTGGTGCTACTCGGAGTCGTCGGGTCATCCGCGCACACGGGTGCGGTCACGGTGTCGGCCGATCCGAGGTTGACCCAACCGTAGCCCGTCATGACCCCCACGCCTCGCCCGTTCACGAAGGTCCCGAAATCCGAAGGCGCCGTTGCAGCACTGGTCGGGCTTCCCCCAGTTGGCCCACCTGAAGGAGCCGCGCCACTGGAAGACAGCGGTCCTCCCGTACCGCCAGCGCCCGCGGAAGCGCCCGGGTCTGATCTCAGCGGCTCCCAAGCGCAAGCGAGAGCGAACACAGTCGAAAGCGAAGCGACAAGTACGCCAGTCTTCATCGGAGAACCTCCATCTTGCTCCCCAGCCAGCGCGCATGTCCACGCGCAAGTACTCCAATAATATAGAGCGGAATCCCTTCTCTTACCAGGCGGAGTCTTGGTTCGATGTGCGCGCTCGGAGCGCCGCCCAAACCGCGACGGGCCTCACCAACAGCAACGTTATCCAGCGACCAGTCGATGTTCGCCGCAGATCGGGCCAGTCTTGGGGGACTTGGGAATCAAGGCGCTCATGCGTAGTCCTTCCGTGAAAGCCTTTTCGACAGGCGGCGAAATTCTTCTCTACCAGACAGAAGACGGCCGCGCGCGTATCCAGTGCCGGCTGGAGGACGAGGAGAGCCGGTGCGGCGGGACGGCGCACCGGCGCCCCTCTATTCGGTATGGTCCCAGCCCCGCGTGGTGACAGATCAGCCCGGCGAGCGCAATCAGGGATGGGTCNNCTTCCCCCCGGGTATAGTGAAACGTGACTGGACATGACGGACGTAGTTTCCAAAACCGCTATCGGACATTCGGTGGAGTGATGACACACGGAAGAAACGAGGCTTGTTTGTCCCATGCTTGGCTGATCGCGGTGACGGCGGTCGCGGCGTGCGGGTCCATCGGGACATCGGCCGACTCGGGTTCGGGCCCGGGCCCCGGATCGGATCCAGGCTCCGGCACGAAGACGCTTTACGCCGGCATCGAGCTCGATCTAAGTGCACTGGCAGGCGGAGCGACTCCGACTGCCGAGCTGAC
>PMBS01000285.1 GCA_003153015.1 Myxococcales bacterium
CTGAGAACCCTGGGAGGGTTCGCTCCGCCCTTCGGCCCCCCACCTGCCACCACCCCCCGCTCGCTTCGCTCGGCCTCGCCAGACCCTCCCGCGATGGTGCGCCGCCGGCGAGGGCGCGCGCGAAGCGCGCGGGGTGGGCAGGGTGGCGGGCCGTCCCGAAGCCCCCGCAGGGGGAGCCGGCGGGCTCCCCACGCTACTCGTCGAGAGCCTGGTCCTGCCCTGCATCGACGCGGGCAAGGGCCAAGTGTATGGCCGCCTGTATCGCATAGCCGGTGAAACGCCGGTGTCCATCGGCACCGACGAGTTTGCGCGTCTGCCCGAGGAGCTCTGCCGGCTGGCGCAGACGCAGGCCGCGGGCGCAGCGTTCGTGGCTGGCGGCAATGGGGTGGACCGCTACCTGGAAATCTTTCGCGCGCAGCTTGGCGCCGAGGCCGTGCGGGTTCAAGTCACAGGCCCCAGCGCCCTGGCCGTGGGTCGACTAGCCCTCGCGCGCTTGGCCCGCGGCGAGCAAGATGATCTTCAGAGCTGCGTGCCCCGCTACGGCCGGCTGCCCGATATCACCAAGCCGAAGCCGGTGCCCTAGTCCAAGTACTGAGTGGCATCCGGACATGCCGTCGGGCCCGCGGGGTCTGTCCTCGGGCACGTCTTAGCCTTAAGAGGAACAGTGATCACCTGCCCTGGGGCCACATTCGCTCCGGCCGAACCCTGCACCGTGACCGCGTTGGGAGAATTCACCTCTATCATGTTGACTACGAAGTTTATCGTGCCACTGCTTCTCGCCGAGCTGTAGTCCATGGTTCCGACTTCATACGTAGGATTTCCGTAGTCATCAGTACCGGTAGTATACGATTTGCACGCGGGGACGCCATCTAGCTTTGTCAGCTCGTGGCCTGGCTCGATCTGCCTGCTACCTTCCAGGACGTAGATGCGACAGGAGCCAACTTCTCTTCGGGTTTGATCGCTGATGGTGGGGTCGATTGTGATATCGACGTTGAAGTAGGTGTAGTCGGTACACCCGCCGGCTGATAGGAGCAGGGCTGCTGCCGATCCGATGAGACAGACCACGCGCTGCAGACTGGTCATGGTTACCTCCCGTCTCCGTAGCAGTTCAGGGGAATCAAACGGGGGCCGGTGGTGGTGCAGCTTCGGGCTGAGCTGGTGAGCGGCACGACGGCCAGAGTGATTACCGTTGCGGTCACGACGGCAGTTATCGCCCAGAACCACCATTTCTTGTACACGGGCGGATTGGCGTACTCCCACTGCTTCTTGGTCACCGCCTGCTCAGTGCCAAGGTTCTTGACGCCCTCTGGGGTTTCATCTTTGACGATGGTCGGGTCCACGTACTCGGAGGATGGTTCTTCCTGTGCCCAAGCGGGGACAGCGGTGGCAAAGGCCAGCGCCGCGATCACGCCGAAGCATACCGTTCGGATCCTGAGACTGGAACGCGTCATGGCAAGGAGGATATTAACCACAGGCCGCCAGTTGAGGGAAGGGTCTGCATGCTATCGGAAAGAATTTCTGCAGCCGGGCATGGCCAGGGAGACTTGTGGCCTAACGCAGCAATGCCAACTGGCCAGAGCGGCGCAGGAGGCGAGGGTGTGCGGTACAGTGTCGCCCTCGGTGATGACCACCCCACTCATTTCGATCAGCCGTGAGCTAGCGCGCCAGGTGGATCGCTTGCGCTTCGCTGCGCCGGTCAGCCATGTCTACCTTCCCCTTGACTACGCGGCGGCGCCGCACGAGGCCTATCTGCGGCTCTATGGTCAACCGCCTCGGTCTGTGGTGCTGCTCGGCATGAATCCAGGTCCGTTCGGCATGGTGCAGACCGGAATACCGTTCGGCGACGTGAGCATGGTGCGCGACTGGCTGGGTGTGGAGGGGCTGGTCGGCAGGCCCGCTCGCGAGCATCCAAGACGCCCTGTCGCAGGCTTCGGTTGTCTACGCAGCGAGGTCAGCGGCACCCGTCTGTGGGGCTGGGCGCGCGATCGGTTTGTCACGCCGGCCAGGTTTTTCGCGAGGTTTTTCGTCGCGAATTACTGCCCGCTGGCGTTCTTCGAGACGAGCGGTCGCAACCGCACGCCGGACAAACTGCCCGCGGGCGAGCAGGCGCCGCTCTTTGCTGCCTGCGACCAGGCCTTGCGGCGGCTGGTCGAAGCCATGCAGCCAACTCACGTGGTGGGCGTGGGCAGCTTTGCCGGGAAGCGCGCCCGCACGGCCCTGTACGGCTTCGACGTCGTGGTGGGCACCATCCTGCATCCGAGTCCGGCCAGTCCCCTGGCCAACCGGGGCTGGGCCGCGGCCGCTTCGCACCAGCTTGCCGCGCTGGGGATTGGGCTTTGACCGGCGTACGCCACGCTGGAGCAGCACGAGCACAACGGGCTGTGACCTCTCCTCGCCTCGATGGCCGACAATCGCGCGCAAGCCATGGGGCAGCTCAAGCTCTTGTGAAAGGACGATCTAAATGGGAACCCTGGGAGGGTTCCCAACCCCTCCCGCGATGGTACGCGGCGAGCGAAGCTCGCCGGCTCCCCACGCGTCCAAGCACAGGCCCATCATGACCTCGGCGAAGAAGCGGCCGCGCACACGGAGGGCACGCGGCGACAGCCCCTCCCGGGAGAAACCCAGCGCCTGATAGAGCTGGATGGCGCGGCGATTGTCCGCACGTACCCGCAGGTTCAACTTGCGCAGGCCCTGTTCCGCGGCCAGGGCGATGGCCGCTTCACCCATACGGCGTCCGATCCCTTGGCCCCAATGCGCGGCGCGGACCGTGAGCCCGAGCTCTGCCCGGTGGCGCAGGCGGGGCTGGTTGGGCCGCACCACCGACAGGACTGCGACGAGCCGGCCACCGCTGGTGCCCTTGAGCACGAAGCCCCTGTGTTTGCTTCGGAGACGGCGCAGAAGCGCCACCTGTGCTTCCAGGGTCAAGGCGCGTTCGCCAGGACCTGCACTAAGGAAGTCTGACTCGCGCGCCACCTGTCGCGCGTGGTTGAGCAGCGAGGCGGCGTCGCTAGGACCTGCCTCGCCCACTGCGAGAAGCCTTTGTCCATCGATGGGGAATCTGAGGGACAATCGCGTCATCAGCTGGCGCTTGGCCTCCGCGCCACAACATGGCCTCGTCTGGCATATACACCGGCGCATAGCAGGCCGAGGAGCGCACAAAGCCAGGCTAGGTACCTTGCTGCAGGATGCGTAAACAGTAGAGCAGCGGCAGCCAAGAACTGAGCCGCGGTCACCGCCTTGCCCAGGACGTGGGCCCGGTAGTCATAGCGGATGCTACGCAGAGATGGGACGAGCCGATGGACGAGGAAGAGCACCAGGATGGCAATCTCGCGCGTGAGGATGGGCAACAGCGTCTCCAGCGGGGCATGCTGAGAGAGATAGAGCCCGACGATGACCGCTATGATGAAGAACTTGTCGCACACTGGATCGAGCCATTCGCCCAATGCCACCCGCTGCGGTTTTCGGCGGGCGAGCCAGCCGTCCAACATGTCGCTGACCGCGGCGATGGCCAGGACCGCGAGCGCAGCCGGGGGCCGTCCGGCCAGCGGCACGAACGCCACTCCGAGCGGTACACGCACTAGGGACAGCAAGTCGGGCAGGTTCAGCTTGTGGCTGGTGTACCCGCGTTGCGGCCTCCGCGCAAGGTGGTTTTTGGGCGCATGTGTCATTCCGACCGTTGATGTTGCAGGCGACTACCCTATGACGCATCGCCTGCGATGCGTGTCCCCGACGTTGAGTTTGACTTTCCCCTCTCGCCGAAGTATTAGGAGCGGCCCGTGCCTCTAGCAGCGCCCATCCACCGCAAGACTGTCATGGCCAAGGAGCCCCTGGCCCGCTCCTGGTATGTCGCCGACCTAGAGGGAAAGACCCTGGGTCGGGTTGCCACCCAAATTGCATCGGTTCTGCGCGGCAAGACCAAGGCCTCCTTCACCAGCCATGTTGACGCTGGTGACTTCGTGGTCGTCATCAACGCCGACAAGGTCCGCCTGTCGGGCAAGAAATGGACGGACAAGCTGTACCGCGACCACTCCCTGTTCCCGGGCGGCCTGCGCACGCTTACCGCCAAGGGAATGCTTGAGCGCCACCCCACCGAACTGGTCAAGCGCGCAGTTTGGGGCATGCTGCCCAAGGGGCCGCTCGGTCGTCGTATCTACAAGAAGCTGAAGGTCTACGCGGGCGCCGAGCACCCGCATCAGGCACAGCAGTGCAAGCCGCTCGCCCTTTCTTAAGTCCCCGGAGTCGCCCGCATGATTGATTCCCAGAAGAGTTTCTACGCCACCGGCCGCCGCAAAGAGGCGGTGGCACGCCTGTGGATACAACCTGGGGCCGGCAAGATCGCCATCAACCAGCGCAGTCTGGAAGACTACTTTGGCCGCGAAACCTCGCGTATGGTCTTTCGCCAGCCGCTGGAGTTGACCGAGACGTCGGGCACCTTCGACATTTTCTGCACCGTGCGCGGCGGCGGGCTTTCGGGCCAAGCCGACGCCATCCGGCACGCGCTGTCGCGTGCGCTGATCAAGTTCAACGCCGAGTTGCGCGGGTCGCTCAAGAAGGCCGGCTATCTCACCCGGGACGCCCGCGCCAAAGAGCGGAAGAAATACGGTCAGCGTGGAGCCCGCGCGCGCTTCCAGTTCTCCAAGCGCTAGTCCAGGTCCCTCAATCTACTGGGTCATGGACTGAAGGTTCGCAGAGTCGTGAACTGCCCGCTCTCAAGCTGCCATTCCGCCATTAGCGGGTCGACATTGCCCTGGTCGTCAAAGTCGCAAGTGCCACTCGCGCCCTCATAGTTGATGTCCTCGCCTGCCTGGATGAGCGCGATCGCCTGGGCGAACTGACCTGGGCCAACCACGGTCCCAGGCGGATTGGCGACCGCCCGCAGCGCCGTGCGAAGGGCATCGACGTCGGTGCTGGTCCCAGCTTGCGCGATGGCAAGTGCCATCAGGTAAACAGCATCGTAGGTTTCGGCCACGCGTGGAATAGTCGGATCTCCCGAATTGGTGCCATAGGCCGCGGTGAACGCCGTGAGCATGGTGGTATATGCAGTCGCGTTTCCAGCCGGTTTGACGCCGCGTATTCCGTCGACCGCAGCCACCCCTACGTTGGTTGGTATCGCGGGCGTCGCCAGATCCTCGTTCAGGTACCACTGGCCAGCGAATTTTCCAGTGCCGGCCGCTGTCCAGGCCTTCAAAAAGTAGATCCCCGCTGCCGGGTGAGGCACTAGATAGATGACATCTGGAGCACCAGCGCTGGCCGTCGCAAGGTCGGCCGCGTAGTCGTACGTCGGACTTGGAGCGTATGGAAACTTCACCGTCGCCGTGACGGTCCCGCCATTGTTGGCGAAATAGGCAGCGGCCGCGGCGGCGCAACCGAGGGTGTAGGGATTGTTGCCCTCAAGAATCGCCATAGTCTTCGCCCCCTTGTCGAGAGCAGCCCGGGCGATTCCGCCGCCCTCCAAGGTCACCGAATCGCACGTGCGGAAGAATGAGTTCGTGGTGTCGTCGGTTACCAACTGGTCGCCGCTGGCGGTCGACGCGAGCATGATCACCGGCTTGGGAAGAGTCGACAGCAAGACCGCATCCACAGCAGCGGTCCCATCAGCGGTCATGTAGAACGACGCATGCGAGTCGTCCAACAGCGTCTGGGCCATGGTAACGGCCGTGGCGTTGCTCATTTGCGAGTCCTCGATATCCAACGTCACCGGCCGTCCCATCAAACCGCCTGCGGCGTTGATTTCGCCCTGCGCCAGCTGGGCGGCTGCCTCCCATACGATGGCTTGGTCCGCCAGTGACCCGGTGGCCGGCATCGAGAACAAGACAGTCAGTGGCCCGGTTACGGTGTCGGTGGGAGTTGCGCCGCTGTTGCTGCTTCCGCAGGCACCCTGAACGACCATCGCCGCAGCGAAACCCAATAACGCACCCAATTTGCCGCTGGTACTCAGTCTTCTCATGCTCTGTCTCCTCTCCTCACAATGATGGCGAACGCCGCCCGCATCCCATGTCAGCGGGCGAAAAGCTGCTAGCGCTCGTCAGTTTCTTCACGGGGCTCCCAACTCCTGGGTGATATTCAGAAAAACCCCAATACCGGCCGACGGGATGTCCACGCCGAGAAACCCAGGCTCGGCGTACTTCTGGTTGAGGACATTGTTGACATGCAACGAAACCTTGGTAAGGCGCTTTCCAATTAGCCTCATCTCCAGACTCGAAACGTTGAAATCGAGCAGGAAATAGGGATCGAGAAGGTAGGCTTTCCCCGCCACGTAGCTATTGGCCGCCGACGTCTTGCGCGAACCTATGGCTCGCGCACTCAACGCCGTCTGAAAATGGTACCTCGGCAAAGTGACCCCGAGGGTCGCGTTGGTCATTAGCGCTGGGAAGCCCAGCGACCGATCGCCACCCGGACCGCTCGGGGCATAGAGGCGATTCCACCACAGGGGCGTCGGAGTCGGCACATCCGACGTGGTATGTTCATATGAGCCCGCCAAGCGAGCGAAGACCGGTTTGCGATTCAGGTAGGACGAAAGCTCAAAGCCCCAGGAGTGGCTCGTGGTCAGGTTTCTGGCCTCCATTTGATTGCCGACCGCCTCAAATTCGATGCGATCGTCGATCACGGTGTAGAAGCCGTTGAGTGCCACATCCAGGAATCTCCTCGCCTTGTAGCCAACCTGCAGCTCGGCAGTCTTCGCCCTTTGATTCTTGAGCTGGTTATTCCCCAGAACGCCGCCATCAAAACGCAACGGCACGGCATAGAGTTGAGTCGGTGTGGGCGGCACGAAAGAAGTGCCGTACAATGCCTTCACATAGATACTCCGCAGCGGCTGTACCACGACCGCCAGGCGCGGGTTGAAGGAAGTGCCGAACTCTTCGTTCCAGTCGTAGCGTATTCCGCCCGTAATCCCCACCTTCCTATGGGGGCGGACAATGACCTGCGCAAACACGCCCGTGTTGCCGAATCTCATGGGTTGGCCACGGGAAAACAGAATCTGATTTCCACTGTTTTGCGCATTAGCCGTCTGGCGCACGACCTGGTAGACGGTGTCACCACGGTCGGTGGTGGACATGTAGTCCGCACCCAAGAGGGCTGAATGGACTTTGTAGTGATAGGACAGTTCAGTTCCCACCTGATAGGTGCGGTTCATGCGCTCGCGCCGGTATGTGTACAGGGTATCGCCGGCATCGAGCGTCTGGTCGGGGAGATCCTGCGTGACCGTGTAGGTTCCTGAGGTGTGAAGGACAAGCGCATCTTGGAGGAAGGAGAGGTTGTGGTCAGCCCCAGCAATGTTGTTGGAACGCACAATGCGGTTGTCGTGGCTCAGGATGCTGAGATCGGAGAACTCGGCCATCGCATCAAGGCGCTGCAATTGATACTGCGCCGCCAGACTGCCGAGCCTGCCCAGATCGAAGACGCCCTTGGCGAAGACACTGGTTGGCCGGGTCACATCGCCCTGGCTGGAGAGCCCGGCGTAGTCTTGCTGATGAGGCGATCCGCTGGGAACTTGCAAGCCGGACCGGTCAAATTGGTCGTACCGTGCTGACACCAGAAGATAGGAAAGCGGCTTGTCACCGACGGTCACGCTTCCCAGGAGATGCCCGCCTTCGCCGAAACTCGTGCGGATGAACCCGGGCTCTAGTCCGGCTTCGAAGAAGGCCCCCTTCTCCTTGGGTTGCTTGGTTACGATGTTGATGACCCCCAGGAAGGCGTTGGCGCCATACAGCGCTGAACCGGCGCCGCGTATGACCTCAATGGACTCCACCACCTCGATCGGAATCAGCTCTGGCCCGAGGAACGTGCCGCCAGTGCTGTAGTCGGTGACCGGGTGTCCGTCGACCATGACTTTGATAATGCGGCTCCAAGAATTGGGCCCGGCGTTGATCCCGCGCACCGCGATGTTCGACGTCACATAATCGTCGATCATGTAGAAGCCGGGAACGTCGCGCAGGGCTTCGGCCACGCTGCGACTGCCGAGCGCCTCAATCATGGGGCGAGTAATCACTGTCACGATGGACGGCGCCTCGCTTTGCTTCATGAGGCTTTTGGAGGCCACCGATATGTCGATATTGAACAAAGCATCGAGGCTCAGCTCCCCCGGACCCTTGGAATTCGAGTCACCCGATATCGGTACGTCCGGTATCATCACGTCCATCGGCAGCTCCTCGCCGGCGGGGGCCACGGGTGGAGGCGCCTGTATCGGTGGCTCTTGGCTTGCTGGCGGTGGTTCCGGCGGCGGCGGCTCATCGCCCGACAGTGCCGGCGCTGGCGCCGTGTCCGGCGAGATAGCCGCGCTGGCGTCGGCGTCAGGCAGAGTCTGGGCGAAGACCTTGCCCAATCCCCCTGTGACCAGCCAGACGAGTGAGAGCAGCCCTGACATCAGCAATTCCCCACACGGGCCAGGTGCACGAAAGCAGACCTTGGACAAGGCACGCTTTGGACCTGGCTCGGCTGCTCGGAAGTCTCGAAGCGGCAACAACATCGGCCCTCGGTGCCATCCTCTCAATCCGGCGGTTGCACACGCCGAGTCGGCGGGTGAAAACCGCATCCGTCGGAGCGAGAGCGCGGATCTTTCGTATCCAAGAACATGGTCTTGCCTCATGTTGTTCGGCGGTTCGTGATACATCCTTGAGCCTCTCGGATCGCAAGCGAGACGCGTGATGCGGTAGAATGCCGCGCGTGCTCGCTACGTTGCTGTCAGTAGACGGAAACGCCGACTATGGCCGCGCGCTGCGCGGATTGGTTCGGGGCTATCTGGCCGCAGCGCTTGTCGCCGCGTCTTCACTGCGGAGCACGTGCGCGTGAAACCCGAAGAGCCGCTCCGTCCCGCGTGGCTGCGCGCGCTGGCGCTCGCCGCTCTCTCGCTCGCGCTCACCTTGTACGCCTGGTCGCCGATGATCGCCGCGTACCCGCACCCGTCGAACGGCGACGGCACGATGTACCAAAAGATCCTCGAGGCAGGCCGGGCGAGCATCGCGCGCTACCACGAGTTCCCCTTCTGGAACCCGTACGAGTGCGGCGGCTATCCCCTGTGGGACAACCCGCAGGGCTTCGCGGGCGCGCCGCTCCTGTGGATCGTCTTTTTCGTCAACTCCACTGCCACCATCTACTTCTGGGTGATCACCCACGTGGCCTTCGCGTTCGCTTCGATGTGGCTGTTCGCGCGACACGAGGTGAGGCTTTCGCGCGCCGCCACGTTCGTCGCGGCCGCGGCGTGGGCGTACTCGGGCTTTCATCAACAGCACTACGCGGGTGGCCACTTCACCTTCGTACCCTGGGTGTTCTTCCCGCTCGCGTTCCTCTTGTGGCGCCGTGCGGAGAACGACGTGCGCTACGCGGTGGGGCTCGGAATGCTCGCGGCCTGGATGTTCTACGAGGGGGCGGTGTATCCGCTGCCGCACCTGGTTCTGCTGCTGAGCGCAGAGACGCTGACACGCGTGTGGCCGCCGCGCCGGCTGCCGCTAGTCCTGCGCGCTGGCGCGATAGCGGGCGTGGTGGCATTCACCATCGCGGCGAGCCGCCTCTTGCCGGTACTCGATCAGCTCCACCAGCACAGCCGCCCGGCGCTCCACGACGTCGATGTGATCACCTGGCCCACGCTCAAGGCGATGTTCCTGGCGCGGCAGCATGGGCGCGACGTGCTTGGGCAACAGTGGGTGTGGACCGAGTGGGGGGCCTACCTGGGGCCGATCCTGCTCACGCTCGGGCTGCTCGGGATTGTCGCGGGCGGCGCGCGGACCGCGTGGATGGCGGCCCTCCTCGGGTTCGCATTCGTGCTGATGTGCGGGCACTTCGCCAGGTGGGCGCCATGGTCGTTCCTGATCGCCCACGTTCCGCCCTTCAAGGAGATGCGCGTCCCCTCGCGCTTCCGCGCCACGGTCTTGATGTTTCTGGCCGCCTACGCCGGCATCGCGGTCGATCGGCTGCTCACGGCAGTGCAGCGTCTCGTCCCCTCTCGCCCGTGGTCGCGCGCGATGCAGACGCTCGTTCTCGCGATCGCGCTGCTCGGCGTTGGCGACATCATCGGCGTGGGAATCGACACCATCCCGCAATTCTTCACGTCGCCGCCCCTCACCAAACCGGAGCCAGCCGCGCACTTCTACTACGGCGGGCCCGGCCTCGCAGGCTTCCTTGATCAGCCCGCCCAGAACCGGGGCGAGCTCTCCTGCTACGACGAATGGGGCTTCGGCCAGGGCTCACACCTCTGGCAGGGCGACCTGCCGCAAGCGCGCGCGACGGATGAGGGCGTGACCGTAGAGGCAGTGAACCGCACGCAGAACACCTTCACTATCGACGGGGTGGCCAAGCGACCCGGCGCACGCGTGCTCCTCAACACGGTCTACGACGACGACTGGAAGACCAACATCGGCAGAACCGTGAACTTCGCCAACCAACTCGCCATCGACCTGCCCGAGGCCGGGCACTTTCACGTCACCGCGCGCGCGCGGCCGCGTACATTCGTCGCCGGCGTGATCCTCACCGTCCTCGGCATCGCGGGCACCGTGGCATTCTTCGTCCGGGACGCGCGCCGCCGCCGTCGCGACCGGGCCGGCGTGAGCTAGGATCCTGCGACCGACTACTCCAATGCCTTGTCGATGTGCTTGAGCGCATCGGGTTGCAGACCGAAGTTGGCGCGAACCAGCTTGATGTCCACAACCGTCTTCACCGAAAGAGGCAACTCCACCGCATGGTTTTCAACCTGCCAGTCGTTGTCCGACAAGTCGAATATGAGATTTGCCGCTTGCAGGCCGAGAGCTTCATGATCAGGCACGACCGCCAGAGTTCCGAGGGGGGAACTCGGCTCAACGAAATTGGATACTCCCACAATGAGCGGCACTCTTGCCTCGGTCAGTTCTGCGCGCCACGCATCGTCGACAAACTCCTCGTCCCGCACCAGGGCATTGTCGTTGAGCATCCAGACCGCGTCGACTCTGTGGACCTGGGCCAGGTTGTGCAGAGCTTCGCGCAACCCTGCCGCAGTCACATCGTTAGGCACCGAGACGGAGATGAGATCCACTAGCTCCCTGGCCGCTAGCGACGTCTGCCGTTCCAGGAAATTCCGGAATACGGGACGATAGATCACTCCCACACGGTTGATCGGGGTGGTGATCACAGATCGGAGATGCACGAAGGCGGTAACGCCGGGAACCTCATAGGCTATGCCAGTGGCCCGCCGTACTTGAGACTGCAGTTCCTCTATGAAAGAAGCCATCAAGAGGACTGCCGGGGGCGTTGTAACAGTCGGATTGGCCATCTGGTAGTGGCGATAGAGGCTGATGGTCGCATTGTTCATCAAGACCACGCAAACCGGGTCTGCGGCTTTGATGGCTGCGGCGAGGTCGTCGGCCTTGGTTGCCGGCCCAACCACGAACGTCTGGATGTTGAAGTTCTTCTGCACCTCCGATACCAGGCTTCTTCGCACTTCAACGAAGTTGGGTGAATTCGGCATGGCGATGAGGATTGCGCGAGCGCCCGTGCGCGGCGGCGGATCAACAATCGCAGCCGCATTCTGGGTGGGCGCGCCTTGCTCGCTGCCCGTGGTCGCGCAGCCTGCCAGCCACAGGAGCAGGGCCGACCCCGAAGCCACTCGCCAGTTCATGTTCTTGCCGCCGATCATGGGACGCTCCAGGAGTCAATGCCCAAGAGGCGCTTGGTGGGTGTATCGAGTCTCTGAAAGGATTTGACGACGATGTCGCGCGCCGCCGGGTTGAGCACCGCCACGGCAGACAGGCCCACGGGGGCACCCGGTAGATCTCTGGTCTTGATGGCCAGGCGCGTGCGCTCCAGCAGCCGGGCCAACATGGAGCTGGGAAAGACAATTCCGTCGGCCGCAGAGAACTCGAGGAGGGGCAGAAGGTCCTCGACCTTTGCCACGCGCCTGATCTTCACGTCTGTCGCTTTGAGCAGGCCGTTGAGAAAGGCTTGCGTGCCATCGCGGCCGAGCAGGTCGACCACGCCAATGGTTTTCCCCGCCAATGAGCCCTCCAATGGCTGGTTGACCGAGGCAAGAATATAGGGTTCGGCGCTCTTGCCACCACGTTGCCCCTGCAGGGATGCGGTCTTGCCCCGTTGTTCGAGAACCGGCGTGATGCTGACGACTGCGTCAGGATGCCCGTTGCTCAGACCTTCCTCAAAGTCGCGATAGCGTCCGAACACGGTGATGGCTAGGTCGGGCAAATGCTCCTGGAGTGTCTTCTCTACCGCGCTCGACTTGGCATCGAGCTGGAGAAAGACATGTACCACCGGCTTGCTCCCCTGCGCGATGGCCGATTGCAGCGGTTGGTAGGGGTAGAGCAGCCCCAGGCCAAGCAAGAGCCACGCGAGAAGCCGCGGCAGTTGTCGGCGAGGGCTATGGAGGCTGGTCATTGGGTGAGGACAGGACGGTGTCAGTTCCCCGAATCGCAACCCACGAGGATCAGCACGTGCGGGTTCTTGCTGCACCCAACCTTCGGAGGATTGGGGAGAGAACTTAAGCGATCAGGGAAGGTTGGAACCACAGCGCTAGTCGCATTGCGGCCGTAGCCAGGAAATCGGGAAACCCACCGGCGTGGCTGCTCGTCGTTCAAGTTCGCCCGGCGAGTCTCCGATGTCCATGGTGTGGCCCGGGCATTTCGCTGCGTCTGGGACTCGACCCTCTGTGACCGAGGAGCAGCACAGCGGCCGGGGATGGATCGGCCATCCATCCCTGGCAGGATTTCTGACCGGCGGCATTGGCAACAATGGTTCTTTTCAGCGCCAGAAGAGTTCATCGGGGAAGCGCAAGAGGAGAGGTTGATGTCGAAGAAGATCATTGTCGTTGACGATTCGCAAACCGTACGTCAACAGGTGGTGCTGGCCTTGAACCAGGGTGGATTCACGGTCATGGAGGCGGTCGATGGTTTGGAAGGGTTCGACTCCATACAGAAAACCCCTGACCTCGCGTTGGTGCTCTGCGATGTCAACATGCCCCGGGCAAACGGGTTGGAGATGTTGGAATCGCTCAAGCAGGCGGGATACGCGGTGCCAGTGGTGATGCTGACCACCGAAGGCCAACCGCAACTCATTGATCGCGCGAAGAAGGCCGGCGCAAAGGGGTGGATCATCAAACCCTTCAAGGCCGATCTGTTGCTGGCGGCGGCGCGAAAGATCTGCGGGACGTAGCAATTCGCCGACTAACCAGCATCTCGTGGACCGTGGATCAGAGTCAGCTATTTCACACAGCGGACGCAGAGGAAACAGCGCAGCCTGACGGCCGCAAACAAAGGGATCACTCCGGCCACGGCCACGACCTTCTGCGGCTATCGCGGTATTGTGGACTACGCTGCTTCTTCCACGGTCTCCACGCCAAAACGCGGTCCCACGTCGGGCAGCGGGAAAGTGAAGCGGAAACAGGTGCCTTGGTTGGGTTTGGTGGTGACAGCGATCTGGCCGCCCAGGTCGTTCACCTGTTGGCGGACCGCGGATAGACCGATGCCACGGCCGGAGAGCGTGGTGACCTCGGCATTGGTGGTGAGTCCCGATACGAATAGCGCGCGAACCAGATCGTCTTCAGTGGCGGTAGCCAGCCCAAGCTTGCCCGCGGCGTCTTTCACACCCTGCCAATTGATGCCACGGCCGTCATCCTCGATTTCTACCACCAACTTGCGGTTGGTGACCGCGGTCGACAGGCGCAGCTTGGGTTTTCCCACCTTGCCCGCGCTTTCACGTTCGGTCGGCGTCTCCAGCCCGTGATCGACCGCATTGCGCACGACGTGAACCAAATCAGTCCAGAAGCCTACCCAGGCTTTGGGCGCCAAGCGCACGCCGTGGGCTTGGATTTCGATCTTGATCTCCCCTTTGCCCAGCCGGCTGGCGAGCGCCGTGGCGTAACGGCCGAGGCGCCTGAGCGGCAGCTCGGACGCTTCCAACCACCACGAGGCCAAGCGATCCAGAACATGTTCAGCGGGCGCACCCGCGCGGATCTCCTGCTCGAGTTTCTCGATCTCCTTGCTGCTGAGCTCGAGCACATCGCGGCCCTTGTCACCCAGGAAGGACTTCAGTGCCTCGTTCAACGTGTGCCAACGCCGTTCGAGCGGTGCCAGCGCTTCGGCGGGCAGCGGCTCCTGCCGCTCGGCCATTTCGTCCTCGGCTTGGTGGCACAGGCTGGCGACGATGGAGAACCCCATCAGCCCGGAGTTGCCCTTCAAGGTATGCAGGATCCGTTTCTGCGTCGGCAGGTCGGCGCCGGAAACCTGTTTGAGCAGATCGTTGGCCTCGTCGATGAACGAGAGGAAACCGGTACGGTCCTTGGTAAGCGCTTCGAACATCGCGAGGATCTCCTTGCGCTCGGCTTCCTGGCGGGCGTGTAGTAGTTCCGTCGTCACATCGTTGATGACGATGAGCAGACCATCAAATTGATCGCCCTTCAGAATCGCGAAGTAGGAGCAACGGAACTCCCGGCCGTCATGGCGCAGGCGGGCCGGCATCTGTTCGATGCACAGCTCCCGCGGAAGAAAGTCGTCGATCAATGCCTCGTAGCCCATGCCGAAACTGGCGGCATACATCGCGTCGACTTTGCCAATGTAGTCCACGAACTTGGTTTCGCCTTCGTAGGAGCCAAACCAGTGGTCGACGATGGCCGAGCGTTCCTGTGCGAGCTGCCCCAAGGTCGAAACTGTGAGGAAGCCTTGGTTGACGTTGTCCATGACCAAGCGCATGTCACGGTTGCGGTCCGCCAACTCGCGCGTGCGTTCCCGCACCTTGACTTCCAGGGTGCGGTTCATGTTCTCCAAGCGTTCGTAAGAATCCTTCAGTTCCGCCGCCATGTTGTTGAAGGCGCCACCGAGGATTTCCAGCTCGTCACCGCTGGAAATGTTGACCCGAATGTCGCGCTGGCCGGAAGCCAGGGTGTTCACCGCCTGGGTCAGATCGGTCACCGGCTGGGTGATGTGGGCGGCGGATTGTCGGCTGCGCAGCGCACCCATGACTATAGTCACCGTGCCGAGCACGAGCAGCAGTCCCACCGTGAGCAAGAGGGAGCGTCGGGAGTCGGCACGGGCCTCACTCAGGGCTTGCTGCAACGGACCGTCCGACATGCCGTAGTAGACCCTGCCCAAAGCGTTGCCCTTGTCGTCGACCACGGCCATCGAAAATTCAAAGACGTTTTGCCCTAACGCGCGCCGGTAAATGACCTGCACCTCGGGTCTTTTCTCGGCCTTCACAGCGATGTTGAGTCGTTTCCAATCGTCTGAGCCCTTGGCCGCACCTTGCCGCGTGGCGAAGCCCCAAGCTTTCTGCTCCTCGTCGAGGAAAAGCCCGTAGACCAACTGTTCATCCTTCTCCAAAGTGCGCTCGACCAAGCGCGAAACGTCGCCAAACGCGTTGTCGGCGACCAGATCGCGCAAGCCCAAGGCTTGGTTGGCGACCAGCCCGCTGCCCTTGTGCTCGATGCTGGCGCGCAGGTGTTCCTCAATGGTCTTCAGCGTCCTCTGGGAGGCGAAGTAGTTCATCCCCGCCACCACCAGCAATGTGGCTGTCGAAACCACGATCAGCGTCGCGATCATGGTTCGAACTAGTTTCGCCCGTAGGCTCGTCCTCATCGCGGATCCCCATCAGGCAGAAGCGGCAGAACCGGCAAGAAGCTTGAACCGGTTGGCGGAGTTGGCCCTCTTCGGGCAACGCGTGCATGCCTTTGGCAGCGAGTATTCAAGCCTGCCGCCGATCAGCCGAAGGGATGGGAGAAGCAATGGCTGTCAGCGTGCAACGCCGACGTGATCCCCGAAGCCTGCGTTTGGTCCATGCGCGCTGGGTGAACCGCGAAAATGAGGGGCAGCCGGCTGAGCTGCGCGATGTGTCAGTCTCCGGGTTCTTTCTGGTTCCAACCGGTGCCTTCCCCGAGTCGGTTGGCGTCGGGGACCCGATTTGGGTCGTCGTGCAAGAGACGGATGGGGCGAAGACCTTGACCGGCACGGTGCGGTGGCGGGGCTACTCGCAGATTCACGATGCCATCGGGTGCGGGGTACTACTCGATCCAGGTTGCCTCGCCCTGGCAGCGACGATTTTCGGTCGGTGATCTATCGAGCTGCCTACGACCCGCTAAACAGATCGGGGCTTTCTGGCGATTTCCATTGGTATGAGCAGCGGGCATTCAATCATCCTCATCGACCCCGAGGATCAAACCCGCGACGTTCTCATTCAGCGTCTGCGCATGCAGGGCTACAAGGCAACGGGATTCGCAGGAGCTGTCGAAGGAGCCAATGCCATTCTCAGCAGCCCGCCCTCCGCCGTCATTGCGGATCTGTGGATGACAGGCATTTCCGGGGTGCAACTCACGCGGCTCTTGCGGGCCGAGCCTGGTACCGAGCGCGTGCCGGTTGTCTTGCGCGGTCCCGACAGTCCGCGCAACCGCTTCTGGTCCGAACGAGCGGGGGCCGCCGCCTACGTCGTCAAGGGCCGCATGGGGGATCTGGTGCGGGCCCTCGGCCGTTCTGTTATTGACTCGGCCACGGAGGAAGAGGGGTTCTTCACCCAGCTTCAAGATGCCGAGTCCGCCATTCGTGATCGCATCGCGGCCTATCTGGATACGGCCCTTTTTGAGTCGGTGCTCGCGTCCGAGGTGCGCGCCCTGTCGACCTGTGGAGCGTTCGACCGGCTCTTCGATTTGCTCACCCAATTCGTTTCCCAGGTCATGTCGTACCGTTGGCTGGCTCTGTCGGTGAGTCGGCCCTCGCAGGTCGCTCTGCATGCGCACCCGGCCGCGCGCGGGGAATGCGAGCGCGAAGCACGCCAGGCTCTTGATCTTCCCGTGGAGACCCCCATCCTGCGCATCGAGGATGAAGACGCCTCCGCGGATCCCGCTGCTGCCCAGCCGCTGGTTCGTCCCGTCGAATTTGGCCAGGAAATCGTCGCCCACATTGCTCTCAGCCAGAAGGGGGTTGGGGATCATCAGGACGTGCGCATTCTTGATGTCGTGGCTCGCGAGCTGGGCGGACCCTTGCGCATGGCGCTTCTGGTCGAGGAGACTCAGCGCGCGGCCACCACGGATCCGCTGACCGGAATCATGAACCGCCGTGCGCTCCTCGCCGCCCTGGACGTAGAACAGGCCCGTTCCGAGCGCCATGGCTATCCCATGTCGCTCTTGTTGCTTGACGTCGACCACTTCAAGTTGATCAACGACGAGCGCGGACATGCCACGGGCGATCAGGTGCTTGCTGCGCTCGGACAGTTGCTAACTCGCCAGGCGCGCAAGACGGACATAGTGGGGCGTTGGGGAGGTGAGGAATTCGTGGTCGTGCTGTCAGGTGCTCCCGAGTCGGGTGCTCGCATTGCGGCCGAGCGCATCCGCAGCGCAGTGGAACGGATGTCGGTGTCGGACGTCAAGCGTCAGCGCGTGCCGGTGACTGTCTCGATTGGTATCGCGTGTCTTGAAGTCAACGACAATGCGGAGGTCCTCATCGATCGAGCCGACCGCGCCATGTACCAGGCCAAAGCGAGTGGTCGCAATCGCGTGGTGGTGTCACCCACGGTGTTGCGGCGCACGGGAACCGAGATCGAGATCCCCAGGGAGTTGCTTTGACCGGAGTGTGGTCGGGAGTCCTTGAGTTTCCGGTTGGTTCCACCGAGCGAAGTGAAATGAGGTCGTGATGCCTGGCGATTCCAACCAAGCACGATTGGCAGAGATCCTCTCTCAGTGCACGTCCGAATTGCTCACCGAATTGGGGGCCAGGCCCGAACGGACTGGAGGGGTGCGGCAGCCGCCACCCACTGGCGAAAGCATCGCGGCCTTCAGCGGATTCTGCAACAATGAACTTCGGGGCTCGTTTACCCTGGTGGGTCCCAGCAAGCTCTTTGCGCGGCTCCATCCCTTACCCCCCACCGTGACACCGCGCGACCTCACCGACTGGGCCTGCGAGATGGTGAACCAGTCGGTCGGCCGCTTTCGCAACCGGTTGCTGGCCTATGGGGTAAGACTGGTTCTCAGCGTTCCGCAGAGCGCATTGGCCGAGAAGTTGCGTCTTTCCTCCAGTCTGCGGCCCACACCGACTCCCATCTCTTTCGCCATTGATGGAATGGTGTTGGATGGCTGGCTTGAACTTGAAATAGGAACCGGTTTCCGACTTGCGGAAAGCCCTTCGGACGAGGAAGGAGCGGCCCTTAGGGAAGGTTCGATAGTCCTTTTCTAGGTCTTGCGGCGCAATGTCATGAGCAAGAAATCCGTACTCATCGTGGACGACTCTCTTACAGTTCGGCAGCAGGTGTCGCTAACCCTGACGTCGGCAGGGTACCAGATCGTCGAAGCCAGTGATGGACGGGAAGGCGTGGATGCATTGCGTGCACACGCGGAGATCGCCATGGTCTTGTGCGACCTCAACATGCCGCGCATGAACGGAATCGAGTTTCTCGACAGCATCAGGGGCGACGCCGCGGGTCTGCCCGTGCCCGTAGTCATGCTGACAACGGATGGATCGCCCGAACTCATCGCCCGGGCTAAGCGCGCCGGGGCCAAGGGCTGGATCGTCAAGCCGTTCCAGACCGATCTTCTGCTTGCAGCCGTGCGTCGCATCGCCGGCGACCCAGGTTGAGTTTGAACTTTTCTTCTCACCGGTCCTAAAGACCTGCGCCAATGTGCCGAGTACTAGATCGGCACCCGGTTGGGTTCTGCAAGGGAGAAATCGATGGCAGCGACGAGGCTCACCTACTGGCTGGCCCAGTTTTGTTCATGGCACGACAAGTTCAAGGAAGGAAGCTTGGGAGTAAATCTGCTGCCTGCCTATATGCAGGCGCGCTCTGACCTGGGCGCAGTGCTCGTTCTGGCCCAGCGTCTCGAGATTCGCGCCAATGATGGCGCACGCCAGTCGGTGCGGGTGGCGCGGGCTGTGCCGATAGAATTCGATCTGCGTGCGGGCAAGACGTCGTCGCTCACCCAGGACCTCAGCGTGAGCGGGCTGTCCGCACTGCTCGGCGAGGCCCCGGCCGTGGGGACCTTGGTCCCCTTTCGGCTGAAGCTCAGCCGCGACACTCAACCCGTGGTGGGCCGCTGTCGCGTGGTGGCCAACATCCCATTGCGGGGCAGCGTGCGCATGGCAGCCACCTTCGAGGATCTCGCCCAGGACGGACGTAGCCGCATCGATACCCTGGTCTACGACGCGATTTGCGCCGAGATTCGCGTGATGTTGCACAGCGGGCAGCCGGCGGACTTGCCGGCGATCCCATCCGCAGCAACGCCCTGAGCGACGGGGCCGGTGCGCGAGCAGTTTCATCCACGCAGCCGGGGCCGGCCATTGGTACACTGGCACCGGGATGCTAGCCCGGCCCCCAAAAGCAAGACTCCTCGCCAAAGTGTTGGTGGCCGTGTTGCTGCCGGCGGTGGTGGCGCTGGTGCTGTTCGGCATGCTGGCCCATGTGGTGGCACGGCGCGCGCTGGAGGATGAACTGGGCCAGCGGCTCGCCACGGCCGCGTCCGGTATTGCGATGCAGATCCTGCCCGAGCAGTTCACGGCCATCGGGCCCGGCGACGAGCAATCCAACACCTACGCCAATCTCACTCGGCGCATCGAACTGGCTCGGCAGCGAATGGGCGTCCGGCGGGTTCTGCTGGTCGCCCGCGATCTGACGGGGCGAGGCGATACTGATGCGCTGGTGGCCCTAGGCGCGCACGCCTACGAGCTGGGCGCCGACCAGCCCGAAATCGAGCGGGCCACGGCTGGCGCCCTGGCAGGCTCGCCCCTGTTTTGGGGACGCGATGGCCGACCCTATCAGCGTGGCTATGCCCGCGTGGGCGGACGCGAACCCGCGGGATTCGTTGTCGTGGAGGGCAGTGCGCAGTATTTCGCTCAGTTAGCCGCGTTTCGTCGCTGGCTGGTCGCGGGCGGCGGCGTGTGCATGGTCCTCATTGCCGTGCTGGCGGCGTGGCTTTCGCGCCGGATGACCGGGCCGCTAGCGCGCCTGGCGCGAGCCGCGGAAGGGATCGGGCGCGGCGATCTGGCCCGCCCGGTGGCGGTCGAGACCCGGGACGAGATTGGCTATCTGGCGGCTCGCCTGGACGAGATGCGGGCCGCGCTGCAGGCGCGCGACGAGCGCATGCAGATGATGCTGGCGGGGATTGCGCACGAGGTGCGTAACCCTTTGGGCGGGTTGGAACTCTATGCGGGCCTTCTGCGCGAAGGGCTGGCGCAGCAGCCCGAACGCTTGGCCGAGGTGGTGCGGGTGGAGCGCGAGATCGGCTACCTGAAGAACGTGGTGTCCGACTTTTTGGAATTCGCGCGCCGGACGCCGCCCGTGATGGAACCCGTCCCCGTCGCGCCTTTGCTGGATGAGGTGTGCGAGATTTGTCGGTTCCCCGCTGGCACGGGGCCTGCGCTGCGTACCGAGGCCACCCCGGGCCTGGTTGCCGAAGGTGACCGAGGCCAACTGCGCCGCGCCCTCATCAACCTGGTCAAGAACGCCATGGTTGCAGCGGGCGTTCCCGGCCAGGTGGTGGTCGCCGCGCGCAGGGCTAACGGTTTGGTCGAATGGGAAGTACGCGACAGCGGCCCCGGCGTGGCGCCGGAGTTGGGGGACAAGATCTTCACCCCCTTCTTCACCACCCGCGAGAGGGGAATCGGGTTGGGTCTGGCCTTCGTGCGCGAGATCGCGCACGATCATGGCGGCGAGGTGAGTGTGGACCGCGGTGAAGAAGGCGGCGCCCGCTTCCGTTTCACGAGTCGCACCCGGCCGCCCACGTAGTATGGTTCTGCCATGGCGCGCGTTCTCATCATCGACGACAACGAGACCATGCGGGAGGGCATGGCGGTCACGGTGCGGCGCATGGGTCACGACGTGGTGACCGCGGCCTCGGGCAGTGAAGG
>PMBS01000321.1 GCA_003153015.1 Myxococcales bacterium
GCCGTCGATGCCCTCCAGGACGATCAGTCTGCCGCGAGTCAAGGCTTGTCTCCTGGGCGCTCTTCTACAACCAATCCGCGCCCTTGCCGAGCGTGCGTGATCCTATACTCTTGCTTTGTGTCCAGCCCTCGCGCAAGACAACCCACGGCGCTGGCAAGGTTCGGCCCTTGCATCGGCGTGGCGTTGCTTCTCGCACTGCCGGCGTGCAAGCGCTCGGTCCGGGTGTCGAGTGCACGGCCCGCCGATGTCACCACCGCATCTCCTCGCGGCGTTCTGTGTGTGGAACAGCCTGATGCTTGTCTGTACTGCGTCGGCCGCGAGGGAGAGTCTCCCTTCTTGGAGGCGTTTCAGTCGCGGCCCCGGGTATGCGATCCCAAGGATACTGAGGAATGCGTGGAGTTCTGCTCCGCGCTGGCGCCAGCCTGTGCCTTGCCCTGGACACCCGGATCGCACTGCGTGCTCGATTCGGAGCTGGCCTTCCACCGAGCCTTGTTCAACCGTGACACGGCCGATCGGCCCGAGGTGGTTTTTTCTGGGCGCGTGACCGATGAGGCGGGCCACCGGCTGGAGGGCGTGAATGTCGACATCTGGGTCGCGCGGGGCACGCAATTCACCCCCCTGGGCGACGAGGTTTCGGCCAAGGACGGCACCTTCAAGCTTCACCTGCGCAATGGTCCGTGGACCTATGCCCTGCGGCTGCGTCGCCCCGGTTTGGCCAGCGAAATCGTCGACCGTTTGGCGCCGGACAAGCTTGGCGCGACCGGCACTGCTGCCGGGCGGACTTTCCGCATGGGTGCAGAGTCAGGCGCCCGTGGCCGGGTGGTCGACTCCGAAACCGGCGCCCCGGTAGCAGGCGCGTTACTGCAGGCGGTGCGCACACCGGAAGACGCCATTGCAGTCAGTGAGACCCACTCGGGCGCAGACGGAACCTTCGTTCTCGGCGGCCTGGAAGCCCGCCGGTATTCCTTGCGCGTCTCCAAGTTTGGCTGGAAGTCGGTCACCACCAAGAACGCGCTCACTGCCCCGGCAGCGCGACTGACCGTGAAGTTGTCGCACGGAACCGTGATCCGCGGCGTAGTAAACAACGCCGACGGGTCACCAGAGTCCAATGCCACGGTCGCGGCGGTGCTGTCCGACGTCCCCGGCGCGCCAACCCTACCCATCTTTTGGACCACCGACTCAGAAGGGGGTTTTGCCCAGGATCATTTTGCTCCCGGCACCTACTACCTGTGGGCGCGTCGAGGCGACATGCTGGCCTATCCCCCAGAAAAAATCGAGCTGGCCGAAAAGGGCGACGTCACTGTCGAGCTTCGTCTCGATCACAAAGGGTCACGCGTGACCGGCCAGGTGATTCCCCGGCCCGGCTTTCGCCTGTCATCGGATACCCGCGCGCTGCTGGTGGGGCACGCACCTTCGCTGGGCTTCCCCAGGCCAGCCGTGGGCGCGCTCGACCAGGACGGGCGCTTTCTTGTGACCGGAGTGTTGCCTGGCCGCTATGAGCTCAGCGTCCGGGAGGGGACGCGGACGCTCACCATCGCGCAAGGCCCGCGGGATGTGGAAGTTCCCATCGACCCCGACACGACGGTTGCGTTGAATGAACCGGTCGTGGTCCGGGCGCAGCTAGCAGAGTAGGGAGGCCCAGCTCAGGCAGTTTCGCTCGGGTGCCCGCAGCTTGCCAGGGTCACGTGGACAATTCGGCGAGCATCGTCAGGGCAGTACCACCGCTGGATGGGGTTATCCAAGGGAGCAAGAAGGTCCCAAACGCCAAAATGCCCGTCCTCAGCGGACGCAACGAACATTCTCCAAGGCGGCGTCCGCATAGACGCCGGCGGTGTCCGAGTAGCCGTTGTAGAAACGCGAACAGAACACACACGATTCGAGATAGTACCTCCAGTTGGACGCGGCAAAGGAGCCATAGGTGATCCATCAACCACGGCGCGCAGTCTATTTGGAAGCAACCGTCAACAAAACACGGCTCGCACCTCACTCGGCCACGGCCTTCCGCGGTTATCGCGGGCTTGTGGTGCCTAATTGAGCACTCGAAAACGATCTAGGCAGTCCGCCAGGATCTGCTGGCTCTCGTTTTCGAAAGCATAGAACCGCACCGCCATGCCAGAGACAGAATGGGTCAGGCCTTCCTTCGCGAAGTTCATGAAGTAGTGATTCTTGACCTCGCCGAGCGCAACGATCTCGGCCGAGTTGTCTGTGCTGAGAAATGAGACCCGCACACGGGCTCCCAAGGGGAGGGGCTCGCTCATCTCGACAAATATCCCGCCAGCCGAGACGTTGCGGGCCACGCAGTCCAGCTCGCCGAACAGAATCGACTCCACCCGAACGGGGAAAACCTTGTCGAAGCGCAGGTGCTGACGCTTCTCTTGGATGGGAGGGAAGGGCGCTTGGTCAGTGACATCGTGGTTTCTCATGTTGACACAGTGCCATAGCCCACAATGAAGTCAAGAAACCTACATGTATGTCTTTTCGTCAGATGCCTCGTGACCATACGTTGTTGCTAAGCGTTGAAAAATCGCGCAGTTCTTGATACCTTGATTCCCGGCGCGGGATACGCCGTCGAATGCTTTCCAGCGAACGGACGACACGAAACGACGTCGCACCAACCCCGGGTCAGGTCGAATGCCTGGTGGTTGCGTCGGACCGAGCGTCAGCACGCCCGCTGGTGGAGTTCCTCAAATCCGAGGGCATCAACGTCCAGCTGGCCGGCAGCGCGGACATGGCCTTCGAAGAGATACTCCTGCATCGTCCGAATCTCGTTCTGATCGAGTCACGGGTCACAGCGGCGGGTGGTGTCGATCTCTGCGCACGCATCAAGGCGAATGCCCGCTCGCATTTCGTGCCCGTCATTCTGTGGGCTGACGACAAGGGCAGCGAGGCCCAGCACCTGCGCGCGGTGACCGCGGGTGCGGACGCGATTTTCTTCCCCTCCACCAGTGTCGACGCACGGCGGGCTCGGTTGTGGGCTCTCTTGCGAACCCATGTGCTCTACCGGCGCGAGGAGAAGAAGCGCATGGTTCAGAGCGCCGCCATCCGGGAACGACGCCGTTGGGTGGGAGGATTGATCCATGATCTGCAGAACTCCATGGGCGCGGTGCAGGCGAATTTCGAATTCCTGGCCCATGAGCTGGCGTCCCTCGACCGCGTCTCTCGTAAGTGTGAGATCGACGAGTGTGTCCAGGACTGCCGCGCCCTTTTTCATGATATGGCGCGCGGCCTACGCACGGTTGTCGACTACGAACGATTCGAGTCAGATCGGGTCGCCTTGCGCGAAGAACAGGTTTTCTTGGCCGATCTCGCCGAGAAAGCCAAGACCGCCATCGAGTCCTCGACCCCGACCCGCATCAAGACCATCGCCATCGAGGCCGCAGCCAACGCCCAGCCGGTGCAGGGTGACCCGGACTACCTTCAGGAAGCTCTGGCGAATCTGATTGCCCACGTCTTGCGCCAGCCAGGCAACCACCAGTGCCAAATCCGCATTTCCTGTGCTGGTGGGCTCACCCATGCCAGCGTGGGCGGGGATCATGACCGCATTCCGACGGACCAGCGCGCGCAGATCTTCGAGCCCTATTCCCAGACAGGCAAGCATGTGCCCATCGGTCATGGTCTGGGGCTCGCTCTCGCGAAACTTATTGTGGAGGTGCACGGTGGGACCATCTGGGTAGAGGACATCCCCCGAAGCGGATCGGCCTTCGTCATCGAGCTACCTTCGAGCGGGCCATCGCCGAGGCTGCGCACCCCAGGATGAGCTCTCGGGCGCGCGTACTGGTAGCCGTGCTTGCCACGGTGTTAACTGTGCTGGTCGCGGCACGGGTGGGCTGGGCCGGGAAGGTCGAAGACCTGAGCAAAGCCCTCCTCACCGATTCCAGCTTCAAGGTGCGGGTGCAGGCCGCACTTCTCTTGGGCAAGCTGGGGGACAAGGGCGGGATGGCTGCGCTCATCAAGGCCCTTGACGATGAGGACAAGTCGGTGCGAGCCATGGCGGCGCAGTCGCTGGGCAAGCTGGGCGGCGCGGGCGCGGCACCGGCGCTGAGAGCCCTCCTGGGCCGCGAGCACGATTCCTTTGTCAGCACCCAGATCAAGATCGCGCTTTCGGCTCTCGAAGATCAGGAAGTCAAGGACCGAAAGATCTTTGTGACCATTGGCCCGTTTTCCGGGGGCGTGAAGCTTGCCGACGCGAGCATGCTTGCCTTGCTGCAGACCTCGCTTAGGCAATCTCTGCAAAAACTGCCCAAGCTGACCTTTTCCGAAACGCCCGCCAAGGGTCGGGGTCGCACCCCGCAGCTCGGCTTTCTCGTCGATGGCAACGTGTCACGCTTGCAGGAGGTTTTCGGTATCGGGGAAACCAGTTGCGAGATCAAACTCATGGTTGCGCGCTGGCCGTCCAAGAGCATCATTCTTTGGACCAGCGCTGGGGCCGCCGTGCAGGCGGGCAGGCGGGACGCCGACAAGCTGAACGCCCGGCGGGAATGCATCGAAGCTACCGCCGGCCAACTGGGCGACAGTCTTCTTGAATTCTTCCGTTCTCAAGGGGGCTAGCCGGGATCCGGGAGGAGAGATACGCATGACCCAGCAAAATGAGAAATCCGACAGGCCGTCATTTGCACACAAGCGTAAGCTGCGCAACTACCTGCTCGACGTGGGACTGCAGCTCCGCTACACGGCTTTCATCATTGCGGTTGCCGTGTTTCTCACCGGCGTCCTCGGCTACAAGATCTATCAAGCCACCCAGGAATCCTCGCGCATCGTGCTTCTGACTGTGCAAGCCGATCCCGCTGCCGGGGCAGAGTTGTTGGCTCGCTTCCAGGCCAATGATCGCGTTGTACTCTACGGCATGGCGGGATTCGGCTTGGTACTCGTGCTCTCCATAGCCGCGGTGGGGATCTGGCTGACCCACAAGGTGGCCGGGCCTTTGCACAACATCGCTACCACCTGTGGACGGATTCGCGACGATCACCTGCCGCCCGTGCTACGCCAACTGCGCCGCGGGGATGAGTTGCAGGCTTTTCACGCCCAGTTCAGCGAGATGTACGCAGCCTTGCGCACCCGCACGGTCGTCGACATCGCGGCCCTTGACAAGGCCATCGCAGCCATCGAGCTCCAGGCCACACGCTCTCCCGAGCTCGACCTCGCGCTAGCCGAGTTGCGCGAGCAGCGCGCCCGCAAGAAACTCAGCCTCGAACCAACGTCTGGCTGAACGGCGCCGCATGTTCAGCCTCGCGCGGCCGAGGACACAGAAGTGAGAGGAGAGGCCGCAAAGGCGCATGCCTCCGGCCGAAGCTTGGCCGTTTCGCGCGCACAATAGATGAGGGAATCGCCAGTCTCAGCTAGTTGACATAATATCTGTTATCGGACATTTGGGGACATTCCTACTTGGGCCTGACATGAGGTGTAGGCGCGATGCCCCCCGGAGACACGGGAAATGACCATAGACTGGCGCGAGTCCTGCTATGCATTGCTCAGATGCGTCCAGCCTTCTACGCCGTCTTGGTTCTTTCGCTCTCGGCTTGTGGCCGGGGTGCTCTTCTGTCGGGGTCTAGGCAGCCGAGTGGGCGGTCCAGTGGCGGAAGTGATGGCGGCCAGTCTACCGGTGGGGACGCAGGCAGCAAGACCGACACTCGCATCGGCAAGCCCAGCTGCACCTTCAAGGGCTTCGCCAATCCCGCGGCCTACACGCCCTCGAACAGCCCACGCGCCCTCGTCACCACGGATCTGACGGGCGACGGCCGGCTCGACCTAGTGATCGTAGAGAGCCACAACAACGTGCCGTCGCTGGAGCTACTCACCAACACGGGCAACGGCGCATTTTCGCTGTCGGCGCTGCCGGTCGCGATCAAGCCGAACTCGGGCACTCTCGTAGCCGCCGATTTCAATGGCGACGGCATCGTCGATCTCGCCAGCCAGAGTAACAGCGCAGACGGGATCGATCTGGCTACCGACGACGGCGTGCTGGCGTTCGACTTCGGCACGGGGCATGGGAAGCTGGCCTCGCAGTCGGTCACGCTGGCGACGCCGCAAACCAGCGGCCGGCTGGCGGTCGGAGATTTCGATGGCGACGGGCGTCCCGATCTCGCGTTCGCCGGCTACGACTACCTGATGATGGGCGGGTTCGTGACCGATGCCGGCGGCATCGCGCTGCCCGGGCCCGAGCCGACGAACTTCGCCTTGAACGTGTTTCGCAACACGGGCCAGGGCAGCTTCGCGGCACCGGTGAGCTACGCCACCCCGGCGTGGTGGAGCGACCTGGCGACGGGCGACTTCGACGGTGACGGCCACCTCGACATCGCCGAGCTCGCTTCGACGACTGCCTCCATGTTCGGTGTGTTCTACAACGCGGGCGACGGCACCTTCCGCGACGAGGCGACCTTCGGCTCCAGCCCCGACCGGGGCGGTGCTGGCCTGGGCGTCGCCGACTTCAACGGGGATGGCATCGACGACCTCGCCACCACGACCATCCTGCGCCCCAACGCCAGCGACGAAGCCATCGTCATCGAGGTGTTCACCGGCGCGCGTGACCGGAGCTTCGCCATGGCCACCACGGAAATCACGTCGGTCCCCGACGTCTACCAGGTCGCAACCGGCGACTTCAACGGCGACGGAAAACCGGACGTCGCGCTTGTCCTCCAGCCTGCTGGGCGGGGCGGTTCGGCGCCGCCGGTTCCCGTGGCGGTATTCGAGAACCAGGGCGACGGCACCTTCGCCGCGCCTGTCATCTACAATCTGAGCGGCGCGAGCGAGCTCTTGACCGACGCGATCACCGCGGGCGACTTCAACGGCGACGGCGTGACCGACATCGCGGTGGCAACCACCGGCAGGTTCTCTCCCTATCCCGTCGCCGTGCACGTGCTGCTCTCGCAGTGCGAATAGCAGACGGTTCTCCTTCTATGGGAGATATAGCTCCGCACTCGCGAGAATTCCGCCGTAGCCTCTGCCGCCAGCTATGAGCACCTTCCCATTGCCCAGCAAGGTCGCCGTGTGGGCGCACCTCGTGGCGGTCATGCTGCCAGTGGCGGTGAACGTCCCGGCGGCTGGGTCGTATAGCTCCGCGCTCGTCAAGTCCGCGCCATCAGAACACCCACCGGCCATGAGGACCTTCCCATTGCCCAACAAGCTCGCCGTGTGCTCGTACCTCGTGGCGGTCATGCTGCCGGTGGCGGCGAACGTCCCGGCTGCTGGGTCATATAGCTCCGCGCTCGCGAGTGGTGTCATGCCATCGGATGCTCCGCCGGCGATGAGCACCCTTCCGCTCGGCAACAAGGTCGCCTTGTGCTCGGATCTTGCCGCGGCCATGCTGCCCGTCACCGTGAAGGTTCCGGCGATGGGGTCGTATAGCTCCGCGCTTGCGAGAATGGTGTAGCCATCGTATCCGCCATCCCCGCCGGCAATGAGCACCTTCCCGTTTGGCAACAGGGTTGCCGTGTGGTCGTACCTCTTCTCGGTCATGCGGCCGATAGCGGTGAACGTCCCGGCCGCTGGGTCGTATAGCTCCGCGCTCGCAGGATCCTCGGGGCGTTCGAGATTGACTCCACCGGCGATGAGAACCTTCCCGTTTGGCAACAGAGTCGCCGTTTGGCCATACCTTGCAGTGTTCATCTTGCCCGTGGCCGCGAATGTCCCGGCGCCTGGGTCGTATAGGTCCGCGCTCGCAAGAGTCCAATCGCCGGCGATGAGAACCTTTCCGTTCGGCAACAACGTCGCTGTGTGCTCGGGCCTCGCCACGGCCATGCTGTCGGTGACCCGAAAGCTCTCGGCCGCCGGGTCGTATAGCTCCGCGCTTGCGAGAAGCATGCCGCCACCGTCTCCGCCAGCGATGAGAACGTTCCCGTTCGGCAACAACGTCGCCGTGTGGAACCTCCTCGCCACGGCCATGCTGCCCGTCGGTACGAAGACTCCATGCAGCACCGTGGTGCCGGTTGTCCCTGCAGAGCTGGTCGTCCCTCCGGTGGTGCCGGTTGTCCCTGCGGAGCTGGTCGTCCCTCCGGTGGTGCCCGTCGTGCCTCCGAGAGAGCTGGTGCCCCCCCCTGCGGCACCAGTTGTGCTTCCTCCGCTGCTCCCGCCTCCCGTGGAGCCACTGGTGACTCCGCCGGTGGCCGTCGTGGCTCCTCCCACTTGCTGTTCGCCCATCGGCGTCCGGAAACAAGCAAGCCCGATCAACGAAAACGCCAAAACGATCGCTGACCATTGGCCCTCGCAGATCACGCCTGCCAGAATATCAGAGAAAGGGAGCCCGGGTATGAGGGGATTGTTGGACAGCGACATCGCGTTGCTGGGACCCGGGGCTTGGCCGGTTCCCCATCCGGGACTGCGGCACCCGCCACCCGCCCTGCCCGGCCACCGGCTCTGCGGTCTCTCCTCTTCCCTCTGTGTTCTCAGCGGCGGGCGGACGAAGAGCTGAATGGCCGCCCTACTGAGTCTTCTCCCTCGCGACCCTAAAGCGAAGCTGCCAAACCAGGGTCAAGGCCTCGAAGAAGATCGAGCCCGACATCTTGGAAAGGCCCACGCGGCGATCGACAAAGAGAATCGGCACCTCGCGCACCTGGAAACCAGCGCGCAAGGTCCGGTAGGTCATCTCGATCTGAAACCCGTAGCCCCGGGCATTGACCGCCCCCAGGTCGATCCCATGCAGGGTCGCGGCCTTCCATGCCTTGAACCCAGCGGTCAGGTCGCGAACCCCGACCCCGAGAGCCATCCGGGCATACAGCCCGCCCCCGCGGCTGATGATCCGGCGACCCAGCCCCCAGTTCTCGGTACCGCCGCCAGCGATATAGCGCGATCCCACGGCCATGTCGGCGCCCTCGTCCAATGCCTGCAAGAGCCGCGGCACATCGGCTGGATTGTGTGAGAAATCCGCGTCCATCTGCACGATGCGGTCCCACCCTTGGGCCAACGCCTCGGTAAAGGCATCGATGTAGGCAGCGCCCAAGCCGGCCTTCTGCGTCCTATGCAGCACGCGCACCTGCTGGTCGCGTGCGGCTATCTGGTCAGCCATGGCGCCTGTCCCGTCCGGCGAGTTATCGTCAACGATTTGAATGGTGGCCTCTGGCACAGCAGCCCGCACGGCGACAACGATGGGTTCCACGCATTCGCGCTCGTTGTAGGTTGGAATGACGATGAGTGTTCTTGGCAAGACAGGCTCGCGATGGTGGGAACGCTCTGCTTCAGATCTGGGGCGCGCGACCGGCGAGCGCAGCTCGCACGTCGGCCTGGTCAGACCGTACCATCATTTCGATTAGTTCGCGGAAGCGCACACGCGGTTTCCAGCCTAGCTTGGCCGCCGCCTTGCTGGCGTCGCCGCACAGGTGGTCCACTTCGGTCGGACGCAGGTAGCGTGGGTCGGTCTCGACGTATTCCTTCCAATCCAGGCCGAGCGTGCCGAAGGCGATGTCCAGAACCTCGCGCACCGAGTGTGATTCACCCGTCGCGATGACATAGTCGTCGGGCCGATCCTGCTGCAGCATCAGCCA